>CAZNPL010000001.1:0-199412 GCA_964574815.1 uncultured Phycisphaeraceae bacterium
GGTAGAGCGTCACGTTGCCAACGTGAATGTCGTGAGTTCGAATCTCATCACCCGCTTTTCCGCTCCCTGCCCGCCTCAATGCGGCACACCGGATTTCCAAACACGGGTGCCAGGCCCATCGCCACCAGATCCTACCAGCCTCTGTCTCTCCACCACGGCCCTTGGGGCGGCCTTCGCGTTTGACCCCGTGACAGCGATGACTTAAGAGATATCGGCCATGTCCGTTCGTTTCGTCGTCGGCCGCGCGGGGACCGGGAAGACCGCTCATTGCCTCCGGTGCATTCACGATGCACTTCGCAATTCACCTGTGGACGGGCCTCCGCTGATCCTCCTCGTCCCTGAACAGGCCAGCCTGCAAACAGAACGCATGCTGATCGACGGCGTCGACGGCTTCGTTACCCACCGGGCCTGTGTGCTCAGCTTCAAACGACTGGCCTACCGCGTCCTCGCGACGACCGGCGCTGGCGCCCGAACGGCCCTGACACCGGCTGCACGCGCCATGATGCTGCGGCTCTTGCTGCTGAAACGTGGCAGCGAGCTGCGCTACTATCGCCATAGCCGTACGCAGAGCGGATTCATCGAGCGGCTCGGCGCAACCATCGCCGAGCTCATTGAGGAGGGGGTGGCTCCCGACGCGCTCATCGCAGGCAACGTGCCGACAGACGACCCGCTGCAGACGGCTAAGCTCCACGACCTGCGTTTGCTCTACGAGGCTTATCTTGGCGCACTCGGCCCCGATCGCTTGGACCACACGCAGCACCTGGACGCGGCCCGATCGTCGCTCGATTGCTGCGACTGGCTCGACGGGACGTCACTGTGGGTGGACGGTTTTGCGGGTTTCTCGCGGCAGGAAGTGCTTATGCTGGCCGCTCTGGCATCGAAGGCCGAGCGGGTCGAGGTCACCGCCCTGATCGATCCCGACCGTGTGGCCGACACGCGGCCGCCGCGTGAGCGGTCCTGCGAGTTGTTCGCTCGCACGGGGCGCATGATCCGAGAGCTCACCGACCTGTTGCACGAACGGGAAATGACCATCGAGCCGGCCCTCAGACTGGTCGAGTCGCCGAAGCGCTTTGAACGATCGCCCGGGTTGGCCCGGCTGGAGTCCTCCCTTTTCGGCGTCGCACGAAACGAGCCGATACCCCCGGGGGCAATCCGGATCGTAGAGGCCGCCGACCGGCGGACCGAAGTCGCATTTGCCGTCTCGCAGGTGCTTTCGCTTGTGCAACGGACGAACGAGCCGCTCCGCTACCGTGACATAGCGATCGTCGTGCGCGACCTGGAACCCTACTACGCGCTGCTGTCCGCGGCGCTGCAATCGCACGACATCCCCTTTTTCATCGATCGCAGACGCCCGACAGCCCACCACCCGCTGGTCGAGCTCATCCGCGGCCTGGTGGCGGTCGCGGCGGAAGACTACGCTCCGAGGCCCGTTCGAGCACTGCTCAAAACCGGGCTGCTGTCGCTGACGGACGATCTCGCCAATGCCTTGGAAAACCACATTCTGGCCACCGGCGTGTCCGGACGCGTTAGCTGGGTCGGCGATCCCTGGAAGGCCCCGCCGCGATCACGCGATATGAGTGAAGAATTGGCCGAAGTCTACGACCGCCGCCGTAACGTGGCCCGCCTGGAGTTTGTTCGCGACGTGGACAATTGGGTGCAGGTGGCCCGCCTTGCCTCCGCGACCGGGGCCGCGTGGTCTGCCGGCCTGCGGACCGTGCTGCAGCAGCTCCATGTGGAGACACGCATCGACGAGTGGGCGCGAGAGGCCGACGACGAGGGCGACCTCGATCAGGGAGAAGCCCATCGGCAGATCCTTCGGGACGTGGACGCCCTGCTGGCTGATCTGGAAACATCGCTCGCTGATCAGTACTTCGGCGTTGCTGAATTGGGGGCGATCCTGGACGCAGCTCTAACGCAGCTCACGCTCGGTCTGGCGCCGCCGATGCTGGATCAGGTGCTGGTCGGCTCGATCGAGCGAAGCCGGCATCCCGAAATCAAGGCGCTAGTCCTTCTCGGTTTGAACGAGGGACTCTTCCCCGCAATCCCCGCCGAAGACTCGATCCTCAACGATGACGATCGCAGATGGCTCGAACAGCGGGGTGTGCGCCTTGGAGTACCGCGGGCACAACGGGTGCTCGATGAGGCGCTGCTGCTCTACGTGGCCTGCACGCGGCCGAGTGAATCGTTGCTCGCCACCTACGCGGCCGCAGACGAGAACGGGCGATCCCTGCAGCCGTCGCCATACCTGACCGCCCTGCACGCCGCATGTCCCGGCATCGAGGTTGAACGAATCGCCGAACCCTTTCTGAGTCGTGCTGACTGGTCCGTCGGCACGGCGCGATCGATGGCGGCCCAACTGGCCTATGAGATGCGAAACCGGCCCGAGCCGTCGCTTGACGACCTGACGCTTCGCGGCCGGTGGAACGACCTCTACGAGTCCGCACGATCCGACCCCGAGCTGAGATCGACGCTTCGACCGGCCCTCCAATCGCTCGTCTACGACAACAAAGCCTCCCTTTCACCGGACTCGGTGAAAGCGGTTGTGAGTGACCCCTGCTACGCCAGCGTGTCCCAGTTGGAAACGTTCGCGGCCTGCCCCTTCAAACACTTCTCCAAGTATCGCCTGCGCCTGCACGAGCGCGAGCTGTCGGAACTGGCGATGGTCGACATCGGAACCATTCACCACGCCATCCTGGAGCACTTCATCAAGAAGCTCGTCCATCACCAGCAGTCGCTGGCCGATCTTGATGACGAAACGATGCAAGAGGCGCTGCAGGACGCCTTTAGTGAAGCCGGTGACGCGGTGCCTTTGATGGGCGAGCTTTCGAACGCTCGCGACCACTACGTCCTGGCTCGAAGTCGGCAGGAGCTGTCGCGAGTGCTCGAGGGGCAGAAGCGCGCGGCTGAACCCGGAGCGTTCCGGCCGCGGGCCACGGAGCTGAAGTTCGGTGTCGACGCCCCCGACAGTCTGCCGGCCCTGAAAATCGAAACGCCCAACGGAAGGCAGTTGCTGTTGCGCGGCTTCATCGACCGCGTGGACGTGGCTGAGGTGGCCGACGAATTGCTCGGCGTCGTGGTGGATTACAAACGCACCCGCGACAAACGTCTCGACCTGTCGAGCGTTTACCACGGCCTGTCCCTACAGTTGATCGGCTATCTGCTCGTGCTGGCCCAGCACGGCAAGATGCTGACGGGCCGTCCGATCAAACCGGCCGGTGCGTTCTACGTCGGCCTGATCGAGACATACCGCCGCGTCAAACATCCCAACGAAGCGGCAAAAGAGAACATCCGAACGCAAGCCCACCGTTTTCGAGGCGTCATGGACGTCGGCCACCTAGCCGCTTTCGACGCCGAATCATCCGCTGGATGGCTGGAACACTACTCCGTCTATCGCAAACGCGACGGCACGCTCGGAAACCTGGACCGCTCGGACGCCGCCGAGACCGAATCGTTTCAAGCACTGCTCGAGCACACGCGCGACCGAATCGGCCACGTCGCCGACCGAATGTTGGACGGAGAGATCGCCGTGTCACCGTATCGGCTCGGAAACTTCTCCCCCTGCTCATGGTGCGCGTTTCCCGCGGTCTGCCGGGTCGAGCCGCGCGTCACGCCGCTGCGTTTCATGGAGACCCTGAAGCGCTCCGAGGTCTTTCAACGCCTGACCGCTGGCGGGAGTGAATCGTCCGATGAGTGAGTTTCGGTGGACAGACGATCAGCGCGCCGCCATCCAGTCCGTCGGCCGTAGCGTCCTCGTCACCGCTGCCGCCGGCTCCGGAAAAACTGCGGTGCTGGCCGAACGCTGCGCCTTTCTCGTGTGCGATGCGCCCCTCGAACGGCGATGCGGTATCGATGAACTGCTCGTGGTCACGTTCACCGAGGCCGCCGCCGACGAAATGAGGGCGCGCATCCGCGGCAGCATTCGCCGGCGCCTCCACGACCGCCCGAACGACGAATACGTCGCCATGCAGGTCGCACTGCTCGACACCGCTCACATATCGACGATTCACTCATTCTGCTTGTGGGTGATACGCCGCTGGTTCGACGAAGTCGGCATCGATCCGGCGGCCGCCGTTCTGTCCGCAGAAGAGGCGCGGATGTTGAAGTCGGAGACGCTTGCCGCAGTGATCGCGGAACGCTACGCGGCGAACGACGCCGTCGGACAGGCCTTCAAAGACCTCGTGGACGTCTACGGCCTGGGACGCGACACCGAAATCGCACGCTTCGCCTTGAGCCTGTCGGACTTCCTGGACAGCCTGCCGGACCCCGAAAAATGGCTCGCCCAAGCCCGCGCCGCGTTTTCCGAAAACGGGAATCACCCCGTCGCCGACGCAGCGGAGGCGCTGCGGTCTGAACTGACCCTCCAGATCGAGCATGCCGCACAGGTCGCCGCCGCGATCAACGACGATGCGGCGGGCGCGGTATTCTACTGCCGCTTATTGGACGAGCACGTCGCGCAAATGCAGGAATGGGAGCGAGAGATTGCAGGTCTCAGCACGCACGCCGAAGGCCGGCAGGTGTTGACGGGCGAGGGGCAAGCCAAGTTCGATTGCATCAAGCAGGAAATGGCCGCCTACAGCCCGCAGGCACGCGGCGCTCCCCGCATGCCCGCCGACCTCAGCAAAGAAAAGCGAATCGCCTGGGAAGCCGCCAAGGCCGCGTTCACGGCGGCTCGGGACACCTTCAATAACCGTATCCGCGACGCGTACGCGCTCTTTTCGGTCGCCGAGTGGCGCGACGGCTTGGCATCGCTCATGCCCCACGCCGCGGCACTGATCGATTTGGTCGAGTCCTTCCGAAACGCCTACCGGGACCTCAAACGCCGCCAGGCTGTTCTAGATTTTGCCGACCTCGAGCAACTCGCCTATCTGGCCTTGGGCCGTGAGCACGTCGCCGAAGCCGTCCAGCGAAGGTTCGCCTACGTCCTCGTGGACGAATTCCAGGACATCAACCGCCTGCAGGCCGCAATCCTGCACCGGACCGCCCGCGACGAGGACGCCCAAAGAGATGCGAACCTCTTCACCGTCGGTGATGTGAGACAAAGCATCTACCGGTTCCGTTCGGCCGAGCCCATGGTATTCCTCGAACGCCTCGAAAGCTGTCGCAAAACCCCCGAACGGGCCCTCGCCGTAGCGCTCCGGCAAAACTTTCGCAGCCGACCCGTCATTCTCGACGGTGTGAATCGCCTGTTCTCCAACCTGCTTCGGCCACAGGTCGGCGGCATCGAATACCCCCGCGAAGCCTGGCTGGTGCCGGGCCGCTCCTTCGACGATGCCGTAACACCCTACCCGACGATCGACGTCCACCTGCTCGATCGGCAAATGGCCGCCGCCTCCGATCAGGAGGACGACTCGGCCCCGCCGCCCTACGTGGATCCGACAGACCCCGCCGAGTGGAAGGCGATCCAACGCGAGGCCTACGTGATCGCGCAGGAAATCCAGTGGATGCGCCGAGACGGGATGAAGCTGGACAGCGGCCGCCCCGTTCAACTCTCGGACATCGCCGTCCTGCTGCGTTCGCCAAAACACACTGGAGACGTCGTCGCCCGGTTCCTCAATCAAATGGGCATTGCGGCTTACTCCTCCACGCCTGGCACGCTCCTCGATGCGCTCGAAGTCCGCGACGTCCTGTCACTGCTCAACGTGCTGGACAACCCACTGCAAGACATCCCGCTTGCGGCAGTCCTTCGCTCGCCCGTGCTTGGCAATTCCTTGAGTGAAGATGACCTGCTGCGCATCCGCCTGCTCGACCGCGAAGTGCCCTTCCATGATGTCGTGTACGCGTTCGTGACCCGCGGGGACGACGCGGACCTTCGGTTGCGCTTGAGCTCGATACTGCAGCGCCTGGATCGCTATCGTCAAATGGTGCGCCGCAGACCTTTCGCCGAAGCCCTCTGGGACATCCTGACCGGCAGCGGCTATCTCGCCTACGTCGGTGGCCTCCGCGATGGGCAGCGGCGGCGGGCCAACCTCCTGCGCCTCCATGATCTCGCCCGCCAATTTGACACCTTCACCCGCCAAGGCCTCTTTCGTTTCCTCCGCTTTCTCGAAACGCTCCAGCAGGAAGGCGAGGACGTGGGCGCCTCGCCCGCCGTTGGCGAGTCCGCCGACGCCGTACGCATCATGAGCGTCCACGCCGCAAAAGGACTCGAATTCCCCATCGTCTTCCTCGCCGACTTGGGACGGCGATTCAACCTCGACGACGTCCGAGGCCGGATCATCTTCGATCGCCAGCGCGGGATCGGCATGAACGTCATCGACCGCGAACGCATGATCGAATACCCCTCCCTCGCCCACCGCCTGGTCACCGCGTCGAGTGAAACGGCTACCCGAGCCGAAGAGCTGCGCATTCTCTACGTCGCCATGACCCGCGCAATGGAGCGGCTTGTGCTTGTGGGGAGCCTCCCCTCGTCGTCACTCGCCCGACTGCAGCCCGGCAATCGCCTCGCCGAACCATTGTCGACCCTCGGCGTCACGACCGCGTCCTGCCCCTTGGATTGGCTGATCCCCGCCCTGGCGAGCCTGCCTGAGGAGGATGTGGACTGGCATGCTACGGGCAACGGCCCAAATCTCTTTCGAGTCCATACGCACGACACGCCGGCCATGGCGAACTGGTCCATCAAGCCCAGGCAAGACGACGACGCCACCCCGCTCCTCGAAGCGACCGCAGCCCTCCACAAGCTCCCCGAAAACGAACCGCGCGGCCGTCATCTCGAACACGCCGCCCGAGTACTTGGTCGAGTCCGCTTCGACTATCCCTACCTCGCAGCGTCGAGCGTCCGAGCCGTCATGGCCGCCAGTGAAGTTAAGCGCACGTACGACGTTCTGCGCGACCCCGATCAACAACCGCGCAGAGCGCCCCGCAGAGGACGAGCGACCCCGGATAGAGCCGCCACCGCCTCCGAACGCGAGGCGGCGCGTCTCCGCGGAACCGCGACTCACAAGGTATTACAGCAGCTCGACTTCGCCGCTGGCGACGAGCCCGCCGTTCGGATAGAGTTGCACCGGCTGATAGACGCCGGCATCCTGACGGCCGAAGAGGTCGAGCGAGCGGATGTGGATGCGGTTTCCTGGTTCGTCGGAACACCGCTCGCCGGCGCCATCCGAGAGGCCGGGGACGCTTACCGGCGAGAGTTCATGTTCCTCGCGGGACATCCGGCCCGGACATTCGACGAGACGCTTGGGCCGGAAGTGGACCAACGCGTATTAGTCCGCGGTATCGTCGACGGGATTCTGCCACGCGGTGACGGGGTCGAGGTGATCGAGTTTAAGACCGACCGAATCGACAAATCCGGCGTGCCGGAAGCCGCCCGGGAATACCGCCCCCAGGTACGACTTTACGCGTCGTCGATCGTACCGGTCTTCCGCCGTCCGGTGACACGCAGCTGGCTGGTGTTTCTGCACCCCCGCGAGATCGTGGAGATAAACGACCCGTCCTGACGGGCGAAATCGACGGTTCGACCGATGCAATCCAATCATCATCTGGAACTGCGTTGCCGCGAAATCGGACATGAAATCTTCGATCGCGCCCGCGCCGCCGAGCCGTCCATCTGGCAACAGGCCTGGTGGCAGCAGTTCGGCCTGAACCTGAGCATGCAGTACGAAACGCTCAAGGTCCAACTGTTTCGATTCATCGACGTATTGCCCGTTCTCCATGACGACCGCGAACTGGCTCGGCACCTGCGCGAGTACCTCGACCCCGACGTTTACCCAATGCCCGCGCTCGCACGCCTCGCAATGGGCTACGAGGACCCCGACTCGATGCGCGCCCGCGTGCTGGCCCGCGTCACGCGCCGAGCGGCGCGGATCATGGCTCGCAGCTTCATCGCCGGAAGTAACGCCGCTGAAGCCATCGACAGCGTAAAGAAATTCCGCCGGCGCAAAATGGGCTTCACCCTCGACGTGCTTGGCGAATACACCTCCAACGACGAGCAGGCCGACCGCTATCAACAGACCTACCTCGAACTGATCGAGTCGCTCTGCCCCGCCGCCCGCGTTTGGGAACCCGTCCCGTTGATCGACGAAGGCCCCGACGGGCCCATGCCGCGCGTCAATATCAGCATCAAACTCACGGCGCTCTCGCCCAGCTTCGATGCCATCGCCCCCGAACGCGCCATCCAATCAGTATCCGACCGCTTGCGACCCATCCTCCGCCGGGCGCGCGAACTCGGCGCTTTCATCAACGTCGACATGGAGTCGTTCGCCTACCGCGACCTGACCATCGATCTGTTCACCCGGCTCCTGATGGAAGACGAATTCCGCGACATGACCAATGTCGGCATCGTTGTGCAGGCCTACCTTCGCGATGGCGAGAAAGACTACGAACGACTGCTCGAGTGGGTCAAGAAACGTGGCCACCCCATCGCCGTCCGTCTCGTCAAAGGGGCCTATTGGGATGTCGAGACGGCCATGGCGACCCAAAACAACAGCGAGCCGCCCGTCTGGAAACGCAAGTGGGAAACCGACGCCTGCTTCGAACGCATCTCGCGCAGAATGCTCGAAAATCACTGCCTCATCCGCCCCGCCTTCGCCAGCCACAACGTGCGAAGCGTCGCCGCTGCGATCGCCACCGCCGAATCACTCGGCCTCACCAGCCGCGACTATGAGGTCCAAATGCTCAATGGGATGGGCGACCCGCTCAAAACGGCGATGGTCGATCTCGGACAATGCGTGCGCGTCTACACCCCCTACGGCGATCTCGTCTCCGGAATGGGTTACCTGATTCGACGCCTGCTGGAAAACACAGCCAACGACTCGTTCCTCAGACAGAGCTACCGCACAGGGGACGCGTCAGAGTTGCTGGCCGACCCGGCCGTGACGCGCCCGCCCAGCACCCTGCCGCGCGAAGTGCACTTTGTGAACGCAGACGAGGATGAACCCATGCCGGAGTTCCGCAACGAACCCATCACGAGCTTTGCCAAAACCGAAAACCGCGAGCGATACGCCGCCGCCCTGCGCTACGTCCGCGGGGAGTTCGGCGCCGACTACCCGCTCGTCATCGACGGCGCGAGCGCGCATACCGAAACATGGATGGATTCGAGCAACCCCTCGCAGCCGACCGAGCGCGTCGGCCGAGTGGCCGTCGCGACCGAAGCCGACGCCGACCACGCCGTGGCCTCGGCCCGCAAAGCGCTGCCCGAATGGCGCCTCGTCAGCGTCGAGGACCGAGCTGATTACCTCCACCGTGCCGCCGCCGCCCTGCGCGAACGCCGGTTCGAGTTCGCCGCCTGGATCACACTCGAAGCCGGTAAACCGTGGCGCGAGGCCGACGCCGACGTCGCCGAGGCCATCGATTACCTCGATTACTACGCCTATCGAGTCAAACGTATGTGCGGCCGGTCCCATCGCCGCGATCTCCCCGGCGAAGAGAACCATCTCGTCTACGAGCCCAAGGGCGTCTGCGTTGTGCTCGCCCCCTGGGCCTTCCCGTTGGCGTTGCTGACAAACATGACCGCGGCCGCCCTCGCCACCGGCAACACGGTTGTCATGAAGCCGGCCTCGACCACTCCGGTTATCGCGGCCAAGCTCGTGCAGATCTTCCACGAGCTGAAGCTGCCGCCGGGCGTCCTGAACTTCGTGCCCGGCCCGGGCAAGACCATCGGAAACCACCTGGTGACCCACCCCAACGTGAATCTGATCTCCTTCACCGGCTCACGCGAAGTCGGTACTCAGGTGCTGCGCCTGGCGCCCGATGCACCCCCCACCCAGCAGCACATCAAGAAAGTCCTGGCCGAAATGGGCGGCAAGAATGCCATCATCGTCGATGACGATGCCGACCTGGAAGAGGCCGTGGGCGGGATCCTCAAATCGGCGTTCGGATACAGCGGCCAGAAGTGCACCGCCTGCAGCCGTGTGATCGTCCTCGCCAGCATCTACGACGAGTTCTGCAAACGCCTCACCGCTGCGGCCGAGGCCCTGGTCATCGGCCCCGCAGACGACGCCGCAACCGTGATCGGACCGCTGATCGATGAACACGCCCTCGAACGCGTGAAGTCCTTTATCGATGCCGGCCGACAGCAGGGAAAGGTCTTGCTCGAACCCGCTGAATCCGATCTCCCCGAACGAGGCCACTTTGTCGGTCCGACCATCATCGCCGACGTGCAGCCCACCGCATCCATCGCCCAGGAAGAAATCTTTGGACCGGTGCTGACCGTCATCAAAGCCGACGACTTCGCCCACGCAATCGACATCGCCAACGATACCCGCTACGCCCTCACCGGCGGCGTCTACTCGCGAAGCCCGGCCCACATCGCCCAAGCCAAACGCGACTTCCTCGTGGGTAACCTCTACATCAACCGAAAAATCACCGGTTCGCGCGTCGATATCGAACCGTTCGGTGGGATCAAGATGAGCGGCGACGGTGCCAAGGCCGGCGGGCCCGACTATCTCAAATGGTACTGCGACGCCCGGACCATCACGGAACACACCCTGCGCCACGGGCTCGCGCCGGCCCAGGAAGTCCAGACGACGGCGTAATCAACGGCCACGTGAACGTCATCGAAATCGAGAACCTGTCGAAAAACTACGGCGCAACCCGCGCCCTCGACGCCGCGACCTGGACCGTCGGCCAAGGCCGCCGCCTCGGCTTCCTCGGACCCAACGGCGCCGGCAAGACGACCACCATCCGAATCCTGCTCGGCTTCCTCAAGGCAACTTCCGGTCGGGTCGCCGCCTTCGGACTCGATGCCTGGCGGCAGTCCGCACGGATCCGCGCGCGCGTCGGCTACCTCCCCGGGGATGTCCAGTTATATCGCCACCTCACCGGTCGGCAGATCTTCGATTTCGTCGCCCGCGCCCGCGGCATCAAAGACTCAAGAGAAACCAACCGCCTTGTTGAAGTATTCCAGCTCAACCCCGAAGTCCGAGTCCGCGAATGCTCCAAAGGCATGCGCCAGAAAATCGGTCTCGTCGCCGCCATGCTCCACCGCCCGGAACTGCTCATATTTGACGAACCCACCGTCGGACTCGACCCCCTTATGCGACAGGCACTCTACCGCGAACTCCGAGCCGCAGCCGACCGCGGAGCCACCGTCTTCTTCAGCAGCCACACCCTCGCCGAAGTGGAAGCCCTCTGCGAGGACGTTGTCATTCTGCGTGCCGGCCGCGTCGTCGCATCGACCACCATCGAATTCCTCCAACGCCAAGCCGGCCAACGCGTTCACCTGCGCCTCGCCCGCGACGCGCCCGACGACCTGAAATACCCCGACGGCTTCAAGCTTCACCGCAACCAGGACCGCGTCCTTCAAGGCCACTACTCCGGCGAGACCGACAAACTGATCACCTGGCTTGCGAACCTGCCGCTGGCCGGCGTCGTCATCGAGGCCTCCGACCTCGAAGACGTCTTTCTGGCCTACTACAACGACACCGCCGAGGATGTGACATGAGCGCGGCTCTGTTCCAAAAGACGGCCCACGAACAACGTTGGGTCACGGCCATCTTCGTGCTGGCCCACGCGCTCACCCCGATCATATTCCTCAACGCGGTCACCGCTTTCCCATGGGACCAAATGCAGCCCATCCTCGAGGTGCCCTTCATCAAGGCCATGTTCCGCGTCCTCACCGGCGCCGAACTCGGCGACGTCTTCCACGCCAACGCCATGGGCGCCTTCATTTTCGTGCACCCCGCCATGCTGGCCATGGGCTGGGCCTGCATGGTCGTCGCCGCCACCCGCGTCATCGCGGCCGAGATCGACACCGGAACGGCCGATCTGCTGCTGGCCATGCCAGTGACCCGCCTGGACGCCTACGCCTCGGTCACCGCCTGGGTGCTCCTGTGTGCCCTGATGCTGGCCGCCGCCATCTGGCTCGGCGTCTGGATTGGCTCCTATACCGTCGACTTGCCGGAAAAGATCAACGTCTGGCTGTTACGCCGCGTCGCCGTCAACAGTGCAGCCATGCTGCTGGCCGTGGGGGGCTTGGCAGTGCTGATCAGCTCCCTGAGTTCCCGCCGCGGCCGCGCGATGGGCGTAAGCTTCGGCATCCTCCTGGCGTCGTTCTTCCTGAACTGGCTGGCCGCCTTCTGGACCCCGGCCCAAAAGCTCGCCTTCATCGGCATCCTGCAATACTTCCGGCCCTTCATCATCATCCGCGAGAACCGCATGCAGATCGGCGATATCGCCACCCTGCTGATCGTCGCCGCCCTGACATGGACGCTCGGCGCCTGGATCTTCGCCCGCCGCGACATCCACACGAATTGAAAGGGTGGCCCACTTTCGGACGGGTGGCCCACGTCTTCAGACGTGGGCTCGCGATTGCGACAGAGACCTCACGACACAAACGAACTGGGACACCCGCCGTTATCGCTCGTTGTGACGTTCATCACCACGAACGAGACCGGCGTCTCGCCCACCGCATGCCTCAGAAGCTGTAATAGCTGTGATAATGGTCCAGAATGAGACCGTCCTGGTTGAAAATGTAAGCGATCAGCGCCGTGCGCATCCACATCCCGTTGCGGACCTGGTCGAAATACTTCGCCCGAGGGTCGCCGTCGAGCCGCTTGTCGATCTCGTGGCGACGCGGCAACGGGTGCAGGATGGCCAGGTTCGCCTTGAACCGCCCGGCCATCTCCGCCGTCAGCGAAAACCGCGACAAATCAATCCTGCCCGACTCGCCGGCAGCGTCGTGCTCGTCCTGCAGCCGCGTCATATACACCGCATCGCACTCGCCGATCACCTCGGAAAGATCGAACTTGAATTCGTGCGCGATTTCGTTGTGCTCGACGTGTGAAACGATGTCCTCGCCGATCTGGAGCTCCTTCGGCGCCACGAACAGCAGACGGACGCCCGGATAACGGCACAACAGATAGGTAAGAGACCGCACGGTCCGCCCCCGCCGCAGGTCGCCCACAAAGGCGATCGTCTTGCCCTCGAAGATGTTACGGTTCGGATCCGGACGAATGCGCTCAGCCGTCGAACCGGCAAAACATCGGTAAAGTGTGTAAATATCGAGCAGCGCCTGCGTGGGATGCTGGTCCTTCCCGGAGCCCCCGTTGATCAGCGGAATGTTCCGCCGCATTGTGTTGAGCATGTGGGCCATCCGCTCGGCGAAACCCTCGGCCGGATGCCGCATGACGATCAGATCGAAGTACTGGCTCAAAACCCGGACTGTGTCGTCCTCGGTCTCCCCTTTGACTTCGGACGACGTCGTCGTATCGCGAACGTTGTTGTGAGGCATCCCGAGAATCTGGCACGCCGAGGCGAACGAAAGAAAAGTACGCGTCGATGGCTGAATGAAATACAGCATCGCCCGTTTGTGCGAGATCAGCGAGCTCAAAAACCGCGCCCCCGCCCGCGCATCGGAAATGGCTCTGCACATCTCCGCGATGCGGCACAAATGCTCGATCAGGTCCCGATCGAACTGCTGCGCCAGAATCACGTGATGAACCCGGTCGTTCTGGCTCAGCAACTTGACGCGCCGCTCGGTCGGCAGCGTCGTCGGATCCTCTGGCGCAATGTCGCTCGGCGTAGTCAAACGCGATTGGTTCAATTCGAGATCACCCGTTGGTGCAATCACAGCACCGTGACCCAAAACGGTCCCGTCGCCGGCGGCTCCGAACACGCGCAGATTGTCCAGTCGCAGGGACTCATTAAAACGGCCTGCACCTGCACTGTCAATCGCACCAAAGAACTCGCGCAGTTCCGGTGAGCGCGACCGTGCAGGCGGCTGCCACCGCTCGTTCTCACGCAGACCCGACCGTATCAATGCTTGAAGCCGTTCTCGGAGCACCGCACGGGCGGTGCCGCCTGAGGCGAACCCGCGACGTTCAAAGCCGAATGCCGACGGGACCTTCACGACCCCAACGTCGCGCCGCCATCGCCACCGGTTGTCGACGAATCGCGGGCGCCCTACGATCCGCCATTTATGTTATGGGTCCTGAACGTTGCATACCTCGTCGCCGGGCTGTTCTACCTGCCCGTCCTCCTCTACCAGATGCTCGTCCAGAACAAGAACCGCCACGGCTGGAACGAGCGCCTCGGCTGCCCGCAAATCCCCCCGCCAAGCCAACCCCGCGTTTGGGTCCACGCCGTTTCGCTCGGTGAGGTCAACGCCACCAGGCTCCTGGTCCAACGTCTCCAGGAACGCTGCCCCGACCGCGAGATCATCGTCTCAACAACAACGGACACCGGATACGCCCGCGCAAGCGCCCTCTACGGAACGCAACGCGTCTTCCGATTTCCGCTCGATTTCAGTTGGATGGCACGCCGCGTGCTGGAACGTTCCGGCGCGGACCTCATCGTCCTGATGGAGCTGGAGGTCTGGCCCAACCTGATTGAGCTGGCCGACCGTCGCGGAACCCGCGTTGCAGTCGCCAATGGCAGGTTGACAAGGCGAAGTGCGGGTCGATTCCGGTGGCTGGGGCCGGTCGGCCGATCGATGTTTAACCGGCTGGACTGGGTCGGGGCGCAGGACGCGGAGATCGCGTCACGCTTTATTTCCCTCGGCGTCCCCGAAGAGCGCGTTACGCTTACCGGGTCGATGAAGTGGGACACCGCCGCCGTCGCGGACACCGTCGACGGAGCCGGCGAGCTGGCGCGGGCCCTCGGCATCGCCAACGACCCCCCCATGTTGGTCTGTGGCAGTACCGGGCCGGGGGAGGAAGAAATCGTTCTAAAGGCGTACAAGCGGCTGCGCGAATCCGGTCGAAGGATTCGCCTCGCCATTGTCCCCCGTAAGCCCGAGCGATTCGAGGAGGTGGCGCGGCTGATCGCGACGACGAAGTCGGGATGCCTTCGACGTAGTGAGCACCCCGACGGCGCCGCAGCGCCCGAAGAGAACGCCGATCGCGTGATTCTCGGTGACACGATGGGGGAACTCCGGAAATTCTACTCGCTGGCAACGGTGGTCTTCGTCGGACGATCGTTGGTGCCGATGGGCGGGTCCGATCCGATGGAGGCGGCCGCCTTGGGAAAACCTCTGATCTCCGGCCCGCATATGGACAACTTCCGCCAGCCTTGCGAGGCCCTGCAGGACGGCCGGGCTCTCAGCACCGTCCGTTCCGCCGGCGAAATGGCGGAAACCGTCGGCCGGATTTGCGATCAGCCGGCCGAAGCGGCCCGGGCGGGCGAAGCCGCCCGCCGAGTCGTGATTGAACACCAGGGAGCAACGGATATAACGGTCAATGCGCTGACAAAGCTGTTAACGCCGGGTTAGCAAAGGGGTGTGGACGGGCCGGTGACGTGTCGCCAGGACTCCGCATTTGGATTGTCGCCGGCGGGCATTCGTCACACCCGATGTTCTGCCGATCCCCTGGTTCCCGGCTGAGCCCGCACTGGTTCAACTGATTCATGAGATGCCGCGGCGTCGTGCGCTGCGTCGCGAGCAAGAGCGCCTCGATTGGCAAGGAGTTACATGATGAGCGACACGCAGACGATTCAGTCCTCGATGGTCGAAAAGCGGAAGTTCCCACCGCCGGAGAAGTTCAAGGCCCAGGCCCACATCAAGTCCGTCGAGGAATACCAGCAGTTGTACAAGCGCTCCATTGAAGATCCGGAGGGCTTCTGGCGCGACGTGGCCCAGAACTTCCACTGGTTCAAACCCTTCGACAAGGTGCTCGAGTGGAACTGCCCCTACGCCAAGTGGTTCGTGGGCGGCAAGACAAACGTGTCGTACAACTGCGTCGATCTCCAGATCGAGCGGGGACATGCCACTCGGACCGCCATCCTCTGGGAAGGCGAGCCGGGCGATACGCGAACGCTCTCCTACAACGAACTCAAGGCGGAAGTGTGCCGCTTCGCCAACGGCCTCCGAAAACTCGGCATCAAAAAGGGCGATGTCGTCACCCTCTACATGCCCATGGTTCCCGAACTGGTGATCGCGATGCTGGCCTGCGCTCGCATCGGAGCTCCCCACAGCATCATCTTCGGTGGCTTCAGCGCCGCCGCTATCGCCGACCGCGTCAACGACGCCAAGAGCCCGATTATCGTGACAGCCGACGGCGGTTACCGCCGCGGCTCGGTCGTGCCGCTCAAGGCCAACGTCGACGAGGCCGCCAACCAGAGCCCCACAGTGAAGAACGTCGTCGTCTTCAAACGATGCGAGAACGATATTCAATGGCAGGATGGACGCGACCACTGGTGGCACGACCTCGTGGCCGACCAACCGACCGAGTGCGAGCCCGAACAGTGTGACAGCGAGGATCTTCTATTCATCCTCTACACCTCCGGTACCACAGGCAAACCCAAGGGCATCATGCACACCACCGCGGGCTATATGGTCTACACGGCCTACACCGCCAAAATGCTCTTCGATCTCAAGCCCGACGACGTTTACTGGTGCACCGCCGACATCGGCTGGATCACCGGGCACAGCTATATCACCTACGGCCCGCTGCAGAACGGCGTCACCGTCCTGATGTACGAGGGCGCACCGAATCACCCCGACTGGGGTCGCTTCTGGGACATCGTGCAAAAACACAAGGCCAACGTCTTCTACACCGCCCCGACAGCCATCCGCTCATTCATGCGCCAGGGCACCGAGATTCCGGACAAGTACGATCTGTCCAGCCTTCGCGTCCTCGGGACGGTCGGCGAGCCGATCAACCCCGAGGCCTGGATGTGGTACTACCAGAACATCGGCCGTAAGAACTGCCCCATCGTCGACACGTGGTGGCAGACCGAAACCGGCGGGGCTATGGTCGCCCCCCTTCCGGGAGCCTTCACGCTC
The DNA here is from genome assembly GCA_964574815.1 of uncultured Phycisphaeraceae bacterium. Lineage (GTDB taxonomy): Bacteria > Planctomycetota > Phycisphaerae > UBA1845 > UBA1845 > CAZNPL01. The sequence goes on from CAZNPL010000001.1 coordinate 16,658, forward strand.
AAGCCCGGCAGCGCCACCAAACCGTTCTTCGGGATCGATGCCGCCGTCGTCGACTCGGCCGGAAAGGTCCAGCCGCCGAACTCCGGCGGGTTCCTCGTGATTCGCAAGCCCTGGCCGTCAATGCTCCGCGGCATCTACGGCGATCCGGAGCGCTACCAGCAGCAGTACTGGTCGCAGATCAAGGAGATCTACTTCACTTCAGACGCCTGCCGCAAGGATGAGGACGGTGACTTCTGGCTCATGGGACGCGTGGACGACGTCATCAACATCTCCGGCCATCGCATCGGGACCGCCGAGGTTGAGTCCGCGATCGTCGCCCATCAGGCGGTCGCCGAGGCGGCCGTCGTCGGCGTCCCGCACGAGATCAAGGGCCAGGCCCTCGCCGCGTTCGTCGCGCTCAAAACCGGTCAGGAACCCTCCGATGAACTTATGAAGGAGCTCTTGAACCACGTGGCCAAGGAGATCGGCGCGATCGCCAAGCCGGACCAGATCCGCTTTACCGATGCGCTGCCGAAGACCCGTTCCGGCAAGATCATGCGACGCCTGCTGAAAGAGCTGGCCTCCACCGGTGATGTCACCGGCGACACGACGACGCTCGAAGACTTCAGCGTGATCGCGTCACTCCGCGAATCGGACGAAGCCTGATTGTAGGGCGGGCTATGCCCGCCGTTTTGTATACATCAAAACCGTACGGGGTGCCCGCCCACACGCGTGTGGACGGGTGCCCCGTCTTTGTGCGCGGACACGTAGGACCGGCTCCGCCCGTCAATCGATGCCATTATTACCCTACGAGGCACCCGCCCCGTTCACGCGGGCGAGCCGCCCGTCTTTTTTGCGCGAACGTTGCGAGTTCTGCCAAGTCCGCCAAAAGTTGATCGCGCACACCGCAAATGCCCGGATTACGGGGAACACATCGAGGGGCCGGGCGTCAAACCTTGGCATGAGTTCGATCAATGAATCGCCAGGCCTTCGGCAGAGTCCGGACAGCCGCGCGCCGTGTGTTTACAGACTGTTTACACCCGGCTTGCGAACCGTGACGTATGCTTCAGGTGACAGACGAACACTGGTCTTCCATTAAGGAGGTGTCCCATGTCGCCTTTTGTAAGAGCATGCCGAACCGCACTGATTGCGGCGTTCGCGGCCCTGTCCACAACGTCCGCCCGGTCCCAGCACCACAACGTACCCCAATGGACAAGTTCCGCCAGCATCGTCGTACCACAAGCTTCTGTTAGCCCCGCCCACCCGCAAGCACACCTGGTGGTTTCGGACGTAAGAGTCGGCGTTGTCATCACCGAACAGGTGGCCACCACCACGATGGATGTTGAGGTCCGAAACAACTCCGGACGCCGCACCGAGGCCACCCTCGTGATGCCCGTGCCCGACGGGGCCGTGGTTCGAGGCTTTACTTTTCAAGGATTCGGTGCCGAGCCGGTGGCCGAGGTGCTGCCGGCGGACGTGGCCGCCGAGACTTATCACGCCATCGTGTCGAGGCTTCGCGACCCGGCGCTGCTGGAGTTTATCGGATACAACATGCTCCGGACGAGTGTGTTCCCCGTTGCCGCCCACGGTGCCCAAAAGATCCGGCTCACATACGAACACGTGCTCGAATCGCACGGCGGCCGGGTGGACTACGAACTGCCGCGAAGCGAATCACTCGACTACCACGTGCCTTGGACCATCTCCGTCCGGATCAAGTCGAAGCGCCGACTTTCAACGGTTTATTCGCCGACACACGCGCTGGAAACGGTTCGAGCAACGCCGAACGTGATGTCGGTGCGGGTCGGCGGTGGTACCGCCGTCGAGCCCGGCCCGTTTCGGCTCTCCTGTCTCGTGCAGGGCGCTGGCTTCACCGCCTCCCTCTTCACGCACCCGGACGCCGCGGTGGGCGGCGGTTACTTCCTGCTGCTAGGCGGTGTGCCGGCCACACCCGAAGGCGGCTCGGACGGGCGCGGCATAAAACGCGAAGTCAGCATCGTGCTGGACCGGTCAGGCAGCATGCGCGGTGAAAAGCTTGGGCAGGCCCGCGAAGCGGCCCGCCAGATCCTCGCCGGCCTCGATCCCGGCGAGTCGTTCAACGTCCTCACCTATTCCGATTATGTCGATGCCTTCGCCGCCGCTTCGGTCATCAAGAGCGAGCACTCCATTCGCAAGGCCGACGAGTTTCTCCGCCGCGTTCAAGCCAATGGTGGCACCAACTTGCACGATGCGCTTTCTGAAGCACTGCGAACCGAGCCGAATAAAGGAACGCTTCCGGTGGTTCTGTTTCTGACCGACGGCCTCCCTACGATTGGACAGACTTCCGAACTGGCCATCCGCAACGTCGCGACCCAATCGAACCCCCACAACAAACGAGTGTTCACGTTCGGCGTGGGCGTCGACGTGAACGCTCCACTGCTGGACAAGATCGCGATGGAAACGCGGAGCACATCGACCTACGTGATGCCCGGCGAAAACATCGAGGTGAAGGTCGCACTGGTCTTCAACCGGTTGAGTGGGCCGGTGCTGGCCGACGCGCACCTCACCGGCTTCGGCCCCGGCGGCGTGGCATGCATCAGCGAGCTTATCCCCGGCAGGATTCCGGACCTGTTCGAGGGCGGGCAACTTGTCGTGCTCGGCAAATACACCGGCGACGCCCCGACGACGTTTCGCATGACGGGCAACTATCTCGGAGGGCAGCGCTCGTTTGAATTAAACTTCGGTTTTCAGACAGCAACCACAAAGCACGCCTTCGTGCCGCGATTGTGGGCCAGCAGAAAGATCGGCATGCTCACTGACGCGATCCGGCAGCTCGGGGCGTCCGGTAGTCCCGCTCAGGTCAGCGCGGCCGCCGCACACGATCCGAGGCTCAGGGAACTGGTGGGCGAGATCGTCCGGCTGAGCACCAAGTTCGGAATCCTGACGGAGTACACCGCGTTTCTGGCTCGCGAAGGGACCGATCTATCCGATCGCGACCGAATCATGTCCGAAGCACAGAGCAACTTCGTCAGGCGGGCCATCCATACGCGCTCGGGTAAAGGGGCCGTCAATCAGGCCGCGAATACGCTGGCCACGGTCGGCCAGACGCAGTTGAACCATTCGAACTCATTCTGGGACGCCGAAATGAACCGTGTTTCGATCGCTGACGTTCAACAGATCAACGACTTGGCGTTCTATCGTCGCAACAACCAATGGATCGACAGCCGGCTCGTGGGCGGGGCAAACCGGCTCCAGCCGACGAAGACGATCGAGTTTGGGTCGGAGCAGTTCCGGCAACTGGCAGCGCGGCTTGCGCGGCAGGGGCGGTCCGGCTCCATCTCACTGCGAGGCGACGTGTTGATGAAGGTGGACGGCGAACCGGTCCTGGTCCGCGGTCCGACCCGGTAAACGTCTTCGACCAAACGTGTAGAACCGCTTTCAACTGAGGAGACAATGTTATGAAACGCATGAACATGTACCCAAGCTTCTGGATGGGGGCGATTGCCCTGATAGCGGGAATCGGCGCGTTGGCTCACGACAGACCGGCGTCGCTACCCGTCGGTGAGCCGGATGGTCACTGGGTTCCCCGGATTCAGGTGGCGCTGCTGCTGGACACGAGCAATAGCATGGACGGACTCATTGAGCAGGCGAAGACCCAGCTTTGGAACTTCGTCAACGAGTTCGTCACAGCTCACCGGGACGGCGAGCGGCCTGAACTGCAGGTGGCGCTCTTCGAGTACGGAAACAGCGGGCTGTCGATCGCCGACGGCTATATCCGGAGGGTCCTCCCGTTGACCACCGATTTGGACAGAGTGTCTCAGCAATTATTCGCCCTCAGGACCAACGGGGGCGATGAATACTGCGGCCAGGTTATCGCCGAAGCCGTTGCGAAACTCGACTGGAGTCAAGCGCCCGACGATCTCAAGGTGATCTTTATCGCGGGCAACGAGCCGTTCAACCAGGGCCCCGTGGACTACCACGACTCCTGCCGCGCCGCGATCGCCAAAGGGATCGTCGTGAACACGATCCACTGCGGAAGCGAGCAGCAGGGCATCAATGGGCAATGGAAAGACGGCGCGCTGCTGGCCGAGGGCAAGTACATGACCATCGACCAAAACGCGGTGGCTGTGCACGTTGAAGCGCCGCAGGACGCCGAGATCGCCCGGCTCGGAGAGCAGTTGAACGAGACCTACATTCCTTTCGGAGCCCAAGGCCATGCCGGTTCGCAGAATCAAATGGCGCAGGACAGCAACGCCCAGTCGGCTTCGCCCGGCGGCGCAGTCCAGCGAGCCGTGTCAAAAGCTTCCGGCTTTTATCGCAACGCAACCTGGGACCTCGTCGATGCCGTTAATCAGGAAATGGTTGACCTGAAGGACATCAAGACCGAGGATCTGCCGGAACCCATGCGCGAGATGAACCTGGAGCAGCAGCAAGCGTTTATACAGGACACGATGCGCCAACGCGCGCAGTTACAGAAACAGATCCGGCTGCTTAACGAACAGCGTCAGGCGCACGTCGCCCACGTGATGGAGGAACAGGCCGAATCGAGCCGGTCCGATACACTGAACGCGGCGATGACCAAGGCGGCCCGGGAGCAAGCGGCCGGAAAGGGCTTTGCGTTCGAGTAAGACATGATTCGTTTCCGAACACAAGGGGAGCCGCGTGCCATGCCCACGCTTGCGTGGGCATGTCTGCCATCGCTCGCAGGCAGCAAGGTCCCATCCCTCGCGAAGCAAGGGGTGGGGAACCACGATGCCAGGTGCCACTGGCGGGTTGTCCGCAAGTGCTTACCTCGTACTCAAACGATCATCAGGTGATAAGGTGAACCGGACACGGATTCTGGTAGTGGAGGACGACGCAGCCATCCGCGAGGGCGTGGTCGACGCCCTGCAGTTCCACGGCTACGCGACACTCGAAGCCGTTGATGGCCGCCGCGGTGCGGAGATCGCCCTGACCGCGACGTACGACCTCCTTCTATTGGACTTGGTCCTTCCCGGTTGCGACGGCCTGGACATTCTCGAACAACTGCGGGCCCTGCGACCGACGCAGCCGGTCATTATCCTGACGGCACGGTCTGAAGAGAAAGACCGGATCCGCGGGCTTCGTCTCGGCGCCGACGACTACGTCGTCAAACCCTTCAGTATCGACGAGTTGCTGGCCCGCGTGGAGGCCGTCCTGCGCCGGTCCCCCGAACGCCCGAGCGATATCCGTACCGTCTGCTTCGACGGAGGCCGGGCCGATCTCGCGCGTTGCGAGGTGCTGTATGATGATGGCAAGTGCGTCTCACTCTCGCAGCGCGAAGGAGAACTGCTTCGCTATCTGGCCTGCAACCAGGGCCGCGCCATCTCCCGCGAGGAAATACTGTCGCGCGTCTGGCGTCTAGAACCGCGCGGCGTCTCGACGCGAACCATCGATGTTCATATCGGGCGCCTGCGCCAGAAGCTGCGTGACGATTCGTCACCACCCCGCATGCTCGTCACAGTTCATGGCCGCGGTTACATGTTCACTGGTGTCGAGGTCCTGTCGTGAATCGTCCCTGGCAGATATGGACCGTCTTCGGAGTTTCGCTCGCCCTTGTTCTGGCCGCCATGGCGTGGGTCAGCCGCGTGACACTCCAACTGGATCGCTCCGAGCGCGACGCTCGACAGCGCGCCCTCCTCGAAGAGAACATCCGCCTGGCGCTCTGGAGGATGGACGCGGCCCTGTCGCCCCTGATCGCCGCGGAGAACGGCCGGCCCTATTTCGAGTACCGTTCGTTTTACACCCCCGAGCGCGCCTACACGAAGATGTTCAACCAGTTGCTTCCGGACGAAATCCTCGTGCCGTCGCCGCTGTTGACGCAGCGTCCCCCCTACGTCCGACTGCACTTCCAGGTAACGCCGGATGACGAACTGCACTCGCCTCAGGTCCCGACCGGAAACATGCGCGACCTCGCCGAATCGGCCTACGCAACGGGCGATACGCTCCGTGAGTCCGCCCGTCGGCTTCAAGATCTCGGGACGCTGCTCGATGTGCCGGAACTCCGTGAGCGCATGACCAGAGTCGAATCCTCGCTTCTCGCAGGTGCCGAGATCCTGCGGCCCGAACGGCGGATTGTGCGCCGCGACGACAGGGCACAAGGACTCCTTGCACAGAACCAGATGGAACAGATGCAACGCCGCAGCCAGCAGGAGCGAAGCGCGCGGGCCAAACAGATTTATGATAATACGCTGAACCAGGTGCAAGTGGCCCAGCAAACGTCCGCCAATTTGTACGATGAGACGCTCGAACCGCACCCAGCCGCCCAGCCGCCGGACGCTACCGCGGACCCATCCGGTGGGGCCCTCAGACCATTCTGGCTCGGCGACGCCCTCGTGCTGGCGCGCCGGGTCGTCACCAATGGCCAGGACTATATCCAGGGCTGCTGGCTGGACTGGCCCGAGATCGAAAGGAAGCTGATCGAGGAGATCGGCGATCTGCTGCCCGCGGCACGGCTGGAGCCGGTTCGATCGCCCGCGCCCTCCAATGGAACGCGCATGCTGGCCACCATCCCCGTTCGATTGATACCCGGTGACGTGCCCGGCGCCGTCGTCGAGCCGATGTCCCTTGCCCGCCTGTCGCTGACAATTGCCTGGGTGGGGGCGGTCGCGGCGGCCATCGCAATCGGCGCGCTTCTGCGCGGCACCGTGTCGCTCAGCGAACGGCGGGCGGCATTCGTCTCGGCCGTGACGCACGAACTTCGAACGCCGCTCACGTCGCTCGGCATGTACGCCGAGATGATGCGCAAGGGCATGATTCCCTCCGAAGAGAAGCGGCAACGCTATCTCGACACGATGAGCGCAGAAGTGCACCGGTTGCGACATTTGGTCAACAACGTCCTGACGTTCGGTCGCATGGAGCGCGGTGTAAAGGAACAGGATCGGCAGATCGTCACCTTGAACGAACTGATTGACAGAATCGGCGCGCGACTCGCGGAGCGGACCGAGCAGGCGGACATAAGACTTGCCGTGGACGCTGACGACAAGGTCCGGGATCGAGAGGTGAACGTCGACTCCGCGACCATCGAGCAGATCCTGTTTAATCTCGTGGACAACGCCTGCAAGTACGCCGGCTCAGCCGGGCAGCGGCTCGTTCACTGGGAGGTGTCGCTCGCGGAGGACGCGATCCACATGCGAATCCGCGACCACGGCCTCGGAATACCTCAAAGAGACGCCAAACGCATCTTCAAAGCGTTCCGCAAGTCGGCCACCGAAGCCGCCCACACCGCGCCGGGTGTTGGCCTCGGGCTGTGTCTCAGCCGCCGTCTCGCCCGCGCCATGGGCGGCGACCTGCAACTTGAAACTTACGCCCCGGACGGCGCGAGCTTCCTGCTATCACTACCCCTCGAATAACGTACAAGGTACGAACGCGAGTCGCCCGTTCGCGCCGACTGTCGGAAGTTACACCAACTTTCTGCAGACCACGCCGCCTCACCCGTCGAAGGAAAGCACGCTACGTACCTTCGGTCACGCAACTGCTTCGCTTTACCATGTCCCCGGAACAAGCCGATAGCGCACCCGCTCCGCGTACGCGCGGTAACCGGGCAAGTTTTCCATAAGAAAGAGATCTTCGATCCGCGTCCGCCGCCACAGCAGCAGACAAAACACGAGCGCCGGCACCCCCGAATACCACGACCCCAGCGCCAATGGGCTGGCCGCAAATCCCAGTATATACCCCGCGTAACCCGGGTGCCGCACAACGCCGTACGGACCCCGCGTCACCACCGCATGCCCCCGCTCCTCCTGAATCCGCACCAGCGCCGAAAAGAACGGATTCACCACCATCGACCACAAACCCAACCCGAACCCGGCCGCCACGCCGCAAAGCCCCGCCATGCGCAAACCAACCGCCAGCCCGTCCGACCAGTGCAACCGCCCGACGTCCAGACCGGCCACGACCAGATGGGCCGCGATCAGCACCTTCATCGGCCCGACGTCGCCCGTGTCCTTCGCCCCCGGCCCCGGCCGCATCCGCTCCCGCACCAGCCCCGGTTCCAGCAACAGCATCGCCATCACCGAACCCACCGCGACAATACCCACATAAGCCCAGACAAAAGGCAGATCCAACCGCCCAGCCGAAACAAACACAACCGCCCCCATCACTGCGGGCGTGATCAAACTCAACAGAAGGACTTTCCACTGACGAACGGGTTTCATTTTTGACTGCCTCGGCTCCTCTTCAGTGTTGGTCAGTGGTCACTTCGGTGCGCGCATTCGAGATGCGTTCATTGATCTGCCCGGCGCATCGTTCCGCCTCCGCCGGCGTCCGAAACATCTTGTAATCACCGCCGAATGTGACGACCCGGCGCTCCCGCTTGAGATGCACGGTGAGGCTGCCCACGTTGGCCGAAGCGCGGGTGATATTTGTCCATGGAATAAGCTCGTTCCGTTTGTGGGGCAAGTTCACCAGCAGACCGTCCGTCGTCACTGCGATCTTGAGATCCCCGCGACGCAGCCGCATGATGATCCAGATGACATACGCAACGCACAGAAGCGGGATCAGGAACATGAGAGCGCTGACCAGGTGCAAGGGCGATGACGGTAAACGGAATGGGAAACACGAGAAGTAGTCAATGCCGCCCCACAACATCCAGGCGACAAACGGCACCAACAGTACGATCCAGCGCGGCGGCATGGGAACACGATAGAGCGCGCACCGCTCGTCGTAACGAAGCCCGCATTCAGGACACGCATACTCGGCCGGAAGCCCCCGCAGGGAATACCCGCAACGAACGCACCTCGTGAAAGGGGCTCCCGTCTGCAGCTTCTCAACCTCGAGAGTCATGACGTCATTATAACTCTGCGGCAGCGTCTCCACTGCGCCCGATTCCGGCCACTTGCAGCCGCACGGGGTGCACGGGCTCATATTGCACGACCACGAAATCCGTCAATAATGGTGGTTGTTCCGTGGCTCACGCAAGGCCCGCGTCCAACGGAGAATGGCCATGTTGCTCAGACAACTCTTGCTCGCCCCCGTGTTCCCGATCACATGCGTCGCGACAATGGGCGTCACGGCGCCCCCCCGCGACGATGACACGACGCGCTCACTTTCGAATGCGAAGTACGTGGAACTCGTGTCACTGCGAGAAGCAGCGGACTCCAGACACGTTGCGCCGATCGCTGGCCCCGACGGTAAAACCTGGTATCGGGAACCGGAAGCCGGTGCGGACCTTCGCCATCTGCGACTCGAAGACACCTCCATTCTGCCCTGGCACGGAACCGACCCCAAGCAATTCGCCGTCACTCTGCAGGTCAAGGCCTCGTATCAGAACGCGCTCGCGGAATGGACGACGCGGCGGATCGGAGATCCTGTAGGCGTAGTCTTGGGTGGCAGGCTTCGCGGCGTAAATCCGCTGGAGGTTCGTCTGCGTGAGACATTCATCATCCCGCCGTTTGACTCCTTTGAGGAGGCACAACGAGTTTGTGCGGCCGTCATGGCAGGCGGGGACGTCGAGCGCGCGACTGCGGACCTGGCGGCCCAACGAAACGAGTGCGAGCGTATTTGCACGGCCGTCTGCGCCGGCGGAGAAGGTTACGAGGAAGCGCTCGCAGAACTGAGAGCAGAGGCCGAGGCTGATCTGGACGAATTGAGAGCCGAGTACGAGCGAGCGCAGGCGGAGATCACGGATGTGGATACGCGGCATGCGGGCCCTGATGTGCCACCCATTGAGTTTGAGATCGTCTCGCTCAGCAGGACCCGCGATGCCAGACATACGCAACGGGTCGAAGCACCCGACGGCGACTCATGGTACTGCGACCCGGTCCCCGGTCTCAATTCGAGCCATTGCATCATGAAAGCGATTCACGCGTCACGCACCGGCGCCGACGGGTTTCGCGCTGTTCTTAAAGCGGACCACGTTCAGAGGTTTGCGCAGTGGTGCCGTGAGCGGCGAGACCGACACTTCGGTATTGTCCTTGAAAAATCCCTGGTGCATGTGGGCCGGATGTCCGGCATCCTCGTCGATGAGCTCAACCGTCTGAAAATTGTCCCGGATTCGTCACCGCCGAATCTGCCCGAGACCAGCGTTGGGACAGACACTGCGGCACCCGTTGAATCGCCTCATATCGAATTCAGAGTCGAGGAAGAACCGTATCTAGGGGACGTCCTCGTCGTCTCGCCCGATTACCTGCAAGTCGTTTCCCTGCGGCGGGCGAAAGACGCGACGCATCGCGAGGCGATCGTCGGTCCTGCGGGCGAGACCTGGTATCGTGAGCAGACCCCTGGAATCGGCATTCTACACTTGATGTTCCACGACGCTTTCGTGGAATTAACCGAGCCGTCGGGCAGTCCAACGATACGCATCCCGATCGCGGAGGAACACCGCGACCGAGTGCGGTCGTGGACCGCGCAGCGGATCGGCCAACCCGTTGGCGTGATCCTTGATGGAAAGCTGATCTGGGCAGGCGCTCGGACGGCACCCCTAACGGGTTCGGTGACAATTCCTGAGTTCGCAAGCCTGGAAGATGCCCTGCGACAGTGTGCCGCCATTCGAGTCGCGGGCGACGAGCAAGCAGCTAAGGAGGAGTTCGAACGGATGCTCGGGAAACCGTGAACCGCCGCGAGAAGCCGAGGCCCTGGATCCAGTGTGTGGGGGTGCGGGTGCCGTCTAATCGACCGCCTGGAGCGTCACCGGAACCGTCACACGCCTCCCCTGCCGATCGACCACGACGTCCACCGTGTCGCCGATCTCGTATCGCTCCAGCGCGTTGAGCAACGCGTCGCTGTCAGGCGTCGGCGTGTCGCCGACCTGCACGATGATGTCACCCATCTCCACGCCCTCGCGCGTCGTGTACGTGGGACGCAGGCCGGCCTGCTCGGCCGCGCTCCCCTCGGCCACGCTCACAATGAGAACCCCATCAATCCCGTAACGCTTCGCCTGCCAGTCGTCCAGGATGTTCACGCCCAGCCCGGGCCGAATCACTTTCCCATGAGAAATCAACTGCGGCACGACCCGGTTGATCGTGTCCACCGGAACCGCAAACCCGATCCCCGCGCTGGCGCCCGTCTGGCTGTAGATCGCCGTGTTCATCCCGATCAGTCGCCCCGCGCTGTCCAGCAGCGGGCCGCCCGAGTTGCCCGGGTTGATCGCCGCATCGGTCTGAATGACCCCCTGGATCGTCCGGCCTGATACCGCCTCGATCTCGCGGTTCAAAGCGCTCAGCACGCCGGTCGTCAGCGTGAAGTCCAGCCCGAAAGGATTGCCGATCGCAAACACCTTCTGCCCCACCCGCAAATTGTGCGACACCCCTACGTTGACCGGCACGAGCTTGTCCACCGGTGCATCGATACGCAGCACCGCGATGTCCTTGTCCGCCCAGTAACCGGTCAGCGAGGCCTCGTACGTCGTGTTGTCCGGCAGCGTCACCAGGCACCGCGACGCCCCCTGAATCACGTGGAAATTCGTCACCACGTGCCCCGACTCGTCCCAGATAAACCCCGAGCCGGTGCCCGTCTCCAAATAAGGCCGATAACCCAGCCACGTCCGCTGGGCTCGCTGGATCACCGGACTGACGTACACCACCGACTTCGAGCACGCCTCGAACAGCTCGATCGTCGCCTGCTCGTCCGCGGCCAGATCCCCCCGAGCCACCACCGGCCGAGGCTCCACCTGCGGCCGACCGCCCAATCCGACGTATCCCCGAAGAACCAGTGCCAACGCCACCAGCCCCAAGGCCGCGGCCAGAATGAGGCTCGGCACCATCGGGCTGCGCCGCGCCGGCGGTCGATGCAAACCGCCCGGATAACCGCCGAAATCCCCGCTACCGTAACCGAATGGACCGCCTTCCGACGTCATGGTTGAGCCGCGCCCACGTTGCCAACGCTCATCCCCCGGCCATGCCGGCGGCGAGCGAAACCGATCCGATCCCCACTAAATGCCCCCGAATCTAACGATATCGAGACCCGTGTCCACGATAAGTCACCCGCCACCCGTCTTACGGGCCCGCACACTTCGCCCCCCCGATCGCGACCAATTCTTCCACGTACTTGATCCGTGTCCCCACGTCCGATCACCTCGGTTCTCTGATCCCTCCGGGCTGACGCCATCGATGGTGTGTGTAGAATCATAAGGTGGCGTTCGCTAATGCAGGACACCGGCCGGGCCGACCGGAGCGCGAGGTGAAGCCGCCCGGGAGCACGTAGCATGCTAGTGGTCATGAAGACTGACGCCTCCGATCGCGATGTCGAGAGGGTCTGCGAGATGGTGCGAGAGAAGGGGCTGACACCGCATCCCATCGTAGGCCGGCTCCGAACCGTCGTGGCCGTCACCGGCAACCTCGGCCCGGTCGCCCCGAACCAGTTTTCGCTGATGCCGGGCGTCGCCGAGGTCGTCCGAGTGACCCGGCCGTACAAGCTCGCCGGACGTGAGACAAAAGCGGAGGACACGATCGTGGAGGTGGGCGGCGTACGTTTTGGCGAGGAAGAGGTGATTGTGATCGCCGGCCCCTGCTCGGTCGAATCGTACGAGCAGATGATCGAAACCGCCCGCGCGGCCAAAAACCTGGGTGCCGACGTGCTCCGCGGAGGAGCCTACAAGCCGCGCACGTCGCCGTACTCCTTCCAGGGATTGGGCGTTGAGGGGCTGCGCATCCTGCGCGAGGTCCGCGAGGAAACGAACCTGCCCATTGTCTCGGAAGCGGTCGACACCGAGTGCTTTTCGCTGGTCGAGGACGTTGCCGACATCGTCCAGATCGGCACCCGCAACATGCAGAACTTTTCTTTACTAAGGCGGGCTGGCCGATCGAACAGGCCCATCCTCCTCAAGCGCGGGTTCGCCGCCACCGTGAATGAGTTCCTCCTTGCCGCGGAATACATCCTCTCCGAGGGCAATCCCAACGTGATCCTGTGCGAACGTGGCGTACGCTCCTTCAGCGATTTCACTCGATTCACACTCGACATCAGCATCGTCCCCGAGCTGAAACACCGAACCCACCTGCCGGTGCTTGTGGACCCAAGCCACGCGGTGGGGCGGTGCGAATTGGTTGCTCCGCTCGCCCGAGCCGCGGTGGCCGCCGGCGCCGACGGCATCATGGTCGAGGTCCATCCCGACCCGCCACGAGCCTTGTCCGATGGCCGCCAAGCGCTCACCCCCGCAATGCTCGAAGAGTTGATGGAGGACATCCGTATCATCGCACCGGCCGTCCGGCGGAGCACCAGGGCTGCCCGCTGAGAAGTCATCCCTTGCGGCCATGTGAAGTCAATCGCGCGTCGCCTCGAGATCGTATTTGATAACCTCGACAGGACACTCCAACGCCGCGTCCTTGATTTGTTGCGAGCGCTCTTCAACAAACGCCGGATCGAGCGCCTCCGGCCGCACCTCGCAGGTATCTTCCGTGACGTGAAAAACCAGCGGCGCAGTCTCCTCGCACGCATCGCACACGATGCACCCCTCCTCAATCCAAACCCGCGTAACGCGTTCCCGATCCATCATTGCTGTCTGAGGTCGAAAGGTGCGTGGCCAACTGCCGACAAGCGAAGTCGACGAACATAACACGAGCCCGCATTCACCATGATCCTCCGGCCTCAAAATCATGATAACACACAACGAACCGAATGGCAGGATTCCAGGCGAGAACTCAAAGCGTAACTGGCACCACAGGACCCCCCGTCTCGCGAGCCGCCGTTCTGCGTGCCAGAGGTCCGCCGGGTGGCCCACCTCCTCAGGAGGTGGGCTCGCGATTCGACCGCAATTCCCTCGCCAAACCGCGCGACGTGCCCCTCCTACGCAGTACGCGATGAGCGAGGGTGCCATGGGCAAGCGGAGCCGCCAACAGCGGCGGAGCTTGCCCGTGCGACCCGTTCTTGCTTACAACTCCATGATACCCCGAACGAGTCGACCGGGCGGAACCACGAGCCGTATCGCACGTCGCCTAATGCTCAGCTCCAGCGGCAACTCCCCCGCCGCCTCCCCGTCAATCTCCACCGGCACGGATTCCTCGGCCGTAATCGTCACACGCTCGCCGCGACGATAGACCGTGTGCACCGATTCGACATGACGTCGTAGCACCACACTCACCGCATGCAGGCACAACCGACCGAAGTTCCCGCAACGCAGTACACACACATCCAACAACCCGTCGTCCCAGACCGCGTCCCGCAACAGACGCAGCCCGATCGAGTAACGAGACATCACGCCGACGAACGCAAGACCCCGATCCTCAGACACCAAAGAGCCATCGACTTCCACCCGAATCACCGGAAAGCCATAGCTCCAGGCCGTCTTCAACATCGGCCCGAAATAACTCAGATGCGATATGTGCCCCCGCCGCTCCTCGGCAAGTCGCCTCGCGACGGCCCCATCGAATCCAACCCCGGCCACGATCAGAAAACATCGCCCATTAGCCAGGCCCGCATCCACCGCACAAACCCGCCCCCGCTGAATCGTCTCCACCACACGCGAAGCACACGCCGACAGGCCCAACTCGTGTGCGATCACGTTCTCCGTGCCCGCGGGAACAATAAGGATCGGAACTGCCCGGCCCACAAGCCCCTCGGCCACTTCACGCACGGTGCCGTCGCCCCCGACAGCCAGAACCACCGCCGTGTCCTCAGCGACCGCCTGTGCCAGCCGCGTCGCGTCGCCCGGTCCGCTGGTTACCTTAACGATCAATTCTCCACCGGAGTCGGCCAGCCGCCGACGGACCTCGTCCATCAGGCCATGGCCGCTCCCGCGGCCCGAAGTCGGATTGACGATGGCCACCACACGCATCCCAGATTCATCTCACCGTGCTCGGCCAGCACCTCGCCCCGGTACGTCTGGCGCGCCTCCGCCTTGAAAGCGACGCAAAATCACCCTAGAACCCTCTAAACGTGTGCGAAGAAGGCCAGCCAACCACCGAAACCGACGCACCATCCGACGGCGTCGAACGCGTCACAAAGATCCGGATCCGCCGGCGCAAACCGGGCAACCGGCTCGACAAGTACCTCCGCGCCCGGTTCCCGCGCATGTCCCGAACCGTCCTACAACGTCTCATCAAGGAGGGCGGAGTTACGGTCAACGGCCTGCCCACCAAAGCCAGCTACGAACCGGGCAAGGGCGATCTTGTCGAAGTCCACATCCCACCGCCCGAACCGACCGAAGTCGTCCCCGAGGACATTCCGCTGGACGTCATCTACGAAGACGACCACCTGCTCGCCATCAACAAGCGAACCGGCATCATCTGCCACCCGGCGCGCCCCTCGCAGACCGGCACCATTGTCAACGGCCTCGTGCATTACGCCAACCAGTTGAGCCGGGTCGACCCCTTCCGGCCCGGGATCGTCCATCGGCTCGACAAGAACACCACCGGCGTGATGCTCGTGGCCAAGTCCGACGAGGCCCACTGGCGCCTCTCCCTGCAGTTCGAGCGGCGAACCATCCAGAAAACCTACTTTGCCCTGGTCGAGGGCGAGCTGAAGCTGGACGGCGACATCATCGATCAACCGTTGATGGAGCACCCGCTGATCAAGGACCGCTACGTTCCGGCCCAACGACCCAGCAACCACATGATCGCCAAGAAAGCGGTCACACAATACGAGGTCGAGGAACGATACACTGGCTTCACGCTGGTCAAACTTTACCCAAAGACAGGGCGGACGCACCAACTGCGCGTGCACATGTCCAACCTCGGACACCCGATCATCGGCGACACGCACTACGGCGGACACCTCGTGAGCGAACGCGACATCGCCAACACTGGTTCCACCGATCCGCTCTACCAGCACCAATGTCTGCATGCCTGGCGGATCGAGTTTGTGCACCCGATCAAGGAGACGACCACGATGATCGAGGCCCCCGTTCCGTCAGACATGCAGTATGTGATTGATCTTCTGAGGGAGCATCGACGTCCACAGAGGGCCCGGCACTGACGTCAACGATCGAGCAGGCGCCGGCGGAGCATAAGATGGACGACCAAGCCGACGTAATTGTGATCGGGGCCGGCATCATCGGACTCTCCACGACGCTCCGACTGCAGCAGGCCGGCCTCAACGTGACGTTGCTCGAGCGGGACTTCTGCGGCCGGGAAGCATCCTGGGCCGGGGCGGGCATCGTCTCCCCCGGGAATCCCCACCGCCACGATTCGCTCTACGAAATCCACTGCGCCTCAATCGACCGATACCCCGACTACTGCGCCGAACTCGAAGAACTCAGCGGTCTCGATGTCGAATATCGCCGCTGCGGCGCGCTCGACTTTCTCGTCACCGATCAGTTCGTCCAGATGGCCAAGTCCAACGTACGCGTGACCGCCGAAGCCAAGACGCTTGAAGGCGGGCCGGTACTCGAACTGCTGTCCCGCGAGCAGGCCGCCAAGATCGAGCCGGAAGTCACCGGTGAATGCCACGCATTCCTCCATTGCCGCCGCACCGCACAGGTAAGAAACTCGCGCCTCCTCGCCGCCCTCGTAACCGCCTGCGAACGCGCAGGCGTCCGCATCGTCGAAGAATCGCCGGTCGAATCCTACGAGCTACAGGGCGAGCGCGTCGTGGGCGTGACCGCATCCGGCACTACCTACCACGCAAAGCACGTCGTACTATGCGCCGGAGCCTGGTCCTCCCAGATCGCACCGGCCGCCGTCAGTGGCCTCATGCCCGTCAGCCCGGTCCGCGGCCAGATCGTCCTGGCTAGGCTGCCCGAGCCGCCCTTCACGCACGTTATCAACCGTCGCGACAACTACCTCGTCCCCCGCGACGACGGACACGTGCTCATCGGTACCACCAAAGAGCCCGAAGCCGGCTTCGACAAACGCAACACCGCCAAAGAAACGGCCAAGCTCATGAGCACGGCCATCGAAATGGTCCCACGACTCGCCGAGGCCACCGTGCCCGGCATGTGGGCCGGCCTCCGGCCCGACACGCCCGACCATCGACCCTACATTGGCCCCGTCCCCGGCTTCGACGGCCTGATCGCCGCCACCGGCCACTTCCGAATCGGCTTGACCCTCGCCCCAATCACCGCCGATATCGTCAGAGACCTGATCGTAAACGGGAAGTCCGAGTTCGATCTCGAGCGATGCAAACCCGGCCGACCCACTGCATGAGACGCCCGCATTACAGATGCGACGAGACGCCGGGTGGCCCACCTCCTCCGGAGGTGGGTTCGCAATTCGAACACAGACCACCGCGAAATCGCGCAAGGTGCCCCTCCTTCGCAGTACGCGATGAGCGAGCTTGCCCGTGCATTCCCACCGTTCGGCCGCGCCGGGTGGCCCACCTCCTCCGGAGGTGGGTTCACGATTCGAACACAAACCGCCGCACAATTGCGCGGGGTGTTCCTCCTTCGCGAGTACGTGTGCAGCGAGCTTGCCCGTGCGTTCCCACCTTTCGGCGGCGCCACGGGCCCCTTGACCCGCTCCGCCGGCGCGTTATTTAGGCACTCTGCGCCCGCGACCCAGCCGGCGCAGTGTGTAAGTGGGCACCGGATCAACCGACACCCGCCGGCACACGTTTAACCCTGGTCATCCAGCGAGGGAGCAACCCATGGCGATTCAAGTGGCTGTGAACGGTTTCGGGCGAATCGGCAGGCTCGTTGTAAGGGCGATGGCCGCCGACCCCGACAAGTTCAACGTGGTGGCGATCAACGACTTGGCCAGCCCGGCCGCGTTGGCCCAACTCTTCAAATACGACTCGGTTCACGGCCGATTCAACGGCACCGTCGAACTCGACGCCGACAACGAGATCAAGATCAACGGCAAGCCCGTCAAAGTGCTCGCCGAAAGGAACCCTGCCGATCTGCCCTGGAAGACCATGGGCATCGACGTGGCCGTCGAGTCCACCGGCCTGTTTACCAAGCGACAGACGGAAAAGGGCGGCTACGGCGATCACCTCAAAGCCGGCGCCAGAAAAGTCGTGCTCTCCGCCCCGGCCAAGGACGACCCCGACGCCACCATCGTGCTCGGCGTCAACGACGAAATCCTCAAGGCCGAGCACCGTTGCGTCTCCAACGCAAGCTGCACGACGAACTGCCTCGCCCCGATGGTCAAGGTCCTGCACGAGAACTTCGGTCTCTCCTACGGCATGATGACGACCGTGCACGCCTACACGAACGATCAGAACACCGCCGACCAGATCCACAAGGACATGCGCCGCGCCCGCGCCGCCGGCATCAACATCATCCCGACCACCACCGGCGCCGCCCGCGCCGTCGGCAAGGTCATCCCCGAACTGAACGGCAAGCTCAACGGCTGCGCCCTGCGCGTCCCCGTGGCCAACGGCTCGCTGACCGACTTCCTCGCAACGCTCGACCGCAGCGCCACGGTGGACGACATCAAGAACGCCTTCAAGACAGCAGCCAACGGCAAACTGAAGGGCATCCTGGAGTACAGCGAGGAGCCGCTTGTCAGCAGCGACATCGTCGGCAACCCCCACTCGTGCGTCTTCGACGCCCTCTCCACCATGACCATGCCCCCCGAAGGAGGAAACATCGTCAAGGTCTTCGGCTGGTACGACAACGAGTGGGCCTACTCCCTCCGAACAGTAGATCTGATCGAAAGAATGGCCGCGCTGGGATAGGTCGTCACGAACATCACCAACCACCAACAACGCCGGCGCTCGTAGTGCGTGCCCTGCCCACGCTCGCGTGGGCATGTCGTGCGTAAGAGGGTGGCCCACCTCGTCCCGAGGTGGGCTCGCGATTCGAACACACAAAACTGGTCGCTTTCACAACGAGTGCCATGCGCGGATGCACGGGTGGGGGACGGACACGAGAACCTGCGATACCCGCGCGCGTGTCCCATCCATCGCGAAGCAAAGCGCAGGGGACGGAATCAACAAACCAAAAACCGGCGACAGCACCTCCGACACTCCAACACCGACGATCCGAGCCGGCGACCCACTGACAACTGATCACTGATAACTGACAACTCCTTCCGCCGGGTGGTGGACGGACACGAGAATGTGCCATATCCGCCGTCCCACACCCTCCCTCCCCAACCCTCCTCACCACCCGCTTGACACCACCCCAGCCCCGTCGGATGCTGCCTCCCGATGCCTGATTCGACCGGTACACCCCAAGTCGACCTCTCCGTCGACCTGGCCGGGGTGACGCTGCAAAACCCCGTCATGACGGCCTCCGGCACCAGCGGCTACGGGCCGGAGTACTCCCCGTTCCTCGACCTCTCCACCCTCGGTGCATTCGTCACCAAGGCCGTCACCCCCGAAGAACGCAAGGGCAACCCCCAGCCCCGAACCGTCGAAACCGCCGCCGGCATGCTCAACGCCATCGGGCTGGCCAACGTCGGCCTCGAACGCTTCTGCAACGAAAAAACCGATTACCTCGCAACCCTCGGCATCCCCGTCGTCGTCAACGTCGCCGGCCGCAACAACGACGACTACGCCGCCGTCTGCCGCCGCCTCGACGAGATCGAATGCATCTCGATCCTCGAGCTCAACGTCTCCTGCCCCAACGTCTCCGACGGGCTCGACTACGGCGCCCACCCCGAACGCCTCGAGCCGCTCGTCGCCCACGTCCGCAAACACGTCACCCGGGCGAAACTCATGGTAAAGCTCTCGCCCAACGTCACGAACATCTCCGAAACCGCCCGCGCAGCCGTCAACGGCGGCGCCGAAATCCTCTCGCTCATCAACACCATCCAGGGCATGGCCATCAACGTCGACACCCGCAAGCCGATGCTCGCCAACGTTGTCGGAGGCCTATCCGGCCCGGCCATCAAGCCGGTGGCCGTGGCAATGGTGCACAAGGTCTACCGCGAGGTGGCCCGCGACGCCGGCGTCCCGATCGTCGGCATGGGCGGCATCCAGAACTGGCGCGACGCCGTCGAGTTCATCCTCGCCGGCGCCACCGCCGTCGCCGTCGGCACCATCCTCTTCGTAGACCCCACGGTCCCCAACCGCATCTGCCAGGGCCTCACCGAATACCTGATCCAAAAGAACCTGACCTCGATCCGCGAGCTCATCGGCCGTGTGCAAACCTGAAGACAGAACCGACGCCAGATTGCCAAACGAGCGTTCCTC
The DNA here is from genome assembly GCA_964574815.1 of uncultured Phycisphaeraceae bacterium. Lineage (GTDB taxonomy): Bacteria > Planctomycetota > Phycisphaerae > UBA1845 > UBA1845 > CAZNPL01. Next base: position 36,578 of record CAZNPL010000001.1, read on the forward strand.
AAAGCCTGCGACACCAAAGAACACCAGGAAAGCCGAACCAGGCGGCGAAGTACGCAACCTGCCGCTGATATGGCGCCACATTCGAGTTCCGGAGCTGGATTTGTTTCCGGTGAATGACGACTGGTGGCGCTTTAGGGCAACCGCCCAGCCGCCTGAGTCATCACGCTCTCGCCGCTGGTTCGCGAGCATGAAGCCCGCACTCATCACGTGCGGTGTGTTGGCTCCCGCGCTCTATCTCTTCGACAAGCTGGTGGATAAGCTTCGCGTCTCGTCGGACACGTCCCTCGCGATCAAGGGTGGCAGTCTGGCCTTGTTTGTCTCTTTGTTTCCCGTCTTGATCCTTATCGTTGGCCTGCACAGCCGCAAACGATTTCGGGCGATCCTTCGCGAGCGGCTCTTGCAGCACGGCGTCCCGATGTGCCTGTCGTGCGGCTACTGCCTGCGCGGATCGCCGGCCGACGCACAGCGCTGCCCCGAATGCGGCAAACCGATCCCGGACCGCGTCCGCGCGTTGATGAACGGCGCCTTGCAATGCGAATGACCGTCAGACCCATGCAGGCTGAAAGCCTGCCATATAGTAGCCGGGGGCCGGCCGCCGAAGGCGGCCCGCCCCCGGTACTGTAACATATTACAAACCGACCCTGAAAGGGTCGTCTATCGACGGTCAAGTCCAAAGATAGCGAGGATCAAAGGCCACGCCGTACCTTTCCGCCAGCCCGACAAGTTCATCCTCGAACGACACCGTCTGGTGCTTTTGTTTTTGTCTGTGGATGTAGTCCGTAGCCGCGCGAACCTGTGACTCGCTGATCGAGAACGCCCCGTATCCATCCTGCCAATAGAAATCCCTGTATGCACCTGCCTTCGTCTTGATCCACGTGGACGAATCCTTCTTCAGCGTCATCATCAGGTCGCTAAGCGCGATGTTCTTCGACAGGCTGATGAGCAGATGCACGTGATCCCTCGTTCCGCCGATCGCCAGCGCCGGCGACTCACAGTTCCGGCAGATTCCGCCCAGGTAGGCGTGCAACTCGGACTCGATCGCGGGCACGATCAGATTGCGACGCTCCTTCGTGGAAAAGACCACATGCACCAGGAGCCGTGTCAGCGTTTGAGCCATCGACCCATTCTAACGCGAGTGCAGTGAGTGGGCAGGCGCTTATGCGACCGTTTCAGCCTGGGGCCGGTGAGACCCGTCCACGTGCTCAACACGAGCACTGGGTCTAACAGCCATGCAACATCGCAAATTCGACCCCGATGCCTTAGTCCACGATCCGGAGGCGCCTTGACCCCATTTCTCAAACTGACCCGTCTTTTCCGGCCACTCCGACTGATAAGCCCCCAAATTCCTGTGCGGACCACCACCCCATTCGTCGCGTGACCCGGTAAGGAACACGGGACGCCGTGGCGCCCTGACAGGGCCATTGCCATCCACGCGCGCCCGCCCGGCCTTGGGGAAGTGGGTGTAATGAAAAACGAGCACGAACAGCAACAACACTCTGCGCCGCCCGCCGCGCGCCGGGCCATGATCACCGGCGTCGGACACTACCTGCCCGACATAGTCGTGTCATCCGACGACGTCGAATGCCGCGTGGCCGAGCGCACCGGGTTCCGCATGCCCCGAGGGCTGATCGCCCGCATGACCGGTGTCAAGGAGCGGCACTACCGCGCCGACGAGGAACAGGCCTCCGACATGGCCGTCCAGGCCGCCCGATCGGCCATGGGCCGGGCGGGTGTCACCCCCGCGGACATCGACGTCCTCATATTCGCCTCGTGCACCCAGGACATCACCGAACCCGCCACCGCCAACATCATCCAAGACAAGCTCGCCGCCGTCGGCGCGCATGCATTCGACGTGAAGAACGCATGCAACAGCTTCCTCAACGCCCTGGACCTCGCCGACAGCCTTATCCGCACCGAAAAGGCCGAGACCATTCTCATCACCGTCGGCGAAACGCCCTCCCCCAGTATCAAGTGGGACCTCGCCTCGGCCGAGGACCTGCGGCGGGGCGTCGCCGGCCTGACGCTCGGCGATGCCGGCGGAGCCGCGGTCGTGCGCGCCACGACCAACGATTCCGGCCGCGGCATGCGCCCCGGAACCTTCGCGACGATCGGAAGCCGCTGGCGCCTGGCCACCGTGCTCGCCGGCGGCAGCCGCCACGGTTTCGACCCGACCTACGGTTACTTTTCAGGTAAGCCGCAGGCCCTCCGCGACCTGGCCATCGAGAATATCCCGCGCGCCGTTCGTAAAGTGCTCGCCTCGGTCGGATGGACGTCCGAACAGGTCGATGTCGTCTGCTGCCATCAGGTCACGGTCGACCTCATCGCCACCATCGCGGCCAAGACCTGCATCGACCCTGACAAATGCATCATCTCGATCGCCGACTGCGGCAACACCGCCGCCGCCAGCATCCCGATCGGCCTCTCCCGAGCCTACGAAACCGGCCGCCTCACACCAGGAGCAAAAGTGCTCCTCGTCGGCGCAGCCGCCGGCTTCAGCGTAGGCGTCATCCCCGTCGTCTGGTAAACGTGAGCCCAAAGGGACCCATGGCTGCCCGTCATCGTTTCGGATCACCGTTGACGCACTGATCCACACACCCTTCTACGACTCGGCTCCCGCGGAATCACCCTCCCGCCCAGGCGAAAAAAACCTCACGGCGCAAGCGTGTGCCGAACCTTTGACAGCGGTTTAACCGTGCGTTGTCTCTTTTGCCTCAAGGAGTTGCTGCAAGCCACCGTGTTGTGAAAAACAGAACGTGCGCGCAAATCTACGCGCCGGCACTCGCACTGCCACTCCGCTTGCCCCCATAGCCGGTTGCATCCTCCCGCATCCCGAATATACGATCGCAACATCCGGCAGGCGGAACCCTGCAACGATCCAAAACACAGCAACCTCAAAGGACCGTGGACGCCATGAAACAGAAGCGCCGCGAACTCACGCTCAAGGATCGACTCTCACACCTCAGCTACCCACAGGCCTGCAAACTCCTTGGACCGAATGGAGGCGCACTGATCCGAGAAGGCGGCGCCCGCGAAATCGATATCCAACAGCAGGTCTACCTCCGAGGCGATCTCTTCCGACTGCGCCTCAACGGCGCGGTCGTCACCATCACGCCGATGGCCGAAGTGCCCCAGCGCCTCCACTGGAACTGCACCCGCTGCACCCAGGCATGCGAACATGTCGGCGCCGCCCTCTCGCTCATCCTCGAAGAGAAAACCGCACTCGGACTCGCCGCCCCGCCGCCCGAACGCGTCCCCATGGAAAGCCTCACCGAAGAGGAACTCGTAAGACAGGCCGTCGACGAACGCGAGGAACGGGCAAGTAAAGAGCGTATGACGATCCGAGCGGCACAGCCAAACACGCTGTGGACCGACTACCTGGTCACCAACACGGCCACCGGCAAAACCTATCGAGTCGCCCTGCGCGGCTGGGAACCCGGCGAATCATACTGCTCGTGCCCCGACTATCGCAGCAACACCCTCGGCACCTGCAAACACATCCTCAACGTGCAGCGAAAGGTCAAACGGCGCTTCCCCGCGGCCAAGCGCAAACGTCCCTACCGCCAGGACGACATCGCCGTCCACCTGCGCTACGGCGGCGAACCGGAACTACGCATGCTCCTGCCGCCCGACCTGAACGGCCAAGTCGCCGGCGTCGTCCAACCGCTCCGCGACCGCCCCATCGACGACGTCCACGACCTCCTCACCCGCATCAGAAAACTCGCCACCCTCGGCCACGACGTGACCATCTACCCCGATGCAGAGGAGTACATCGAACGCCGGCTCTTCCTCGACCGCATCGCATCCGCCGTCGCCGACATCCGCAACGACCCGAAAAACCACCCCCTGCGCCGCAACCTCCTCAAGACCGAACTGCTGCCCTACCAGCTCGACGGCATCGCCTTCTGCCTCGGCGCCGGACGCGCCATCCTCGCCGACGACATGGGCCTCGGCAAAACCATCCAGGGAATCGGCGTCGCCGAGCTCCTCGCCCGGGAAGCCGGCATCCGCAAAGTCCTCATCGTCTGCCCCGCTTCGCTCAAGTCCCAATGGCGCAGCGAAATCCACAGATTCTCCGACCGACAGTGCCAACTTGTCCTGGGTAAAGCGTCCGAGCGGGCCGGCCAATACGACAACGACGCCTTCTTCACCGTCTGCAACTACGAACAGGTCCTGCGCGACATCCTCGCCATCGAAAAGGTCAACTGGGATCTCATCGTGCTCGACGAAGGCCAGCGCATCAAGAACTGGGAGGCCCAGACCACCCGCGTCGTCAAAGGACTGCGATCGCGCTTCGCCCTCGTCCTGACCGGCACGCCGCTCGAAAACCGCCTCGACGACCTCTTCTCAGTCACCCAGTTCATCGACGACCGCCGACTCGGACCCGCCTTCCGCTTCTTCAACCGCCACCGCGTCGTCGACGAAAAGGGCAAGGTGCTCGGCTACAAGAACCTCGCTGACCTCCGCCGCCGCCTCAAACCCGTGCTCCTCCGCCGGACCCGCGCGTCGGTCATGAAAGAACTCCCGCCCCGATCCACGGAAGTCGTCCGCATCGAGCCCACCGAGGAACAGCTCGGCCTCCACAACGCGAACCTCAACATCGTCGCCACCATCGTACGAAAGCCCTACATCACCGAAATGGACCTGCTGCGACTCCGAAAAGCCCTCCTCATGTGCCGAATGTCCGCAAACAGCACCTTCCTCGTGGACAAAAAGCCGCCGGGCTACTCCAGCAAGCTCGATACGCTGCGCGACCTCATCGATTCCCTCTTCGCCGAAAAAGACCGCAAAGCAGTCCTCTTCTCCGAATGGACCACAATGCTCGACATCACCGAGCCCCTGCTCCAAGAGCGCGACATCCCCTACGTCCGACTCGACGGCTCCGTCCCCCAGAAAAAACGCCAGCAACTCGTCCACACCTTCCAAAAAGACAAAAACTGCAAGCTCTTCGTCACCACCAACGCCGGCTCCACCGGACTCAACCTCCAGGCCGCCAACACCGTCATCAACGTCGACCTGCCCTGGAACCCCGCCATCCTCGATCAACGAATCGGCCGCGCCCATCGCATGGGCCAGAAAAGACCCGTCCAGGTCTTCGTCCTGGTCACTGAGCAAACCATCGAGGAGAACCTGCTCGCCACCCTGTCCGCCAAGCATGAGCTCGCCCTCGCCGCCCTCGATGCCGAATCCGAAGTCGACGCACTCGATCTCGTCAGTGGCAGCGAAGAACTCAAACGCCGCCTCGAAATCCTGCTCGGCACCAAGCCCGACGCCCCCGTCGACGAGTCCGAAAAGGCCAGAGCCGCCGCCGAGGCCGAGCACCTCGCCCGCCGGGAAAGAGTCGCCCTCGCCGGCGGCGAGTTCATCGGCGCCGCCATCTCGCTGCTCGGCGAACTGGTTCCCCCCGCGGACGACGGAAACAAGCAGCAATCCGCCGAGCTGGCCGAAACGGTCAAAAAGCGCCTCACCGAATGTGTCGAACGCGACCCCGACGGAAAGCTCAAGCTCACCCTCACACTGCCCGACGCAACCGCCCTCGAAGGCCTGGCCGATTCCCTGACCAGAGTCCTCGGCCTAGGCAGCCCAAAGTAGGACGGCCTCCGACCGCCGCCGCATCGCAATACAGCAGCTCCATCAGCAACGCGCTCATCCCGCGACACCGCACGGGAACCGCCCGCCCGGAACGTCCCCAAAGCCTCCAAAACCGCGCTCAAAGGTCAACGCAGGCAGCCCGACGCCTCCCTCCAAACCCGGCGGAGCATCCCGTTCCGTCGCAGACCGCCCGACCCACCACATGCTCGATCGCTTTTTCATATGACAACGGATCCGCCAAGATCGATCACGTGCCCGTAACCCGCCTCTTCTGGCACATAGCGTCGCCCGCGTCGATTAAAGCACTCTCATGGACCCCGGCTCCGGTGGCGCGACCCCCTCGAAACCAGCCGCACACCCAACAGCACGAATGCCCCGCCCGCCAGCGTCGCCACGCCAACCGGCTCACTCAACACGGCGACTGCGATAACCAGCGTCACGAAAGGCTCAAAGTAAAGCACCGCCCCCGCGCTCGCCGGACCCGTATCCTCGACCGCCTTCACCCAGCAGTAATACGCCAGCCCGCTGCAAAAGACGCCGAGGAAAACCACCGCCACCACCGGCCGCCAAGCGAACCCGCCGAATCCCGAACCGGTCAACGCCGTCCCCGCCGCCAGAACCACAGCGGCCACCCCCATCGTCACCGCCGTCACCCGCAATGCCCCGTTCCGCGCCACCGGCCCGATCGCCCCCAGCGTGTAAACCGTCCAGGTGAAACACGAAACCAACTGAAGCAGATCGCCGAACCGCGCCCGCGAAAAATCCGGAGGCCGCTCCATCGTCACCAACAAAACGCCCACCGCTCCGAGCAACACGCCAAGCCACCCGCGCCGATCCAGATACTGCCGCCCCAGCAGCCGCGCCCCGATCGCAATCGTCACCGGAATAAACCCGATGATCCACGCCGTATTGATCGCCGTCGTGTACTGCAAGCCGAAAGCCTGAATGAGAAGATGCCCCCCGCACACCAGCCCGAGCACAACGCACCGCACCCCGTCTCCCCGAACCGGCAGCAGCCGACCGCCCGCAACTCGAATCACCAGCGCCAGAATCGCCGCCCCGATGACCAGCCGCGTCGCCACCAGCGCGAACGGATCGAACGACCGCAGGGCAATCCGAGTCGCCACAAACGACGCCCCCCAAGCCCCCACCGCGAGGAACGCCTTGCCCGAAATCCCCGCCGACAGTTTGTCCTGGTCCTTGCCTTGCACCGCTTCGTGCGACCTCCAGCCCGACCAAAACCATATTGACCGACTCCGGCCAAACCGGATAGCCAGTGCCCCGGACAACGCCACGCAACCCGACGGAGGCCGACACCTCCCACCGGCCGCCGATGTCCCCCAGGCCTGGACAGCACGCGAAGACGGCCGGCCCGCCACTCGCCTCCTCGCTGAAACCAACCCAAACGCCAAGAGCCGCTTCCCGATCGCCCAATCCGCCCCGCTCCGCCCAAAATGCCTGGTTTGGTCTTCAGCCCGTGACAGTTTTTTTATCGGACACGCTTGATTGCCGGGACGATTTGCACTAAAGTCCCTGTTGATTCGGGCTGCTGTCGAAGGCTAACATTGCAAGGGGCAAATCGGCAGCCGTGGACCGGGAGAGATGAGTGATTCATACCATGAATAAACTTGGATATATGTTATCGGTCGTTCTGTTTGCAGCGGCCAGCGTTTCCGGCGACATCCGTGTCTTTGAGGACACCAGCGACGTCACCTCCGTCGTCAAGCCCGAAATGCGCCGCGGCGGACCGATCCTCGCAAGCTGGACTCACAACAACCCGTTCGAAGGCAATTTCGACGCCGCACTCTCATCGGGAAGCGTCATGAGCGCCACGCTCACGATCGTCGCCGACGATGTCGACCTCGGCGACGAAATCGCCATCTACTACACCGACGGTGGCAGAGAGAGCCACTTCCTCGGCATGCTCCAGCAGATGTCATTCGCCGACCAGGCCCAGGCGCAGGCCGGTGCCGGCAATTCCCTCAGTGGCCACACAACCGTAAGCACCTTCGAGCTCGACCCGGCCTGGATCAGAAACGGCGGTACGTTCGGCGCTTCAACTTCCCTGCGATACTTCGTCCCCAACAGCGAGGCCGAGATCGAAACCGCCACCTTGAGCATCATGGCCGCAGTGCCCGCTCCGGGAGCGGCGGCCCTTGGCGTAATGGGGCTGATATGCGTCGGATTCGTGAGGCGGCGCAAAGCCGAGTAGTCCGCCGCCGAAAAAACGAAGAAGCGTAATCCAAGAGGATCGGGGTCCAGACCCGGTCCTCTTTTTTGCTCGCCCCGGTGGATTCCACGGGACGTATACGTTCTCTTGACAATCCGACGACGCCACACCCGCGTGTGTCACGGCTTCTCCGCGTGTGCCACTCTTGAGGAGTGGCGAACCCTGAGCGACTATTCCTGACCAACGGTGCCGCCGCCACGGGTGCCACGGCCGGCTTGCCCACCAGTGTTTGCGCCGGGCGTCGCGGGTGCGTGACAGGTTGGGCGGGTGCAAATGGCTGCTCGCCTGCCAGTGTGAGTGTCTGAAGCGGTACTCGATAAACCGCACGGGCGGACAAGCCGCCTGCGACACCCAAAGCCGAATGCCACCTAAACTGTCACGGGCCCGGCGTCGCTGCCTCGCCCGCCAGTACTGGCGTCCCAAGCAACATCACGGTAATAATTCCCTTCATGCCGATCGAACTGACGGAGTAACCAAAATGACGGCAGCGGGAGCGGCGGGCGGATCCGCCGGCGGCGCAGCGGCGGCAGCGGCAATCGCACAGGCGATCAAGGCCTCCGGAGCAATCGTCCGCGTAATCCCCGACGACTTCCTCACCCTCGTCCATCGCCAGGACGCACCCCTCATCGTAACCGCCCAGGGCGGATTCTTCTCGACCAACTACCAGTACCTCACCAGCTACAAAGGACTCGCCTTCTTTACCAAGTCACCCACTGAACTGCCCCTCCCCGGCGAATGCGAAATCATCATGGCCCGGAAAATCTGGATCCCCGGCTGAGCCCACGTCGCACCCGCGCAAGTATGCCACTGAGCGTGTGCCACTGCTCTGGAGCAGTGGCGGAAACCGACCAACTCCCTGTAAGCACGAATGCACACGGCAACAACACTCACCGTCACAGCCCGACATGATCAACACCCACGAAGCCAGCCGAGCGTCCCGGTCTGCCCAACTACTTGCCCTCACACGAATCGCCCGTACCCGCCAATCGCACACAACGCTGGCCTGCCTTGTCCTGACCAGCACCGGAAGCTATGGTGTCGGCGCGTGTGCGCACCGATATGAGCGTGGGAACGGCGTTCGCGCGATTGCTACGTCCCGGAGGGACGAAGTGAAAGTAGCCCAGCGATTTAGGGCTTGTCGATTTATTCTCGATCGCATGCACGGATTGCGACTTTCGTGTCCCCGAACCCTGGGTTTGGGGTGTGCGCCAAGCGATCGAAGGGGTGTTGATTTGATCGAGGCCGATTAAATCGACAGGCCCTTTATCGCTGGGAAACGATATCCCTGACAATCATGGAGTCCCGGAGGGACGACTGATTTGAGGACCGTCTTCCCAAAATCCGACGGATTCCCAGCGACCGGTCCCAGGGCCATTCCCGTACCACGCCGGCACCACCCCCTGACTCAAAAGGGACACCCACACGATTCGGGCCTGACTGGTTCGCACACGAGCTACGTGCCAGGCGCTCGGCGCCGGCGCCTGGCCGCAAGCCCCGAGGCGATGAACCCGTGATCAGCTACATCCGACTCGCCAGACCCAAGGAGTGGATCAAGAACCTCGCCGTGATCGCCGGCCCCGTCTTCGCCATGCGCGCCGGCCTCGCAGACATCGTCCACACCGCCGAAGTCTTCGCCGCCTTCTGCCTCGCCGCCAGCGCAACCTACGCCATCAACGACGTCCTCGATCGCAAGGCCGACGGCCTCCACCCCGTCAAACGCCACCGCCCCGTCGCCAGCGGAGCAGTCTCCCCGGCCGGCGCCCTCACCTGGGCGTTTCTCCTGGTCGCGGGGGCGATCGCACTGAGCGTCGCCCTCCTTCCCCCCGAGGCCACCGCCATCATCATCGCCTACTTCATCATCAATCTCTCCTACTCCCTCTCGCTCAAAAGCCGCATCATCCTCGACGTCATCCTGATCTCGATCGGCTTCGTCCTCCGCGCCACCGCCGGCGCCGCCGCCATCGACGCCTACATCTCCCCCTGGCTCATCATCTGCACCTTCACCCTCTGCATGTTCCTCGGCTTCGGAAAACGCCGCTGCGAAATCGGCATGTTCGAGTCGCTCGAACTCGCCGGCGAGCACCGCAGCACCCTCGCCCGCTACACCCCCGAACTCCTCTCCCATCTGGTCAGCGTAACCGCCGGCATCGCCATCATGACCTTCCTCCTCTACACCCTCGACCGGGACCCCGCCTACGCACCCCCGTTCAACAAGCACCACCTGCTCTACACCATTCCACTCGTGGTGTACGGCGTGTTCCGATATGCCATGCTCACCCAGACCGGCCGCCACCACGGGCCGATGTCCATCTTCCTTCACGATCGCCCTTTCCAGGCTACAATTATCCTGTGGGCCCTGCTGGCCGGGGCGATCATGATCGAAAGACATTGGCTGGGCTACGTCGGCCTGGAGCACCTGATCGTGCCGGTCGATACGCCCCCGAGTGAGGTGCCGAATTGAGCCGCGCCACCGTTGCCATCCTGAAAACCACGCCGGCCACCGTGCTGAGCGATTACCGCCGCCTGATGAACCTCGCCGGCTACCAGGATGTCGTCGACAAATCCGCCGACACCGCCCTCAAGATCAACATTTCCTGGCAATACTTCTACCCGGCCTGCTCGACAACGCCTTGGCAGCTCGAAGGCGTCGTCCGCGCCATGCTCCAAGACGGCTACAACCGCGACCTGCTCCACGCCTGCCACAACCGGACGGTCGTCGTGTCCGCCCGAAAGGGCGAACGAAACAACAAGCACCTCAACGTGGTACAGCAGCACGGCCTCCGCAACATCCACCTCTACGACGGCGAAGAGTGGATCAACATCCACGAGGCCATCGGCAACCTCTCCGACGAGCTGCTCGTCCTCAACAAGGTCTACCCCAAGGGCTTCAGCATCCCGCGGCGATTCGTTGGCGAGAACATCGTCCACCTGCCCACGGTCAAGACCCACATCTTCACCACCATGACCGGCGCCATGAAGAACGCCTTCGGAGGCCTTCTGAACGAGCGCCGCCACTGGACCCACGAAGTCATCCACGAAACGCTCGTCGACCTGCTCATGATCCAGAAGCGCATCCACAAGGGCGTCTTCGCGGTCATGGACGGCACCTTCGCCGGCGACGGCCCCGGCCCCCGCTGCATGATCCCCCACGTCAAAAACGTCATCCTCGCCTCGGCCGACCAGGTCGCCATCGACGCCGTCGCCGCCAAACTGATGGGCTTCGACCCCCTGAACGACGTCAAGTTCATACGATTGGCCCACGAAATGGGCTTGGGCGTAGGCGACCCCAACGAAATCGAAATCGTCGGCGACACCGACGCAGCCGAAGAAAACTGGGAGTTCGTAGGCCCCTTCAACGACATGACCTTCGCTGCACGCATGCAGCACAAGATCTACTGGGGCAGCCTGAAGCGCTGGATCGAATGGTCCTTGAAGACCTGGCTCGCCCCCTGGAGCTACGTCGCCAGCATCGCCTACCACGACTGGTTCTGGCTCCCATTCATAGGCCGCGACCGCGTCCACGCCGCCCTGACCAGCGACTGGGGCCGCCTCTTCCACAACTGGGAACGAGTCCAACCCGACGAAAAAGGCTGGCCCGAAGTAGGCCCAACCCCAACCCAAACCACCCGCAAAGCCGGCTGACTGGGCCAACAAAACCCCGCCAATCGAGGGCGAAACTGTAGGGCGCGCTCCGCCCGCCCGGTGCCACGCCCACGCTCACGTCGGAATACCGGGAGGGCGAGGCTCCCGCCGAGCCGCCCCGTTCGCCGAGGAAGTCAACGCTTGCGAACCTTCAAACCCGATGATGTAAGCTCCGCGATCTTCCTGATTCTTTCGACTTTGGCTTGCTTGCCGCACCCCACCGCGAAGAGGGTCGGTTCTCTGGCGCGCTCAACCTCTGCCGTGATGCTCGGCCACAGCTTGATGATCTTCCAGGCGAAGTCCTTCTTCCAGTCAAGCTCGGTCCAACCCGGTCGCAGACAAACAAACGAAAGCGCGGCGTGCTTGAGCGTAGCGAGCTCTGCTTCGTTTCTCAAAATGCGTCCATCGCCAGCAACGATCGCCGGCTTCGGGTCCCACTGGCTGACAGCCTCCATCCATTCGACGTCCGCAACCCCGGCATCAAAGTAATCCAAGAGAGCTCGGATCTTATTAGAGCGATCAAAACTCTCCAGCAGTCGAGCAGTCGGGTAAGGAACGCTCTCATCAAGAAAGAAGATCACGCCGCGCTACGCACTCCGTAATCGCGCTCGAAGGCCACGGCATCCAATACGCCCGCCGCACTCACGTTAAACAAATCCGCGACAAGTTCCGCGTCCTCCCCGTTCGCATGATACGCTCGATCGACCACGAAGGTGGAAACACCCGTGTTCTCTATCACGGGTTTTCCCAAATGCACGGCGGGGTCAATCATGACACCGCGCGCGATGCGCCATCGCACCGCCAACAGAGTCTCCGGGCTGAAGTCGACGTGAATGAGCTTCCCTTTGACCTGTTTGAAAAACTGCTGGCGCGAAACGGCCTCGCTCAATACCTCGTCGCCGAGTTCATCGGCCGTCGACACGAATATCTGCTTCCGGTCCGTAAACAGCCCCTTGTGACAGAACGGGTGCCGAGTATCGAGGCGTTCCTGCAGCACCGCATACGCCCGGCGGACCACGCCCATGGTCACACCAAGCAGACGAAACTGCCCGGCAACCAGTACGTCAATCAGATCAAGGAAACTCGCCGCCTGAACATCGTCCACCTCAACGTAGTCGGGATAGAGCAGCGGACCGAGCCCGGCGTGGTCCGACCGATCCCGAAACCACGAACGAACGCGCTGCGGGTGCAGGCCGGTGTAACGGGCAACCTCGGCCAGCCGATAAACGCCCCTGCCGAGCGATGGTTCAGATTGCGTACCAAACCTCGACATTGCCATGTATCCGTCGCCCCACCGTGCTATCCGCTTCCCGGGCACTCTACCGCTCCGGTCGATCCCCATACCCTCACCTCTCCACTGATTATAACGCGCGCCGCCATGCGTTGCGCAAATCAATCGGGCACACGCCTTCCGGCATCAGAGCCGGCCTGCATTTCTGTCCGCGGCTGGGCTTCTTCCTCGCTCTCACTCAAATAGCGTAACTCTTTACAGCTCAAGGCGTTATGCCAACCTCCGCTCTGCCCCTCACCGTTTGGTTGCTCCGACGGAACCGGGCTTTGCGCGAGCTTGCCACCGCTTCCAATATCCTCGTCCCGCCTCGGAGATCGCCGAGGGTCGTCCGGTACGTGTTCATGCATCTGCGTTTCGCTATCCACCGTCATCTATCCGCTCGACTCCGCGTCGCCCACGACTCGGTCGCCCAAAAACCTCTTCGACCCTGGAGGGATCGCATAATCCGCGCCTGAGCGTTGCTTGCCCATACAACATCGCAAGCGAACAGCCGAAACGGCACCCGCTGCTTCGCACGTGTGTGCTCCCACCGCGTCGCGATTGCTGTGCCGTTCCATTCGAACTGCATCCTTGGTCTTCGGCGCCCAGCGCCTCTGAGAGCCCCAGCATCGACCGGAACCAAGTTCAATCGCGGCGGACGGGCCGATTCGTATGCAGTATAATGTACGCGAGTTGAATAGGCGACGCCCGAACCACGTACTTATCTGGGAGGAGCTTTAATGTCCGTCTTTCGGATCAAGCGGCTACACTTCAATGACGGGAGCGATTACGAGCCCGGAGATTTGGTCGTCATTGTCGGGCCCAACAACTCTGGCAAGACACGCGCGCTGAAGGATGTTGTTGCCCATGCGGCGACAGGGAAGACCCGACCGATCGTGATCCGAAGCGTCGAGTGTCAATTGCCCGACAATCCGCAGAAAGCCTACGGAATAATGACAGCCGTCGATCATCAGGGCAGGGCGTGGTTCCATGCAATCAGGCCGGATCTCAACGAAACGAACAGTTTACAGGTGGACGAACGGTGGGAAGAGCAATATCGCGAGTTGTCGGGCAAAACGCCGGAGAAGTGCTGGACTTGGTTTCGCACCCATATTGCCTGGCAACTCGTAGGATTTCTTGACACCGCTTCCCGACTTAGGGCAACGGGGCGGCGCAACAGTCCTGAAGCAGACACGAGATGCGACTCTTTGGTGCATGTCCTGTACCGCGCCGGCCGGACGATCGAAGCGCAGGTCGCAAAGTGCGTAAAAGAGGCGTTTGACCTCGAAGTGTGCGTCGACTACTCCAGACTCGTGCGGATGGGTCTCCGCGTTGGCCCGTCATTCTCCAAAATGCCCACCGATCCCCGCGAGGCCGGCGAATTCCTCGAAAAATATGAGGAGTTGGACGAACAAGGCGACGGGATTCGGAGCTACGTAGCAACGGCGATCAGCCTTCTCGCCCTGAACCGGCCAATCATGCTGATAGACGAGCCCGAAGCCTTTCTGCACTCACCGCAGGCCTACCGAATCGGATCGCTAATCGCTGAATCAGCGGGCGCGGGGCGACAGATAATCGTTGCCACCCATAGCGCCGACGTGTTGCGCGGTATCGTTCAGGGCCGAAACGAGGTCGACCTGCTGCGGGTCGACAGACGCGGTGATATAAACCCGATCCGCAGACTAAGTCCGGACGACGTGGCCCAAGTAGTGGGGGATCCACTGCTGAGTTCGGCCAGGGTGCTCGACGGTATCTTCTACCGCGGAGCCGTCGTCGTCGAAGGTGACAGCGACGTGCGGTTCTATCATGCTCTGGCGCGCAAGTCGCGACCCAATGTGGACCTTCATTTTGTTAATGCGGACAACAAACAGACCGTGCCGCGCATCATCAGCACTTATCGGAAGCTGGGCGTGCCGTGCGTTGGAATAGTCGATATCGACGCGCTGTCCGACGCGCGTGAATTCGAAACTGCACTAACCGATGTGGAGGTTGGGAGCGCGGATCTGGAGCGAGCACTCGAGATACAATCTGGCATTCAGCGCGAAATACACTCGGTTCCATTGGAAAAGACGCTCAAAGACGTGCAGAATAGGCTCGCTGCTGCGGTGGAGCAGATAAAGTCGATACTGGAGGCAAGCGGTGACTCGAATACGGAGGCGCGGAGGAAGCATGATCATCTCCTGGCGAGCCTGCGCCAATTGTTCGGAAGGCTGAGAGCGGACTGCTCAGCATGGAGGGAGATCAAGCAACGTGGGAGGCGAGCTCTCTCCTCACGATCACAGGGTGGTTTCGAGGAGCTTTCGCGCATCTGCTCGAGCGCGGGATTGTTCATCAACCCGGCCGGGGAACTGGAAAGCTGGCTGGTAGCCTACGCAATACCCCACACTGGACAGAAGCGGGACTGGATCCTGCGCGCTCTGAAACTCATCCCAGAACTACAGGTCGATCCAAAGAAGGAGGTCTGGAGCTTCACGGACGCGGTCGTTTCACACCTTGCGAGGGACTCACGCGAGGGCAGCACGGCACCCGATGTCGGCTGAGGTCCTCCCCCCACCGCGCTCCGGCTGACCGCTGAAGTTGAAGCGCGGGATCCGCTCGCAGCCATCACTCCGCACCTTTTGTGTCGAACGCGATAAGATACGGCACGGCCGCACGCTTCTGTCGATCCTGAAAGCGCGCCGCCGAATACGTCATCTTGATATGGACTTCATTCTCACCGGATGCCTCAGGCATCAGGTCCTCGCACTCAAACGCGCTGACGTTGACCCAAAACTCGTACGTCGTGCCCGGCTTCAACGCACACGGAATCGAGAACGTACGGGTGTCGGCCGCATAGCTCATCTCGAAGACGTTGATGCTCTCCGTCATGCCGAGGTCGCGGACGGTGAACGAGTAACCCTTCGGATCCATATCCTTGCTGAAGGTCACCCGAATCTCCTTGGTCCGTGCAGCGTCCACGTCGTCGCTGCCGGACATCGGCTCCGTCCTCACCACCACCGGCGGAAGCGCGTCCTGCCCACTCGCCTCCTGTCCACCAGCAAGCTGCAACGCGATTGTCAAAACGACGGAAAGAATTGCCATGTCGAATCGCTCCTCGAAGCCAGAACAGGGACTGTCACGATTTGGGTCATTCTCGCGCACCGCTCATTTCGGAGCCGTTGCTCCGGAGACGTGTTCGCAGGCTCAACACTTATTGAAGATCGTCATCCGGTGCGGCCGCGTCGCGCTCGCCCCCCTTGCGGCTGTCATCATCTGCAGCACGCTGCTCCAGCACAATATCATGCGTACATCGGGCAAGCCCGTCGGGGCCCATGCGTACCGTTACAACAGGGTTGCCTTCTCTCAGTGCCCACTTCCGCCAGTGCTCAGGACCCATCCGCGGGTCATCCGCAAACACCATCTGAAAACGCCTTCCGTTGTATCCCGTCGCGCTGACCTCGAAGTGAATGTGCGCCGGGATCATCGATTCGACCGCGCTCTGTCCCTGCGCGATCGGATAGCCGCCGGGCCGAATCGTCCGGAACTCGTACTGCCCGTCACCACCCGTGCGCATCCACGCGAACAGGCGGGCGTTGGCCTCGTCCATCGTCTTCGTGGGCGTGTACTGCCCCTTCGCATCCGCGTGATAAACGTAAACCCGCGCCCCCTCAACCGGATTTCCTTTTGAATCGAGCACAGTGCCCAAAACACGCAGCGGAACCCCCGGCTCATTCTCGTTCACCAGGACGCTGCGCGACGAGTGCGCATGCTCGCCAAGAATCGCCCGGGCTCGACCCGAACCATCGTCGGCGCGATACTCAGGACTCGAGAGAAGCCGCTTGAGCAAAACCAGCGCCACCCCATTGTCTTCCTCAATCTCCAGCGCCTCCAGCAGCCGCCCCAGCGCCTCATCCAAACGCCCGGCTTTCATCAGGGCTTCCCCAAGGTACGCCCGTTCCCGCGCCGACCCGGGCCAGACCCTCGCCTTGAACGTGCAGATCTTCAACGACACATCATGCCGCCCAAGTCGCTGATGGCCCCAAGCCATCCACTGGAACATGTTGCGCTCGTCGAACTCGTCCAGCGGCGGCGTGTATGCCGGTTTGCCGGACGCGACCCATTCGTGAAACCGCCGAACGGCCGCATCGACACCATCCCGCATCAGAATCCTGCAGATTTCCCGCCGCCGTGACACCGGAATCACCCCCGGCTCGGCATGCCGCGCCTCATGTCGCGACAGGTCGCCGTCGTAGTTCGACCAGCGCAGAACCTGCCGCTCCCCCTCCTCGCCTCGCAGCACGCGGACGGCGTAGATTGCCGCATCGATCCCCGCGAGGTAGCTTTGAGACGTAATGATGTTGCCGCTGTGGACCCACCGGCGATTGATGTACCCCTTCACGCCTTCCCCCAGTAGCATAATATCGTCGAGGTTGCTCGGGCCGCAGGTCGCCTCCTTGCCGTCCAGCAGGCCGAGGTCCGCCAGCAGGATCGCGCTGTTGCACACCGACACCGTCAGCGTTGCCTTGGACACGCGCTCTTTCAGCCAGCCCCGGTACTCCGGATCGCCCATCGGGATCCAGACCGACCCGCCCGGCATCACGATGACGTCCGGCTCCGGGCAATTGTCCAAAGTGTATTGCGGCGTAATCGTAACGAATTCACTCTTGATCGGGTCGGACGTCTTGCTTACCGTGTATCCGTCCATCCCCGGGGCGAATGAGAAGACGTGCGCCGGACCCATCGCCTCGATCAGCTCCATTCCCCCCCATACGAGAAACGCCACGTTGAGCCGACGTTTCTCATCCTGTCCCGCGGCACTCGCCGCGAGGTAGGCAACCGCCATCCAGAAGAAGTGCCACCGGATCATCGGCAATCCCTTTTCCGTCGCCGTGCGCCAGCGATCGGTGGCATCACGACGAACGGTAGACCCTTGCAGAGTGTAGGGTCAGAGCGCATATAGTCGATAGTGGCTGCCCTTCTTCGACTTCCCAGAAGGACGCGGCTCCGATGAACCCCTTATTATGCGCTCGCTTGACGCGACGCACCGCTGGATGCCGCGACAGAATCAACAAGTGGCCTGGATCGAACGCCCGGCGCACCGTGGCGCGCGGCTTGTCCCGATTTGCTCGGCGCTCGAGGCCCTCTGCGATAGCAAGAACGTTACCTCCGCCTCACCCCCCTTCGTCCTTGAATGATGATGGGAATCTGAGAGGTTACGCCCGCCTGCCCCCCCCCCTATCGCTCATAGCGCAAACTCCAGGCGCACACAACGAAATTCTTCGGCAGGCCGCCGCCATGAATGGCTGCGAAACGAGAGTTGTTGCGTTCCCGACCACGACAACGCTCACTTCCCCGAGGGGCCGCGACGGAGCTGTGAACTGACAGCGAGGGCCGACAACTCGCCACGCCGCCGGACGCTCAAACCTTCCGCGTCCGTCTGACCCCCGCTCTTACGCGGGCTTGCCGGAACAGGCTCCGACTCCGCCAAAATAACCCATTGCGGACCTTAAGGCAAGAACCTTCTGAAAAACTCGTCGTCCTGCACCGCGCCGCGCGAGCGCTGCGCCGCGTGAACACTTTGATGTGCGCATGTTAGAAAGAGCTGAAGCCTGTTTCTTATGACTGGAATCAGAATCACATTAATACCCCTCGGACCCCCAAACCACGCTGATATCGCCTGTTCCACATTTTCCAAAAAATCCTTGAACAGCCACCGTCATCTATAGGGTGGAAAGAAGGAGCGCACCCGGATTGCGCGCCGCAGGAGGTAGAGGCATACGCAAATGAGAAGACCATGGCCAACCCCCATCAGAGCCGGGAGCGCCAGCGACCGGACCTTCAATCGCCCGCGCACCAACAAGCGCCGGCGCCAAACGAAGCCACCGATCCCCCGGCAACCCGCGCCGTCCCGCGAGCGAGCCTTCGTGCCTTCGTGCCTCTTTCTTTTCAAACGAACCCAAAGCTGCGCGACTCATTCCGCCTCAGGCGGATCAGTTCTCAGACATCAGACCCCTGCCATCAGAGCCGGGAGCGCCAGCGACCGGACCCCGAGCGCCAGCCCAGCCCCGAACGCCCGCGCCAAAAGAATCCAACCCGGAACGAGCCGTCAGCCAATCCGCCTCAGGCGGATCAGCCGTCGTCTTACTCTTACGAGCAACCGCCGCGATGCAGGCGCCCGCGCCGAACGAAGCCAGCGAACGCCTCTCAATCTGCGCCAATCTGCGAAATCTGTGGACCAGATTCCCAAGCGAACCCAAAACCGAGCGGGGAGCCGCGAGCCCCCTCGCCCCGAATCGCCACGTTCCAGGCCCGCCGCCTTCGTACTACAATCATCGAGTTCTTTCCTCGCCCGCGAATATTCTCCTCGTCTTGCGCACGTAAGTTCAGCCTTGTCAGCAACTTGCATTGCGAGAGTAACCCCTTCCGTCATCCCGCCGTCCCTCCGCCCCGTGCTCTGGTTGCGGCCAACGGCCGCGCTACGCCGCCGTGCCCTTTCTTACCAAACGAAGCCAAACGAGACCCCGTTGCCGGCAAACCCCGTCTCAAAGGCGAGCCTTCGTCCCTCCCCTCTTCTCGTCCCCGGGCGCATCCCCAAGCAACTCCTGTATAATCCCGCCACGTCTCGATGCCCCTTCGCCACGGAGAACATAAAGTGACCACAGACACGACAGGACACCCCGGCCCCCAGCCCGAAAACACGCCCCCCAGGTCGCTCCTCGAAAACCTCCCCTGGCGAAAGGTTCTCATCTGGGGCCTGTTCCTCCTGGCCATCTACACCCTCCGACACCTTTTCTTCATCATCTTCATGACCTTCCTCCTCTCCTTCCTCGTCCGCATGGTCGTTGTCTCCATCGCCCGCCGCCTCTCCCCCCACCGAGAACGCCCCTGGATGGAACGCCTGCTCACCCTCGTCACATTCGCCGGCCTCGTCGCCGCCGGCTGGGCCGCGTTCGATTTCTTCGCCCCACGCATCTTCGAGCAGGGCCGAGCCCTCGTCGCCCGCCTCGAAAACACCCAGCCCCAGGCCGCAATCCGAGACCTCCGCAACCGCACCGTCGGCGCATACCTCTTCCGCCGCGAATACGGAAAACCTTCCGACCAGCGCTACCAGGAGGCCCTGGCCGAATACGAAGAGGAGGGCCGCCGAGGGGAAGGGCTATACGAGCGCTTCGAGGTGCTGTCCCGTACCCTCGAAACCGAATTCGAGAAAGAATACGACGAAGCCAAAAAGCTTCGCATGCAGGAGGAAATGATCGAGGCCGGACCCCGCGGAAACGAATTCGATCGCTGGTTCATCCGTGAGAAAGCGCCCGAGCTGTTCGAAGAGAGACACGAGTTCTACGTGGAACAATGGGCCACCGACTTCATCGCCGAAAAGGGGCCCGTCGAATTCGCGAAACTAGCCGATAAACCGGGCTTCACCGAGAAACGCGACGAACAGATCCTGGAGAACATACTGCAGAACGTCAAGGATGATCCCGACCGCTTTGCCGAAATGATCGAGGACTGGAAGGAAACCACCAAAGCTCGGCGCTGGCGCGAGTTACGCGAGTCCCCCGAGTATCTCGTGCACTTCAAGGAGTTCTTCGAGCAGCAACGTGCTGAGAAGCCCCGCGTCTACCCCTTCGACTTCCAGACCTACATGGCCCTGCAACAAGCCTACCCCGACAAACAAAAGTTCATGAGCGTCCTCGCCGAGCAGGGCAACGCTCAAACCCAGGCGCCCCAGGAAGAGGAACTCGACGACGAACTCCTCGCCCAGGACTTCGAGATGAAAAAGCAGGACGAACTCGCCGAAGAGTGGTGGACCACCGACCCAATAGCCCTCTGGATCCGAGGCCAGATCCGCGAAGACCTGCCCAAGGGCGTCGCCACACTCGCCGGCTGGGGCCAGGAGGCCATCCACTACGCTGCCACCATCCCCATCCAGTTAGTCACCGCGCTGCTGCTCACCGTCTTCATCACCTTCGACATGACCAAGATCAAACGCCAGTTTCACCGCCTCCACGAAACGCGCATGCGAAACGTCTACACCGAGATCGCCCCGGGCCTGGTCATCTTTGCCCGCCTCATGGGCCGGGCCTTCCTCGCCCAGGGCCTCATCGCCGTCTTCAACGCCCTACTCACCTTTTTCGTGCTCTGGCTCCTCGAAGTCGAAAACGCCTTCTTCCTCTGCGCCATCGTCTTCGCCTGCAGCTTCATCCCCGTCCTCGGCGTCATCATATCGAGCGTCCCCATCGCCCTGATGGCCATCCTTCAGCCCGACGGCTCGCTCTGGCTCGCCGCACAGACCGTCATCGGCATCATCATCATCCACTTGATCGAGTCGAGCCTCCTGAACCCCAAGATCGTCGGCAACGTCCTGCACGTGCACCCCTTCATGGTCCTCGCCGTCCTGACCATCGGAGAGCACTTCTTCGGCATCTGGGGCCTGCTCCTCGCCGTCCCGGTCTGGGTGTTCATCTTCCGAGTCGCCATCCTGAACGAGGAGATCCCCGGAATTACCGACCCCGCCCCCGAAGCAGGCCTGACCGCCGAGGCCAATGTATCATAGTAGTGTATATATCATAGTATGGCGCTTCGGGTGCCATACCCACGCTCGCGTGGGCATGCTGAATTCACCGCCGGGTGCCCCACCCTTTCCAAAGGAAAGGCGGGGGGACGGAAAAAAAGGGCCAATCGCGGGAGTGCCCCATCCTTTCCGAAGGGAAGGGTGGGGGACGGAATGAAAAGAGCCCAATTCTCTCCGAAGCAGCGACCGCGGTCTCAACGTACGGCGGGCTCCGCCTTCCACCCCGACTCACCCCCGACGCTCAATCCGCTCCCTGCCGTTCATATAAGCCCGCAGCGCCCGCGGGATCGTCACCGTCCCGTCACGGTTCTGATTGATCTCGAGAAGTGGAATCAGGATCCGCGGCGAAGCAATCACCGTATTGTTTAACGTATGACAATACCGAACCTTCTTCGCCCCATCCCGATACCGCAGCATCAACCGCCGCGCCTGAAACTCATGAAACCGCGACGCCGAATGAGTCTCGCCGTAGCTCCCCCGCGACGGCATCCACGTCTCGATGTCGAACTTCTGCACCTGCCCCTGGCCAAGATCACCGGTGCATACATTGACCACTCGGTACGGCAGCTCCAGCTCCCGCATCACGTCTTCCGCATTCTGCAAAATCTCATCATGAAACTGCCGGCTTATCTCCTCGTCATTCGGGCCGACGATCACTTGCTCCACCTTGTCGAACAGATGAATGCGATAGAGACCCGCCGTGTCCTTCCCGGCCGCCCCGGCCTCCCGCCGAAAACACGGGCTCGTCGCGCAGTAACGCAGCGGAAGATCCGACTCGCTGAGAATCTCCCCACAGTGGTACGCCGTCAGCGACACCTCCGCTGTCCCCACCAGCGACAGCTCATCCCGCTCGCACAGATACGCCTGATCGCGCCCTATGGGAAAGTACCCCGTCCCCGTCATCATCTCCTCGCGGACCAGCACCGGTACCAGCAACGGGACGAATCCGCGAGCGACCATCATATCCTGGGCCAGTCGCAGCACCGCCTGGTGCAACAACGCGCCGTCCCCCTTCAGCACGTAGTTCCGCGTCCCCGCCAGCCGAACGCCCCGCTCGATGTCGATGATGTCGAGCTCCTGCCCCAGCGCGACATGATCCTTCGGCTCGAAGTCGAACGCAGGAATCTCACCAACCCGCCTGATCTCCACGTTCTCCGTATCATCCGCCCCCACCGGAACGTCCGCCGCCGCCGGCTGAGGCACCGTCAGCATGAGCGCGTTGAACTCCTCAACGACCGCCCGCTCGCGCTCCTCGAGCGGCTTGACCGCCGCCTTGACTTCGTTCAGCTCCTCCTGGATCTTCGCCGCCTCGGCCTTCAGCTCCTCCGGTGACTTACCACCCTCAATCGCCCGCTTGTACCAGTCCGACTTCGGATTGCGATAAAGCGCAAGCTGCTGCCCGCCCTCCCGGCTGCGCGTCCGCAATCCCTCGAGCTCCTGCTGAATGCGCCGCCGCTCCGCATCGACCTCCAGAAGCCGATCGACGTCGCACGCTACCTTCTTGGCCTCGGCCGCCTGCTTGATCTGCTCGGGTTGTTCCCGGATGAACTTGATGTCCAGCATCGCGTCGTGTCCGTAATGCCGCCGCGTCAATTACTTGAAGGAAGCTTTCTTGTGCATGCCACGCCCGGTGTCAAGCCCGTCGCGTTGTTCGCCGCGTGAACCTGACGTAGACTGCCGCTCACCATGAGCCTCACCGTAGACGTCGTCAGCATCGGAACACTGAGCCGGAACCCCTTCTGGAACGAGACCGCTCCGGTAAGGACCGCCCACGCCACATCCACCCTCATCCGTGACGGCAGCACCACCATGCTCATCGACCCGTCCCCTCCGCCCGACCTCCTGCGCCACCGACTCGACGAGCGCACCGGACTGAAACCCGAACAGATCGACCTCGTATTTCTCACCAGCTTCCGCCCCGTCCATCGCCGAGGCCTCACCCTCTTCGAGCAGGCCGACTGGCTCATCAGCGGCACCGAGCGCGACTTTATGACCGAATCCCTCAACGAGGTCCTCCACGGCGCCCGCCCCGGAACCGAAGAGGTCTCACTCGAAGAGCTTGAAGTAGAGATGGAACTGCTGGGACGACTCCAACCCGCAGCCGATGAGGTGACGCCCGCAGTGGACCTCTTCCCCACACACGGCCCCGCCCCAGGCCACGCCAGCCTGATCGTCAAGGCCTCCAAAACCGTCGTCATCGCCGGCGACGCCGTCCTCACGCGCGATTACTTCGACCATAACCGCATCTGGGAGCATTCAACCGACCCCGAGGCCGCCAAGGAGTCCTTCCGCGAGCTGCGCGAGATCGCCGACGTCATCATCCCCGGCCACGACAACGTCATGCTCATCGGATAACAAAATACAACCGCATGCTTTTGATGCCCCTGTCTCGACTTGTATGATGAGTTGGAGACCTGACCCGGAACCGTTGACCGGTGGCACTGGCGGCTTGTCCGCCAGTGCTTCGCCTCCTTCAACTTGGTTTTCGGATAGGTTGCAGACAGGCGTCGGCACCGCGTCGATGCCGACCCCGCGCACAAGACGAGCCGGATCACATGACAAGCCGTACGGTACTGAGACAGTTCCTCGTCGCCTTCCTGGGCACCGTGCTGATCGCCAGCGTCCTGCTGCAAACCGCCGTCCCCGAACGAATCGCCTACCAGATCCAGAAGGGACGACTCCGGGCCATGTCAGAGGCCCTTCCTTCCCACGAGCAGATGGAACAGCTCAACCGCCCGAACCGGGTCGTCGCCGAACTCGTCACGCCGGCCGTCGTGCGCGTCGCCGTGACGCGTGAAATCCGAATGGCCGACGCCGAACGCCTGCTGGCCAGATCCGCCGAAGACGATCACGACTTCGACTTCGAGGAGACCCATCCCTGGCTGAGAGACGACACCGGGAACGCCCCCGAAGGCGAGCGCCCGGACCTGTTCGAAGTTCAGGAAACCGGCAGCGGCTTCGTCTTCGACGCCGAGCAGGGACACGTGCTGACCAACTACCACGTGCTCGACGGCGGCGACCGCGTCGAAGTCTACCTGCGCGACGGGCGACGCTACGAAGCGGAGGTCGTGGGCGTTGACCCCGCCACCGATCTGGCCGTCCTGTCCATCCCGCCCGAGCGGCTGCACGAAATCGAGTTCGGCGACAGCCAGTCGCTGGCCGTCGGAGACGACGTCTTCGCCATCGGAAATCCCTTCGGCCTCGACGGCACCTTCAGCCGCGGAATCGTCAGCGCCCTCGGACGCTCGACCTTCATCCGCAACGTCCGCTACCAGGGCTTCATCCAGACCGACGCGGTCATCAACCCCGGCAACAGCGGCGGGCCGCTGGTCAATCGGCGCGGCGAGGTCATCGGCGTGAACACGGCCATCGCCACCGACACGGGCCGCTTCGACGGCGTCGGCTTCGCCATCCCCTCCTCGCGCGTCGTGGGCCTGCTTCCCAAACTCCTCACCGGCGAGCGCATCGTCCGCGGCTTCCTTGGCGTCGGCACGATCGACATCCGAGACGACCGCCAACTCGCCGAATCCCTCGGCTGGACCAAAAACCACGGGCTCATCGTCACCAGCGTATGGCCAAACAGCCCGGCCGCCGAAGCCGGGCTCGAGATGAACGACATCCTGGTCGAGGTGGACGGCGAAAAAATCGCCAGCGGCACTGAGCTGATGGACCTCGTCGCCCTCATCGAGCCCGGAACCCAGTCGAACGTCACCTACTGGCGCAACGGCCGCCTGACCACGGTAAAGGTAGAAATCGCCCGCCGCCCACAAGGCATCTAGCCCGCCGTCCCTGCCCTACCCGCGATCCGTCGCAAGCGCTCGTTTATCCCGCTCTCGCTGCTGCGCGACGAGTGTCTGGACAAACTGCCCGATCGGACTGACATTACAACTTCCGACCGCCGCGCTATGCTGCACGACGAGGCGTGAATTAGGCGCAGTGCGGGAGCAAGCCTTTCTTCACACGGAGTTAGGATGATGTACAAATCAGCTCGATTGGTTTTGGCCCTTCGTAAGGCGTACCTGTTCATCTCATTGGGCTTGCTTGCCACTGCATCGGCAACCGCCCAGCCGGAAACGACCGCGACCCAACCGGAAGAGCACGAATCCGGCCTGCCCGCAACAATGTCGGGCTTCGCCGATGAGGGCGTCTTCCACCTCTACAAGAACGAGTCGCGCCTCGCGACAATGACCTTCACCTGGAAGAAGGACGGTTCGTTCAACGGCAAATCCACGCTCACCATGGCCGGCCAGAGCGTCGACAGCAGCATCCGATGCGAGCCGGACCAGGACGGACGATGGCTGACCATCTCGATGGAGACGCCGCTCGGCCCGGTCGAGGTGCAGCGCGACGGCTCAAAAGCCACCATCACCCACAAGGACGAAACCGAGACCCTTATGCTCAAACCAGGCACGATGCTGTTCGAAAACTTCACACCTGCGCTCATGAGCCAGGCCGTGCGGGCGTACGACTTCGAAAAAGGCGGCAAGCAGGAGTTTCCACTGTTCATCGTACCCGCCGTAGTGATGGAAGCCTCGCTCGAGTTCAAGGACCAGGTCGAGCGCACCGTCGAAGGACGGGACATGACCTTCCGGCGCCTTACCTACGGCGTACCCGGTGTCGACGTCACCGTGTGGGCCGACAAGGCAGGCCGCATCTATCTTGGCGACGTGCCGTCACAACACGCCGCCTACGTGCGCGAAGGCTACGAATCGCTGCGCGTAACCCCCG
This sequence comes from uncultured Phycisphaeraceae bacterium, assembly GCA_964574815.1. Taxonomy (GTDB): domain Bacteria; phylum Planctomycetota; class Phycisphaerae; order UBA1845; family UBA1845; genus CAZNPL01. Next base: position 62,588 of record CAZNPL010000001.1, read on the forward strand.
AGACAAACCCCCTCCTCTCAAAGCCCACATTCGAGGTCACCGAAAAACGCGGCGTCATGGTGGCCATGCGCGACGGCGTCGAACTCGCTACCGACATCTACCTGCCGAAGGACGACGGCCCCTTCCCCGTCATCCTCGTGCGTACGCCCTACAAGAAGGAAATGGTCGAGCTCCAGGCCCACTTCTACGCCCGCCGGGGCTACGCAGTCGCCGTTCAGGACTGCCGAGGCCGGTTCGCCTCGAAGGGCACCTGGGAGCCTTTCGTCAACGAGCCGAAAGACGGATACGACACGATCGAATGGCTCGCCAAACAACCCTGGTCCACGGGCAAGGTCGGCATGATCGGTGCCTCGTACGTCGGCTGGGTCCAGTGGTGGGCGGCCCGCGAGCACCCGCCCCACCTCGTCACGATCATCCCGAACGTGGCCCCGCCCGACCCGCTCTACAACATTCCCTACGAATACGGCGTGCTCTTCACGCTCGGCTCCATCTGGTGGGCGGACATCCTCGAGAGCGAGGCCACGGCCGATCTATCCGGAGCGGTCATCAGCGAAATTGGCGAAAAGAAGTATCACAAGCTCCTCATGCCGCTCCCCGTCATCGAGCTCGACAAGGCCGTCCTCGGCAAGGAAAACCCCTACTGGCGCAAGTGGATCAAGCACCCGCCTCACGATCCATATTGGGACCAGTGCGCATTCTTGAATCACCTCGGAAACGTCGACATCCCCGTCTTCCACCAGTCCGGCTGGTTCGACGGAGACGGCATCGGCAGCAAGCTCAACTACATGAAAATGGTCTCCCACGGCCATAAGCACCAGAAACTCGTGCTCGGCCCCTGGGGACACACGTCAGAACCGCAACGCCGCGTGGGCGACCGCGACTTCGGCCCCAATGCCATCATCGACCTCCAGCGGCAATACCTGCGATGGTTCGACCGCTGGCTCAAGGGTGTGGACAACGGCATCGAGAAGGAACCTCTCGTTAAGATCTTCGTGATGGGCACGAACCAATGGCTGACCGGCGACAAGTACCCTCTTCCCGATTCGTACCTCGTAAGGTGGCACCTGCACAGCGACGGGGCGGCAAACTCGTCCAGGGGCGACGGGAGACTGTCGCGGGCGAGGCCATCCCGCGATTCCCGTCCCGATCACTACACCTACGATCCGGGCGACCCGACGCCGAGTCCGATTTACTACGAGGAGCCTGAGGAGGATCGAGACAAGGTCAGATCGGTGGAAGAGAAGAAGGCGGAACGGGACGCCCACCACGAAAAAGTGACGCAGGAGCGCCGCGACATACTCGTTTATACGTCCAGGCCCTTGCCCGAAGACCTCACCTTCGCCGGGCCGATGACGGCGATGCTGTACGCGTCGTCGTCAGCCAAGGACACCGACTGGTTCGTCCGGCTCGTGGAAGTGGATAAGGAGGGCAAAATCTTCCAGTTGGCCGAGGGCAAGAGCCGAGCCCGCTATCGCAACTCGATGAGCAAGCCGGAACTGATCGAGCCCGGCAAGATCTACAAGTACAGGATCGACCTGTGGCAGACGGGCATCACGATACCGGCCGGTCACCGCCTGCGGGTGGAGGTCGCCTCGGCCTCCTACCCCCTGTTCTCCAGAAACCTCAACACCGCCGGACACAACGAAATGGACACAGACTATGTCACCGCGCAGCAGACGATCCACCACAGCGCCGACTACCCCTCGCACATACTGCTGCCCATAATCCCGGCCGAGAAGCTGAAATGCGCCGAATCGAATTGACCGAGCACGCTACGGGCGCGGTAAATCGAGTGCGATCGGCAAGCGCCGGTTTGCCCGTGCTTCATTCTCACGTCGCAGCGACGTGCAAATGACGAATCACCAACACCCGCACCGTGCCGCTACGGCTGCGGCGAGTGCACGGTAACTGTTCACCACAATCGTACCGCCGGATCCGCGACCACGACGATCCGGCAAGAACGATGCGGGCCCGCAAGCGCCGGCACGTTCTGATCCGGTCAAGCCGCCGACAGCACACGTCGCAGACCGGCTTGGCTGATCTTTGTGGACACCTGGTGCCCTGATAGGATGACCGGGCGGTTGCGTAGGGGAAGGCGTGGTCCTGTCTCGGTGCCGAACGATGGTCGGCCACATGTTCGGTGGGCGCGCTGAGAACAGAAAAGGGAGGCGACCCATGTCAACTCATGACTCCTGTCAAGTCTTGCGTCACAGCCATTCACCCAGGCCTCTTCAAAGCTTCGCTTGCCGACGCGTGGTGCCGAGGCATGTGTTTCTTGTGGGCACACTCTGCGCGGCGCTGATGGGCTTTCTGTGCGGCTGTCCGATAGCCGCTTCGTCGCCGGAATTCACCGAGGGATTCATGGCCGCCGACGGAGTCGTTCAGCGGGAAATCGAGGAGGCCGACATCGTCAAGGTTGCGGATGGCTACCTGTACGTTGCCAATCCGTACACCGGCCTGCGGATCGTGGACGTGCGCGACGCCGAGCAGCCGGCGCTCAAAGGGCGTTTACCGCTCGGCGGACGGGCGGTCGAGCTGTTCGTGCGTGACGAGCTCGCCTACGTCCTGACGGCCGCCGACTTCCTGTACTGCGCCGGCCAGACGATCGGATTCGCGGAAGGGATCTTCGATCCTCAGGTCGTGCCCGACTTCCGAGGTTCGCGATTGTGGATCGTGGACGTTGCTGACAAGGACGCGCCAGCCGTACTCTCGACCGTCGATATCGATGGCTTCGTCACGGCCTCACGCCGAGTCGGGGACGTCATCTACGCGGCCGGCAACGGCTTGTTCGGCGACCTCGGTAACGGAGAAGACGCGGAGGAGGCCGAAGACACGCCCTCCGGCGGATTTTCGAGCGCAAGCGCTTTCGTCACGTCAGTCAGCATCGCCGAACCGGCCAGCGCCGCCGTCATCGAAACTGAAGTCTTCCCGGGCCGGTCCCTCGATATTCTCGTCGGCCCCGACGTCCTGTACGTGTTCGGCAACGACTCCGCCGTCTTCGACACGAGCATCGTGACGTACGTCGACATCTCCGATCCGGCGGGCGAGATCGTCATCCGCGACCAGATCCGCGTCCCGGGTACCGTCGAAGACCGCTCCTCGATCGATGTACACGACGGTACCCTTCGCGTCGTGACCGAAGAGTTCATACCGTCGGTCTTCACGACGGTCGTTGCCCTATACGTCTTCGACGTCGGCGATCCTGATGACATTGTCCGGTTGGCGCGACTGCCAATCATCACGGATCGCAGCCTCAGGGCGGCCCGCTTCGACGGCGAGCGGGCATACATCGTCACCTCCTTCTTCGACGCGCCACTCTCGGTGCTCGACCTGTCCGACCCGGCGGCGCCGCAGCTCGCGGGCTCCTTGGACCTTCCGAGCGTCAGCACGCAGCTTCACCCGCTCGGCGACCGACTGCTCGGCGTCGGTTTCGACACGTCCGAAGGTGTCAGACCCGCCCTGACGCTGTACGATGTTTCCGATCCGGCCCGCCCCGTCGTGCTTTCGAAACTGGTCGTCGGCGAGCGATTGACGTTCAGCACGCGCTCGACGGCGACGGTTGACGAAGAGGCCCTGCGCATCGTACCGGACGCAGGCCTGATCCTGTTGCCCATCAGCGAGTTCGATCGAGACACGGGCCTGTTCGCGGACTCCGTACTGTTCGTCAAAATGAACGAGCGCAGTCTACAGGACCGCGGCGCCATCGGGCACGTGGGTCCGGTGCGGCGAGCCGACCTGCTCCATCAACACGTATGGATGCTCTCGGACCATGCGTTTCAAATGGTCAATATAGGAAACCTGGATGGACCCGCGTCGCTGGCCCTGCTCCAGTTCATCAGCGAACAGGAGCTGCTCGATGCGGGGCTTTCCGGCTGCGCCAACGCCGCCCGCGACCGCGGCACCAGAATTGAGATCCTCCCTGCTGGTTGCGGCGGGTTCGGCCCCTTACTGCTCATCTTGCTGCCGCTGTGCCTGGGCACCCTGCGCCTGATAAAACCACGGCCGGGCGCGCTCACGCGGCCGGAAAGCTGAATTACGCTTGACCACCGCCCGCCGATTCCTACGCTGTTGGTGTGCCGACCACCAAGCTCCTGATCTTCGCGAAGTACCCGGAACCCGGCGAGGTCATGACCCGGCTCTGCCCACCCATCACCCCGGAAGAAGCCGCCAGAATCCAACGCGCGTGCATCCGACTCCTCTGCGAACGAGCGTTCCGGTCGTGGTCCGTCCGCCCCGTACTGGTCATCTCGCCGGACGACGCCGAAGACTGCTTTCGAGAGTTCGCCAATCCCTACGTTCCCATGATGCCGCAGGGCGACGGCGATCTCGGCGACCGCCTCACGCGCGCGGCAAAGGCGGAATTCGACGAAGGTACGACCCAACTTCTGATCATCGGAACCGACAGCCCGACGATCACGGACGACATGATCGCTGCCGCACAGAAGAAACTAAAAGTATCGGATGTCGTCGTTGGCCCATGCGACGACGGCGGCTTCTACCTGCTCGGACTCAAACGCTTCGACGACCAGATGTTCAAGGACATCGAATGGGGATCAGACCGCGTGACAGCCCAGGCAGTCGAGCGATCGAAGTCGTGCGGCATGAAGGTGGGTATGCTCAAACCATGGTATGACATCGATCGGCCGGCGGACCTTCAACGGGCGGCGAAAGACATGCGCAAAGCCGATCGCTACGACGCATACGAATTGCTGCGTACGATCGAGGAGGTCCTGGCGGGCCACAACCTGAAAGCTGGAGACGACTCATGAGTGAACATCCGTGCGGCGGCGATCTAGTGGGGTTTCTGGACGCGGTGGCCGCGCGTCAGCCGACGCCCGGCGGAGGGGCGGTGGCCGCCGCCGCAGGCGCCCTGTCCTGCGCATTGGCCCGGATGGTCGCTGCCTACTCCACAGGCAAATCAGGCGAACCGGACCAGTCCAAACAAGTCGGCCAACTCGCCAAGCAACTCGAACGTGCGGACCAACTGCTCCGCGGCCTGCTCGGTGAGGACTCGCGCGCGTACGAACTGCTGTCAGCCGCCGAAAAACGCTTCAAAGACGACCCCTCGTCCAAGCCCGAACGCGAGTCCGCCCTGATCGTGGCCCTGACCGTGCCGATGGAGGTGGCCGCGGCCGCTTGCGAGTCGCTGGAGTTGATGGAGCGGTTGCTGCCACTGGCCGGTCGATCTCTGATCAGCGATCTTGGAGTGGCCACGGTCCTCGCCGAAGCGACCGTCCAGGCGGCCTCCTACATGGTCTACGCAAACGCCTACACTCTGGACAACCCCGAGACCCGCCAGAAAGCCGACCACGAGATCGACCGACTCGTAGTCCGGGCCCGCGATTCCCGCTCCAGAATCGAATTCCAACTCCGCGATCGATTCTGAACAGACCGTCGCCGCACACCCGACGTGATCGACGCTCCAGGCCGGGTATTCAGAGGGTGCGCGCAGCAAGCCGATAACAGCGATTGATGACGGAGCCACCCCGGGAACCGTTGGACGTCACCATCGGCGACGAACCGGCCGAGAGCACCGGCCGCCGCCGCTGGCTCGGCATTCAGTTCGAGTGCTGTGGTGTCTACACACGCGTGTACCGAAATCCGGAAGGGACCGCGTATACCGGCTGCTGCCCGAGGTGCGGGGGCTGGGTGCGGGTGCCCATAGGCCCCGACGGGACCAACGCGCGCTTCTTCCGAGCTCATTGAGCCGTCCCCGTTGCCCACAACGCCCGCACCGCACTGCCGACCGCGTCAAGACCACCCCGCCCCGGTACCGATAAACACGTGATGCCAAGCGTGTTAGCGACGATCCTGGCCCGTGCGGGAAGCAAGGGACTGCCGGACAAATGCGTGCGTCCGCTCCTGGGGCGACCCGTCATCGACTACACCTTCGACCACGCCCTTGCAAGCAGGCTGATCGATGAGATTGTCCTGACGACCGATTCGCCCGCCGCGGCCCGGCTCGCACGACAGCACGGCCTCCCGGTCGTCGACCGACCGGAGTACCTCGCCGCCGACACCGCAAGGGTAGACGCCGCCGCCCGCCACGCCATAGAGGCCGTTGAGTGCGCCAACGGCACGCGCTTCAAGCTGATCGTCCTGCTGTACGGCAACATCCCCGTCCGGGCGCCGGGCGTGATCGACCAAGCCGTCGAGCACCTGATCGAAACCGGCGCCGACTCCGTCCGAACCGTGGCACCGGTGAGCAAGCAGCACCCTGACTGGTTGCATCGCCTCGAAGGCGACCGCATGCGGCAGTATCGCCCCAACAGCATCTACCGGCGCCAGGACCTCGAGCCGCTGTACTACCATGACGGAGCCGTGGCCGCAGTTACGCGCGAAGCGCTCTTCTCGACAGAGGCCTTGTCCGATGATGCCCAGGCATTCCTCGGGCACGATCGCCGCGCCATCGTCCAACAACCCGAGGACGTCGTCGACATCGACGAACCAATCGATCTCTTCCTGGCCGAGGCCATCCTCAAGACCCGGCGCGAGCCGGCCGCGGCCAACATCTGAGCCCAGCCCATGAACACCAACGCCAATCAAGAACTCGCCGCGAATAACGATCCGCTCCCCCGGCTCCAGATCGGCAACACAGCCGTCGGAGTCGGCTGCGAAGTATTCGTCATCGCCGAGGCCGGCGTCAACCACAACGGCGATGCCGCCCGTGCACTCGCGATGGTCGAGACCGCCGTCGAGGCCGGTGCCGACGCGGTCAAATTCCAGATGTTCACGGCCGAATCGCTGACCACAAAGGACGTCAGGACCGCTACGTATCAAGCGAACCACACCCGGGCCGCCTCGCAACGGGACATGCTGTCGCAGCTCGAGCTGTCCGACGAAGCATTCGAACGCATCGCTGAGCACTGCCGCGCCCGCAGCGCGATCTTCCTCGCGACGCCGTTCTCGACCCGCGACCTCGACCGGCTGCTGCGCCTCGACGTGGCCGCGATCAAGATCGCTTCGACGGATCTCGTCGACGTTGCTTTGCTGGAACGGGCCGCCGCCGCGGATCTCCCGCTCATCGCATCCACGGGTGCGGCCGACGGAGACGAGATTCAAGCGGCGGTCGACCGCTTCCGCGACTTCTCGGCGACGGAGCGGCTCGTGCTCATGCACTGCGTGAGCTGCTATCCGACACCGCTGGAAGCGGCCAATCTCGCAGCGATCAGGTCCATCCAAACGCGTTTCGGCACATTAGTGGGATACAGCGACCACACAATGTCCATCCAAACCGGCGCATGGGCCGTCTGCGCCGGTGCATGCGTCCTGGAAAAGCACTTTACCCTCGACCGAACGTCCGCAGGCCCCGATCATGCCATGTCGCTCGAACCGACGCAGTTGCGCGAATACATCCAGCGCGCCAGAGCGGCGCAACAGGCGATGGGTACCGGCGCACTCGAGGCCCAGCGGATCGAAAACGAAGTGCGTCAACTGGCGCGCAAACGACTCGTCGCGGCCCGAGACATTATCCCGGGCGAATTCATCGACGACGCTTCAATCACTGCCAAGCGAGCCGGCGAGGGATTGATGCCCACCCAGGCGCCCCTGCTGCTCGGCCGCCGCGCCACGGTCCCGATCCCCGCCGACACGCCGGTGCTCCCGGAGATGGTCCAATGACCCGATCAGCGCGAACATACGGCCGCGTCTGCAGGAGACGCCGCGTGGCTGTAGTCACCGGCACCCGCGCCGAATACGGCCTGCTCCACACCGTCATAAAAGCCATCGACGCTCGCCGCGAACTCGAGCTGCAGCTCGTCGCAACCGGAATCCATCTGCTCAGACCATTCGGCGCCACCGTGCGGGAGATCGAACGCGACGGCTGGCGAATCCACGCACGCGTGCCGATGCAACGCGGCCACGACGACCCGCTCGACCAGGCCGAAGGGCTCTCCCGAGGCGTGAAAGGAATCGCGCAATTCCTCCACGACGCGAACACCGACATCGTCGTCGTCCTGGGCGACCGCATCGAAGCGATGGCCGGGGCTCTCGCGGCGACTACAACGGGACGATTCATCGCCCACATCCACGGCGGCGACGTCGCACCGGGCGACACCGACGAGTCCCTCCGACACGCCATCACCAAGCTGGCCCACATCCACCTCGCCGCATCGCGCGACGCCGCAAGACGTATCAAACGCATGGGCGAAAACCCCGAGACAGTGCACGTCGTCGGAGCACCCGGCCTCGACCGCCTCTTCGAGCTGGCCCGCGAACAACCCCGCTCGACACGCCGCTCGTCAGCGCTGATCCTGCAGCATGCCTATGGCCGCAAACCCGCCGTCGAGCACCGCGTCATGTCCGCCATCCTGCGAGCGGTGCGTTCCCATAACCTCCGCGCGAAAGTCATCTACCCCAACACAGACCGAGGCCATTCGGGGGTCACAAGGGCCATAGACGACGCCCTGCAGGCCTGGAACGGAAACTGGCGACCGCAGGTGGTTCGATCCCTTCCGCGAGACCAGTACCTTCGCGAACTGCTGGCCACCGGCATCCTCGTGGGCAATTCGTCCAGCGGTATCCTTGAGGCCGCCGCCGCCGGTGTACCCTGCGTCAACGTCGGCTCCCGGCAGGCCGGACGTCTCCGTGCTGGAGCATCTACGATCGACGCCGGGGAATCCTTCCCCGAAATCCATAGAGCGATCGGTCAAGCGCTCACTCAACGTCCGGGAAAAACCGGCACAAGACTCTACGGCGATGGCCATGCAGGCGAACGCATCGCCGAAGTGCTGGCCGCTACGCCGCTTTCTGAACAACTCCGCCGAAAGCAAATTCCGACCTGAACGACCATACTTGCGCCTCAATCGAAGCGCCCCCTTCGTCGATGATCCTGGTGATTGCGTACCGTGGCACGGGGGAACGCGCAGGGGACGGATCGTTGCCCGATAAAGGGGAGTAATATGACACTCGAGCTCGCAGCGCCCGAGAGAAGTGTGGTCGATACCGCACTCGCCAAATGCGGTGACATCACGACACTGCCGGAGGTAACCGCCAAGATCATCCAACTGGTCGAAGACCCGTCCAGCACCGCGCGCGACATGCACGAACTGATCAAGATGGACCCGGCCCTCTCCACCCGCGTCCTGAAAGTGGTGAACTCGGCCTTCTACGGCCTGCCGGGCCAGATCGCCAGCGTCGATCGGGCCATCGTCCTCCTGGGACTGTCCGCCGTCAAAAACATCGCCATCGCCGCATCCATCGCACGCATGTTCAAGGCGCAGAACATGGGCGGTGGTTTCACGGCCAGAGACCTTTGGCGACACAGCGTGGCCGTCGGTGTTGCCGGCCGGCTCATCGCAAAGGAGGTCCGCCATGCCGGGCCGGCCGACGAGATCTTCCTCGCAGGTCTGATCCATGACATCGGGATCATGGTCGCCTGGCAGGCCAATGCCGACGCGATCGTTCAAGTCGTCGAACGTTGCATTACCGGCAGCGGAAGCTACGTCGAGCTGGAGAACCAGATCATCGGTGCGGACCACCAAGCTTTCGGACTCGGCCTCACCACCAAATGGAAGTTCCCGCGACATCTGCGGGCCATCGTGAGTCTGCATCACCAGCCCGAACGGCTCTCACCCGAGCTTCGGGCGTTGGCCAACATCATCAGATTCGCCGACGTGCTCTGCTGCCAGCAGAAGATCGGATTCCACCTGACGGCTGCGGACAGCGAACTGACCGACGAGTCGTTTGCAGCGGTAAACCTGAATCCGAACTACATGGACGAGCTGATCGAAAAACTGCACGACGAACTCAGCGGAGCCGAAGCCGCCCTCGCAACCACCGACTAGTGTTACGATTAAGATGAATCTGCGAGTGTGTCACTGCTTTTCAGCAACGCCGAGTGTGTGCCACTGCTCTTGAGCAGTGCCGCGGGGTGCCATGCCCACGCTTGCGTGGGCATGTTCTGACACATGGGTGCTACTGGCCGCTTGCCCGCCAGTGCATTGCCGTCTTCAACTGGGTATTGGGATAAGCCCAGGCCCCGGCTAGCGGCGCGCGCTGGCCGGCGCTTTGCTCCATCAAACCTGCCCATGCGTTCGTAATGCTCCTCACCCCCTGCATCAAGCCTTGACCGGTCAACCGCGCCCCTGCCCCGCCTCCCGCCGTCGCCATTCGACCTCATTGCGACACGCGTTCGCAAGTGCTTGGGTTGCCATGGCGCACCAACCTCCGGCCGCAATGTAAACCCGGTTGCTTTGTCTGCGGTGCAACCTAAACTCAACCGGACGGACTTCGGCGCAGTCTAGCCTGAGCCCGCCGACATCAAACCCGGAGGAGTGGCCGAGTGGCTGAAGGCGACGGTCTTGAAAACCGTTGTACGGGCGACCGTACCGGGGGTTCGAATCCCTCCTCCTCCGTTTTGAGCGGCCAAAGGCCGCGAAAAACAGAGCAGGTGAGCAAATGAGCAGGTAAGCAGGTCAGGCCAACCGGCGCGATTCGCAGCGTGACCCTCTTGCCAGCCTGCCCCCTCACCTGTGGTCAACTGCTCAACTGTTCTCCTGCTCCAATCCCAAGGAGCACCAGTCGTGCGCTTCATGTTCGAGAAAATCGAGGTCTATCAGAACGCGGTAGACTCCGCCGACGAGAGCGCCGCACTCACCGAGAGTTCCCCGTGCGGTTACGGCTTCCTCGCCGACCAGCTAAGTCGCGCCGCCTTGTCCATCGCCGCCAACCTGGCCGAGGGCAACGGACGCTTCACCAAGGCAGACCGGAGAAACATCTTCACGACCGCACGCGGCTCCCCCCAGGCCTTCTATGACCAGGCAAGGCATGCCGCGTCCTCGGTCCGGAAAAAGCGGGCCGCGCACAAGCATCAAGCCCGGGTCACAAAGAAGCTTGTCCAAACAACCGCCACCCTTTACAATCAAATCCTACGTGTCGCGACGGGGGATCACTCACTTTCCCGGACCGCCCCCGACGCCCGGGTGACTCTCACAATTGTGAGTAGCCCATGTTTCGAAGAAGCCCCATCGCCTGGACGCTCACCACACTCTTCGTTGCCATTACATTCGTCGTTCTGATCGTCCTTGCATACGTCAATAACCGGTTCGATGAGCGCTACCTGCTCGACGCACTCTGCGACGCCGGCCAATCAAACGCCGCCGCCGTCCAACCGCACTTCGGTGAAGGGCTGAACGCCGGCGGCTGCGAGAACGTCGTGGCGATCATCGACAACCTCGCCGCCAAAAGAAACGTACGCTTGGGCGTCGCCGCGCTCGCCATCGTAGTGTTCGGCGCACTCGGAACCCGGTTACTGACCGGTCGATTGCTGCAGCGGCCCATCAGCGCCCTGACCACCGGCATGACGAAAATCGCCCGCGGCGATCTCGACTTCCGTATGAACGTCTCAGCCACAGACGATTTCGCGAGCGTGGCCGACTCCTTCAACGAAATGGCGTTCCGCCTCGAACTCCTGATCAACAGAATGCGCGAGACGCGCGATTATGTGCAAGGCATCATGGAGAACGCAACGGACCTGATCATCACGGTCAATCCCTCCGGCTTCATTCGCACCTTCAACTCCGGCGCAGAAACCGTGCTGGGCTGCGCCAAGGAAGAAGTTGTCGGGCGCAGATTCGACGAACTCTTCGCCGACCCCGACGAGAGAGACGCCGCAACGGCACGCCTGAAAACCACGGACAACCTCGTCAACTACGAGACCAGGCTCCTGACCAAGAACGGAGAAGTCCGAGAGGTCATCCTCTCCCTTTCCCGCCTGCGCGGACCCTACGGATTTCCCATCGGCACCATCGGCATCGGCAAGGACTTGACCACCGAAAAGAAGCTCCAGCGCCAGCTCATTCAGTCTGAGCGATTCGCCGCCGTCGGACAGTCCTTCACCGCGTTACAGCACGCGATGAAGAACATGCTCAACGCCATGGAAGGCGGCTCCTACATGGTGGAGGCCGGAATCCGAAACGACGATCAGAAGCTGATTACCGAAGGCTGGGAGATCGTCGAGGAAGGGATTTCGAGCATCAGCGAACTCTCCAGAAACATGCTGAATTACATGAAGGAGTGGAAGCCCGACTTCGAGTGGACCTCCGTCGCCAAGATCGTCGACAGAATCAAAAGCGTGGTTGCCCGCACCGCCGCGGACAAAGGTGTGGAATTCCAGGCGCGCACGGCGCCCGCGCTGCCGGATGTCTACTGCGACGCGAACCTCATACACGCCGCGGTCATGGACATCGTCTCAAATGCCCTGGAAGCCTGCCAGTTGAAGGACTACGCCGTCGGCGAGTCTTCCCGCATCGACGTGAACACGGCCTACGACGAAGCCTCCGCCCGGCTCGCCATTGTGATCAGCGACAACGGACCCGGAATGCCCGACAACGTGAAGAACAACATCTTCACCCCCTTCTTCAGCACCAAGAAAAACAAGGGAACGGGGCTCGGGCTCGCGATCACCGCGAGAATCGTCGCCCTCCACGGAGGAACCATTGACGTGATCTCTGAACCCGGCCGCGGCTCCACATTCCGTATCCTGCTGCCCGTGGCCGGTCCCGAAAAGAAAAAAGGAGAACCGTGATGGCGAAGAAAGTGCTGGTCATCGATGACGACAAGAACACAGTCAGATTCCTGTCGGTCGCGCTGCAGGAGGGTGGCTTTGAGCCTCTGGCTGCGCACGACGGCCTCGAAGGGTTCGAAAAGGTCGAGAGCGAAATGCCCGACCTCATCATACTCGACGTGATGATGCCCAAGAAGGCCGGCTTCACCCTCTTCCGTCAGCTCAGAAAAAGCGACCAGTACAAAGGCATCCCGGTCATCATGCTGACCGGCGTCGCCGATTCATTGGCCGCGCTCGAGAGCGAGAAGGAAGACACCTTCGAACATCCCTACGACGAGCTCAGGGAGTCGCTCAGAAAGGGCATCCAGCAGATGCGCGACGAAGGCCTGACCAGGCCCGAAATGTTCGTCGACAAGCCCGTCCATCCCCCCGACCTCGTCGCAAAGGTAAAAGACCTGATCGGAAACTGAATCCGCAACTTCGCCGCGCTTTTCTGAGCCGCGCCTTTCCGAGCCGCGACCGTAAGGAGGCGGAAAGAGGGGTGGCCCACCTCCTCCGGAGGTGGCTTCGCGATTCGAACGCGGAGTGCCCCATCCTTCGCGAAGCGAAGGCTGGGGGACCGATACGCGAGCTTGCTGAACCATTACCCGCAGGCGGCCTCCCCATCGAACCAAGGCAACTCCAACTCCTTCCCCGGCCCTTCCGATGCCCCGTCAAGCTCGCGCCAAAGCGCCTTCAGATCCGCCCGCATCAGAATCAAATCCCGCGGACGCCGTGAACGCCCCCCCGCGCCCCGCTCCCGATCGCCTGCCGCCGCCCGGGCGGCTGAGGGCTGGTACTCCGACTTGTAAACCGGTATCATACCGCCGGCTGCGAGAGCGGGGGGCGGCACTCATGCGAGCGCGCAATGGCTCGTACAGTTTCGGATCGTGACGGTCCCCGAGGCGGGGGAGAGAATGTAGCGCAGCGGCGCACTCGTTACGAGGCCCAGCGCCGCCAGCTCGTGCGCATGTTTCTCACCTACTTGGCCCCCCTCATCCTCCTGACCGTGTTCTTCCTCCTCCACTATTATTCAATCACCGCGGAAAGCCGACGCTTGCATTTGCTCTCGATTGCTGAAACGCAGGCCAATACACTCGATCTCTTCCTCCGGGAACGCGTCGCCAACGTCTCAAATTTGATCCGCGACCCCAGACTGCCGCTGCCCGCCTCCTCGGAAGACATGGCCCGCGGACTCGCGCGTTTGAAACGGGACAGCCCGTCGTTCGTCGATGTCGGATTCTTCGATGCCGGCGGGACCCAGATCGCATACGCCGGACCCTTTCCCGCACTTGAAAACCGCGACTACAGCCAAGAGGCGTGGTTTACGCAGCTTAAAGAGCAGCCCGAGGGCTTCATCATCACCGACATCTACCGCGGCTTTCGTGACAAACCCCACTTCACCATAGCCGCAAACCGAGTGGTCGACGATCAATACTACGTCGTCCGCGCGACGTTGGACCCGCAGGAAATCTACGAATACGTCACCACGCTCAAGGGATCGAGCGAAGTGGTGACCTACATTGTCAACAGAGGCGGTGGTTATCAATTGGCGCCGACGCAGATGGCCGAAGCAGCTCAGAGACTATCCGCCGTTCCGCCCGCGGAACCCGCAACCGGCACCTGTGCCGGAACCAGCCGGGGCAAACAGTGCCTCTGCGCTTACTCATGGCTGCGTACCGCAGACTGGGCGCTCATCGTGCAAAACCCCGCCAACAACGGAATCGGACTCTTCTCCGGCGCCTTCGTCCAGATCCTGCTCATCTCCATGGCCGTGATGCTCATCGTCTTCTGCATCATCTGGGTCCGCGCCCGCCATCTCGTCCAGATTCAGGAAAAATCCGAAAAGGCCGAAGCCCAGTTGGTCCACGCCGCCAAACTCGCCTCCGTCGGTGAGCTCGCCGCCGGCATCGCGCACGAGATCAACAACCCCCTGGCGGTGATCACCGAGGAGGCCGGCCTGGCAAAAGACCTCATCAACCCCGAGTTCGAAGAGCAGATCACATTGCCGGAAATGGTGCCGGTCCTGGACCGGATTGAACAGGCTGCCTTTCGCTGCCGCGACATCACCCGCAAGCTCCTGCAGTTCATCAGAAAAACCGACGTGGACCTGAAAAAGCAGGACATTCACGAACTGGTCGACGAGGTGGTCGACGGCCTGCTCGGGCACGAACTGGCCGTCTCCAACGTCCAGATTATTAAGCGGTATGCACGCGATCTCTCCACCGTCACCACCGACAAGAACCAGCTTCAACAGGTGCTGCTCAACCTCCTGAACAACGCGGTGGACGCCCTGGATGGACCCGGGCGGATTACGATCTCGACGCACCATCTGAACGGGCAGATTCACTTGTCCGTTGCCGACACCGGAACGGGCATGAGGCCCGAGCATATGGAAAAGATCTTCCTGCCGTTCTTCACGACCAAGGAGGTAGGCAAGGGGACCGGACTCGGGCTGTCCGTCAGCTACGCGATCGTGAAAGGCATGGGAGGCCGAATCGATGTAAGGAGCACCCCCGGGGCCGGTAGTGTGTTCACCATCGTGATGCCGGCCAACTGACGGTGCAGTTTGACGGAGCAAGATATTGATGGGTAACGCCCTCGACTCAAAACGTGTAAAGGACCTGATGCTGTCGCTGAATGAGTACGCGGTCGTCTCTGAGGACGCCACCCTGCGCGACGCCCTGCTCGCTCTCGACCAAGCCCAGCGCGAACTCCCGCCCGGACGCCAGCCGCACCGCGCCGTGCTGGTCATCGATCGAGACGGAAAGGTCATCGGCAAGGCCGGACAGTTGACGTTTCTCAAGGCGCTCGAGCCGAAGTACGGCGTCCTCGGTGACCTCGGCACCCTGGCCCGAGCGGGAGTGTCGCCCGAGGCCGTGACATCCATCATGAAGCATCTGGAGTTCTGGCGGGATACCATCTCGGCCCAATGCACGCGTGCAGGATCGCTCAAGGTCAAGGACGTGATGGTTCCCGCTACCGAGTGTATCGATGAGGACGCGCCCCTCACAGAGGCCATCCACAAAATCGTCATGTGGCAGACGCTCTCCATCCTCGTTACGAGAAAAGGCGAAGTCATCGGCATCCTTCGATTGTCCGACCTGTTCTCCGAAATTGCCGACTCCATCCGGGCAACTGGCAACTAGATAGCGACAAGACGGAGTCTCTGTATGTCCAAAGTTCTCCTGGTTGATGATGAGCATCAGTTTCGCAACTCCCTGGCGCGGCGGCTCGAGCTACGCGGGTACGAGACGCACGAGTCGGCCAGCGGCGTCGAGGCCGTCCAGGCGATCCGCGCGGATCGCGAAATCGATGTCGTCCTGCTGGATCGCAAAATGCCCGAGATGAGCGGCGAGCAGGTGCTGCGCGACATCAAACGCTTCCGCCCCGAGCTGCAGGTCATCATCCTCACCGGCCACGGCAGCATGGCCTCGGCGGTCGAAGCCGGCCACCTCGATGCCTATTCCTATCTCCAGAAACCCTGCGAGCTCGACGATCTCGTCGACGTCATCGACGCCGCCCGCCGGGACAAGCCCCACGCCATGGCACGCCATGAGGTTCCCGATGTTGAACGCGGCTCGTGGTTGAAGTGGCTCGTCGGATCACACGGCAGCCGGCCTGGCCTCGTGGCCCTCGGCGTCCTGATCGTCGCCGCCATTCTGCTGGCCCCGGCGCCCGATCGCCTGATGACGATACTCTCCGCCGCCAAGACCGGGCAGCCCAACGACGTGACCCAGGGCTACGCCGGCTACGCCAAAATGAAACCGAACGAGTCGATCGCCCATTACTACAGCCGATATGCCGGCCTGGACAAGACAACCCGTGCCGAGAGCGGGCAGAAGCAATCCCGACCGTTGACCGTCAACGAAGCCGCCTTCCGCGCCAAGGTCATGCTTGCCGTGTTGGTCATGGCCGCGCTGTTCTGGGCCAGCGGGGCCGTGCCCATCGGTGTGACCGCACTCTCCGTCGGCGTACTCATGTACTTCTTCGGCGTGCTCCGTCCGGACGACGTGGCCAGAGCCTATGCCAAGGATGCCGTGGTCTTCATCTTCGGCGTGATCGCAATGGCCAGCGCAATCGGCAAGACAGGCCTCGACCGCCGCATCGGCCTCCTGCTCCTCGGCCCCTGCAAATCGCTGCCAAGGGTGCTCTTCTTGTTCCTTCCCCTCATGGCCGTGGTCTGCTCGTTCGTCTCCGAACACGCACTTGTGGCTTTCATCATGCCGATGCTGATGGTGGTGTACATCACGTCCGTTCGCGCCGCTGGCTTCCAACAGGACCGGCATTTGGCCGTTATGTTCGTTCTGTCGCTCTGCTTTGCGGCGAATTGCGGCGGACCCGGGTCACCGGCCGCGGGCGGACGAAACGCCGTGATGCTCGGAATCCTCACCGATTACGGTAATGCCCCCTCCTTCTGGCAGTGGGTCAAGTATGGCCTGCCTTTTGTTCCTGTCATGGCACTGACGATCGGTGCATACTTCTATCTCGTCGTCCGCCCCCGACTTAAGGTCAAGACCCTCGACGTGGCATCAATCGTGCGGCAAGCCAACCAGAAAATAGGCCCCATGAATCGGGACGAGTACATCACGGCCGCTGCCCTCGTCGCACTTGTGCTTATGTGGATCCTCCTGAGCGATCAATTCGGAATGGGCGGGCCCGTCATACTCTGCCTCGTGTTCTTGAATGTCATGAGAGTCATCTCGTGGCGAGACATCACGAAAATCCCGTGGGAGGTCGTCGCCCTCTACGCCAGCGCCGCCGCCCTCGGAAAAGGCCTCGCCGTGACCGGAGGGGCGCTCTACCTGGCCGATGTCTTCGTCAGCTTCCTCCCCGAGTTCATGCGCAGCGGAGAAGGCCTCGCCGTCGCCGCCAGCCTCTTCACTGGCCTGACCACGAACTTCATGAGTGACGGCGCAACCGTGTCCGCCATCGGCCCGATCACGGTCCCCATGGCCACCATCGCCAACACCCACCCCTGGATGGTCGGCTTCGCCACGGCCTTCGGCTCCTCATTCGCCCACATGCTGATCATCGGAACCCCGAATAACGCGATCGCCTACACGATGGCAAAAGACCCCGTCACCGGCGAGCAGCTCGTCCGGCTGACTGATTTTCTCAAACATGGTGCAGCAGTGCTTGTGTTGTCTCTTCTGGTACTATGGGGATGGACGTTCTTTGGATACTGGCGTTGGATCGGATTTTAGCGAGGCGCTGGAGGTCCCTGATGGCCGACAAAATCAGACTACTCATCGTTGATGACGAGGTTCAGTTCCTGGATTCGATCGCCCGACGCCTCGAAATGCGCGGCTTCGATGTCACCAAAGCCTACAACGGACAGGAGGCCGTCGAGGCAGCCCGCCGCTCGAAGTTCGACCTCGCCCTCCTGGACCTCAAGATGCCGGGGATGGACGGCAAACAGGTGCTCGAGATCCTCAAGAAGGAGCACAAACACCTCGAGATCATCATCCTGACCGGACACGGCTCGCTCGACTCGGCCGTCGAATGCACCAAGCTCGGCGCCTATGGCTACCTCCCCAAGCCCTACGAGCTTGACAAGCTCCTGGAGTCCCTCCGCGACGCCTACCAGGCCCGCTTGACCAAGAAGTTCGATGCGGACCAGGCGCGAATGGAAAAGATCGCCCAAATAGCGATGGGCCAGAGCCCGCTCGGAATCCTGCAGGCCCTACGCGAACTCGACGACGAGGAGAAGTAAACTCAGGTCTCCAGCTCGCGCCAAAGCGCCTTCAGGTCCGCGCGCATCAGAATCAGATCCTGCGACCGCCCGTCGCGATCCCGAACGTGCGCCGGCAGAACCATCTCCTCCCTAAAACCCAGCTTGTGGAAGATGCTCCGAGCCGCAACCTGAGGCCGCATCATCGTCACCATGAGCTGCTCGAGGTTGCAGCTCGCGGCCAGCAGATACAGCTCATGCGCCAGCACCATGCCGAGCCCCTTGCGCTGATAATCCCGCGCCACGATGATCCGAAGCTCGCCGATATGCGAGGTCCACGCCCGCCCCGTCATCTCGAGCGCCCCCTCGGCCACGATCCTGTCCCCAACAACGGCCACCAGTCGATGATAAGCGCCGCTCTCCGTCTCCCGGATCCGCTCCTCGACCACCTCGCGCTTGGTCGGATCCCCCCGAAGATATTTCAGATCCTCCTCTGGCAGCGCCCGAAAGAACGCAAGCGACCGTTCGACGTCGTCCCTCGTCAGCGCCCGCAGCAAAACCTCAGACCCGTCTTTAAGATGAACCGTTTTGCTCATCGTCTTATCCTCGGACAGTTCTCCCCGCCGAAGTGAACACGATCCCGCCGCCCGCCCATCGCCACGCCGCCGGTACACCCTCCCTCGAACGGCGCTCCTTGAAACGCCCACTCTAACCGCCGGAACCGCCGCGAGAAACAGCCGCCCGCCCCCATACCAAAATACGTATTATACTAAGCCGGTAAGTCAGCCGCAGGGTGCATCTTGATGCACCTATCCGGGTGCCCCATACCTTACCGCAGGAAACGGTGGGGCACGGAATCTAACTCGAAAAAGCCTTCGTTAGCGAGGGTGGGAGACGGAACGTCTATGGACGGCGCCTTCGTCAACGAAAACACCCCACTCGACACAAGATTACAGCGATTCGGGGCAACAACCGGCCGCCCGACCTGTATAATCGCACGAAAGGCCGGTTGCACATTCAAACTCGAGGCGAGGACCAGACCATGACAACGTGGCCCACGAAACTGACGACCGCGACCGTTGGACTCACACTAGCGGCAGCCATCGCCCCCCAAACACTCGGGCAGGATCAGCAGGAATCCACAACCAAGCTCAACGTGTTCGCCGGCCAGGTCGTCGATCAAAACGCAACGCCGGTGCCCGAAGCAAGAGTCTACGCGGCCGACGCCAGCGTGGGATTCATCTTCTACGACAGCCCAACAAGCGTCTTCGCCCACGGCCCCACCGAACGGTTCCTCCTCTTCTTCCCCAAAGCCAACGGCAAAGGCTCAGAGGACGCGACCACCGACAAACACGGCAACTTCAAAATGATCGGCCTGCGGGCCGGAAGCTACGACGTCCTCGCCGTCCACCCCGAAAAAGGCATCACGATCGTCCGCGACGTCGACCAGCCCAACGAAGACGAACCGCGCACCATCAAACTGAATGCCCCCACCTACGTCGAGGCAAGCGTCAAGGGCCTGCCCAAGGCATCCGAACTCAACTGGCACCTCACCTATGCGGAAGACCACGCCCCATGGAGCGCCCCCCTCGGCGAGTTGTTCGACCGCATCATCATTCGCCCGAGCATGATGAAAACAGAAGACGACAACCGCATGAAAAGCGGCCCGCTGCCCTCCGGCGGAAAATGGCAGGTCCGCGCCGAGCAGATCGTCACCAGCCGGCGCATGCAGGCCACCATCATCTCCCTCCCGGTCAATGCCAAACCCGGCGAAACCACCAAGCTCGACATCGACCTCACCACGGGTTCCGAGTTCGCCGGCACGGTCCTCGGCCCCGACGGAAAACCCCTCAACGAAGTCGCCGTCCGACTCAAACCCGCCGGAGACGAAGACGACCCGCGCCCCATCTACGGCGCCGTGACGGACGAAGACGGCAAATACGCCATCCGAGGCCTCTCCGACGGCACCTACCAGCTCGAGGCCAGACGCTGGGGCAAACCCCCGCTCTTCGGGTGAGGCCCCGGCCCCCTGGAGGTCTCCTTCGACAAGGAGATCCGGGTGCCGGTCGGCGACCCGAAGCTGGCAACAATCAAAATTGACCGCCTCATGATCATCAACGTGGGCGACGTGGCCCCCGACTTCACCGCCGAAACGATCGACGGTCAGACGATCAAACTGAGCGACTTCCGCGGCAAAACGGTGCTTCTGGACTTCTGGGCCACCTGGTGCTCCCCGTGCGTAGCCGAGATGCCCAACATCAAACAGGCCCTCGACAAGTTCGGCTCCTGCGGCGACCTGGTCGTCATCGGCATCAGCCTCGACCAGGACCCCACCACAGTAAAGCAGTTCATCAAAAGAAAGGAGATTCCCTGGCCCCAGATCTGCAAGGGCCCCGCCGAAGAAAACCCCATAGCCAAGAAGTACAACGTCTCCGGCATCCCGGCCACCTTCCTCATCGACCCCCAAGGGAAGGTAGCCGCCAAAGACATCCAATCCACCGCCCTCGACCAGGCCCTGACCAAACTGTTCCCCGATTGCAAGGAGACCCACGCCAAAGCCCCGGAACCAACCCCAACCCCGCGCTGACCAAGCGCGCCCGTAGCTGTATCTTGACCATGATCTCTTACCGTCATGGGCCGCGTCGAACAGACTGAAATCTTCTGAACTGCGTCAACAGCGCTTTCCTTCGTCATGACGCCGGCGCACCCACACCCGCCGGGTGCGTGCCGTACGCGATGCTGTAAAGGACCGGCACGACGATCAGCGTCAGCACCGTCGCGAAGCTGAGGCCGAACATGATCGCAATCGCCATGTCTTTGAAGAAGACGTCCGTCAGCAAAGGAAGCATCCCCAGCACCGTCGTCAAAGCCGCGAGTACGACCGGGCGGGCTCGGCTCACTGCGCTTTGCAGGACTGCCTCATCCCGGTCGAGCCCCGTGGACAACTGGACGTTGATTTCGTCATTGAGCACAATGGCGTTCTTGATCAGCATCCCGCTGAGGCTCAGCACGCCCAGGATTGCCATAAAGCCGAACTCGGCTCCCGTCAGGAGCATGCCGATCGCGACGCCAATGATCGCCAGTGGCACCGTCAGCAGAACCACGAGCGGTTGGCGGAGATTGTTGAACAATATGATGAGGACCAGCACCATGCCGCCGAAGCACAGCGGCAACAACGCTGTCAGACCACGATTGGCTTTGGCCGCCTTCTCATACTCGCCGCCCCACTCAAGCGAATAGCCCGTCGGCAGCGCGAGCGCCTCGATCTTCGGCCGCAAACGGTGCAGCAGCGCTGGCCCGGTGCCCGCGGCCGGATCGCACTTCACCGTCAATGTTGGCAGGCGATTGCGGCGAAGAACCAGCGCGTTCTGCCATGTGGTGTCAATGTCCGAGACGACTTGCGTCAGCGGCACAGCACGCTGCGCGCGCGGGCTCCATACTTGCACATCACGCACTTGGTCCGCCCCGTTGCGCTCCTCGCCTGGCCCGCGGAGGACGATGGGAATCAGTTCATCCCGCTCGCGATACAACCCCACCCGTATGCCTTCGAAAGTAGCCGCCAGCGCCTGACTTACCTCACGCCTCGTCACGCCTACCCGCGACGCCTGCGGCTCAGCCAGCACCGGCTGCAGTGTCAGCGTTTGCTGGCGCCAATCGCTGCGAATGGCGGCCGCGTACGGATCGGCCGCCATGATGTCCTCAACCTCGGCCGCCAATCGCCGCAGTTGCTCAGGGTCCGGCCCGCGCAACCGCGCCTGGATCTTCGCCTCGCCGCCCGGGCCAAGCATCATGCGCCAGGGCCAGGCCAGCGCATCCGGATGTGCTTCGGGCAGATGTCGCCGCACCTGTTCGCAGATCTCGTCGATCTGGCGATGGTCATCCACCGAGACGATCAGCTGCCCATAGGAAGCATTCGGCATTTCCGGTGCGTACGTCAACTCGAAGCGCAGCGTGCCCATGCCGACGCAGGTGGCGACCGCCGTCACATGCTCCCGCTCCAGCAGCCACGACTCGAGCCGGGCGAGATCTGCTTCGACGGCGCGTATACCGGTTCCCTGCGGTCGCCAATAATCGATCAGGAATTGCGGGCGCGCCGAGGCGGGGAAAAACCCCTGCTTCACCTTGCCGAATCCCACGACACCCGTCACCAGCAGGATCACCATCACGGCGACCGTCAGCCAGCGATGATGCAGGCATGCCCCCAGAAACCGTCGGAAGGTGCGGAACGCCCAACTGCCGTAAGGATCCTGCTGTCCCCCACCACCCGAAGAGCGCAAGAACGCGGCCCCGAAGACCGGCGTGGCGGTGATCGCAAATAACCAGCTCAGCAGCAAGGAAATCCAGACGACGTCGAACAGCGAACGGCAGTACTCGCCGGTGCTGTCCGGGCTGAGCCCAATCGGAGCAAAAGCCAGCGTCGCGATCAATGTGGCGCCCAGCAGCGGCCACGTCGTCTGCCCCACGATGGCCTTGGCGGCGTCACGACCGCTCAGACCCCGGGCCAGTCCTGCCTGGATCCCCTCCACAACGACAATGGCATTGTCCACCAGCATGCCGAGCGCGATGATCAACGCGCCGAGCGAAATACGTTGTAAGTCGATCGCCAGGATCTTCATCACGATGAATGTGCCGAGAACCGTGAGCAACAGCACGAACCCGATCAACAGTCCGCTGCGCAGCCCCATCGCCAGCAGCAACGTGCCGACCACTATCGCCACGGCTTCCACGAGGCTGATCGTGAACGAGTTGACCGCCTTGCGAACAGAATCCGACTGCATGGAGACGATGCCCAACTCGACACCGACAGGGGTTACCTCCGACAGCTTCTCAAGTCGCGATTGGACCGCCTGCCCCATTGTGACAACATTGCCACCCGCGACAGTGGCCACACCCAAGGCGATTGCAGGATGCCCGTTGTAGCGAAGAATCACACCGGGCGGCTCAGTCAAGCCGCGCTCCACGCGGGCCACGTCGCCCAGTCGCACCGTACGTCCCTCCGCGGTGGCGATTTGTATCTGACGGATTTCATCTACAGACGTCAGCCCGCCCGCCGGCTCGATCTCAAGCCGGCGATCACCGGACAACACATCGCCGGCCGATACGACCAGGCCACGGCCTTCGAATGCGGCAATGATCTGCTGCAGGCTGGTCCCGAGCTGTGTCAGCCGTGCTCGCGGTGCCGCGATGTAGATTGCTTCGCGGGGCGCCCCCAGGACCGAAACGCTCGCGACGTCCTGCACGAGCAGGAGCTCACGGCGCAGCGTCTTCGCATACTCGTTCAGCTCGACAAGATCGAACCCCTCGCCGTATACATAGAAGAGTACCCCATAGACGTCACCGAAATCGTCGTTGACCGACGCAGTCCCTGCGCCGGGCGGAAACTCTCGTTCGGCCGCCTGGACCTTTCGGCGCAACTCATCCCAGATTTGCGGTAACTCGTCGCCACCGTGGTAGTCCTTGATGAACACCTTGACCGTCGTACGGCCACGGGCCGACACCGACTCGACATAATCGACCTGCCCCATCTGCTGGATGTGACGCTCCAACACATCCGTAACCTCGTCCGCGACTTCCTGCGGTGTAGCCCCGGGGTAGGTCGCCGTTACGACCGCCTGCTTGATTGGAAATGCCGGATCCTCGAGCCGCCCGAGCTTCTCGTACGCCATCCAGCCGCCCGCAACCACGACTAGGCTCGCAATTGTGACGATCAGCCGATATCGCAAGGAGATGTCCGCCACATTCATCGGCGCCGGTCCTCCAGTAGCCGTACAGCTTGGCCATCCCGCAGGAGCGACGTACCAGCAACCACGACCAACTCACCTTGACTGATCGCCCCGCCAACGACGCTTTCGACATCCTGCACCCCGACAATCTCAACGGCGGTTTTCTGAACCCGGAGCGGCTCGCCCTTGCCGCGCACAGACCACACGCAGCTCGCTCCCCCGGCATCGGCGAAGACCGCCGCCGTCGGAACCAGGAACCGCGTCTGCTCCGTGTTAATAGCCGCTGGCGCACTGACGATGGTTGCCGTCATGCCGGGCAGCACGATGTAGTCCTCCGGCGCCGGCAGGGTGAAGATGACGCCGTACGTCAACGACAGCGGGTCGGCCTCGGCGGATGCCTCTTTGAACGTGACCGGAAAGCGGCGCTGCGGTGCAAACGGGAAGACCGCGTAGTGTTCGCTTTCTCTCCCCTTGCTCAACGCGACCACGTTTTCCGGCAGATCGACGGCGATCTCGACTGCGGTGATGTCCTGAAGTCGTACCACAGGCTGAGCAGCCTGCACGTTCTCCGACTCCTCCGCAAAGCGCTGAACAACCAGCGCGTCAAACGGGGCTCGTAGAAAGGTATCCTTCAAACGCTGCTCGGCGATGGCCAATTGCGCGACTGCCGCATCATAGGCCACCTCGGCATCCTGCCGCTCTTTGTCGCTGGCCGCGCCTCGCTCTGCCAGGCTGCGAAGACGCTCGAGTTCCTGGCGAGTCCGTTCCGCTTCCGGCCGCAGCGCGGCCACGTCGTTTTCAAAACGCACTGGATCGATCCGGGCAAGCACTTCGCCTGCCTGTACCTCGCGTCCAAGCTCGAGGTTGGACTCAACCAGCGGGCCGCTCACCTGAAAAGCGAGATCAACCGTGCGCCCGGCCTGGACAACACCGGGAAACTGGCGTTCGGGCATTGCCAATGCGTTGCGGACTGGAGCCGTTTTGACCGGCCGGATGAGCTCCGGCGGCGGAGGTGGCGGCGGGTTCCACTCCACGAAGAACACCGCGCCGATACCTCCGATCAGCAGCACCACGCCGAGCAGCGGTCCCAACCACTTGAAGAGCATAAGCAGCCTCTCAATCTGATAATTCCGGATTTCGACCCCGCCGGAGCCGGTATTCTGGCCTTCGAACCGCCACCGTGGCTTTCTGCGTCCAGAACGCCGGTTCTACGCCCGCGCACCGCACTACGGAATCGAGAATCGCGACACGACGAGGTCCTGACATCCGGAGAACAACCCGGACTGATCGTGACGATACGCGTGTCGACTCTCGATTCGTACGTTATATGTTACCCGCAGCAACGTTGTACGCGATACCCGCCTGACTGCACGTCTCGGACGCAATCGCATGAGAATCGTGATCAGCTTAGCCGTGCCAAGGCATCGCAACTTCGCTTCAATCCGTGCTGCGAGCATCATCCTTGCCCAGCATTGGCGTGCTCGTTACCCTCCGATTCTGTCTGGGGAGCGTTGTCGTTTTCGTCGCGTACCGATCGCATGAAAGGAGAGGTCGCATGCGTCGCAAGATCGCCGCTACGGTCGCGGGCGTGATTCCCGTCACGCGCTGCAGTGGCGCGGGCTACCAGCAAGAAACGGGCCAGAGTGCCCTGGATACGTTGCTAGACACGGGTGCGGAAACAGCCGCGCAACAACTCGTCAGCAGCAATACGGCGAAGCCGATGCGGTTTGCCGACCACGTGGACACTGCGTCGGAGGTGCGGCGATGAAAAGCATCATGGAAAGGCTCGGCAGGTTCCTCCTGGTCGCAATGCCCCTGTTCTCTATCGGCTGCCAGATCGGGCCGCGGGCGATGTCCCTTGGCCACCCGGAATACGCCAGCGCGGCCGGCAAAGTCACCGACGAGCAACTGCTGCTGAACCTCGTGCGACTAAGCTATCGCGCAACGCCCGTGTGGCTTGAGATTACTAGTATTTCAACGCAGTTCGAGGCTTCAGCCGTCGGCGACATAAGCGCGGCGTTGAACGAGGATGTGAGCTTGGGTGGGGCGAACAACCCCGACACGCTCGGCTTCGGAGCCGGAGTCGGCTATGCTGAGCGTCCTACGATCAGTTATTCGATTCTCGGCGGTGAACGGTTCACGAAGCGGTTGTTGAGACCGATTTCTGTCACCGGTGTATCGCTGCTCGCCGACTCGGGTTGGCGTGCTGATCGCGTGTTGCTGCTGATGGCCGAACGGGTCAACGGGTTGATGAACGCACCGCGGGCCTCCGGGCCGACACCCGCCGGCGAGCCCGAATTCCGTGAGTTTCAGGAGGCGGCACAGTTGATTCAAAAACTGGATCGCGCGGGGCAGATTGACTTCGAGTTTTCCACGCGTGTTGAGCAGATCAGCGATCCCATCCCACGTGAAAACGTCGACGGAGACATGTTAATAAACGCGGCCAAGGCGAGTGCTGAGTTTCGTTTGAGTGACGACGGGCAGACGATGTTCCTGACGCAGGAAGAGCGCGTGCTGATCATGCGTGTGGCCGAAAGCGCACAGGATTCCCCGGACATCGCACGCTTGCGAGCACTGCTTAAACTTAAACCGGAGAACCTGCGTTACGATCTTGTCGATCCGGCTGACGGCGACTATGACCCCCTGTCACCCGAACAGGCTCTTGGTAATATCTCCATCGACACGCGTTCTTTGCTGGGTGTGATGTACTATCTGTCAAACGGAGTCGCGGTTCCACCGGAGCACCAACTGGACGGACCCGTTACGCAGACGCTTGACGAAGCTGGCAAGCCGTTCGACTGGCGGGAACTGCTCGACGGGTTCTTCAGTGTTCACTACAGCAAGCAGCGGCCGAGCAATGCAGCCGTGGGCGTCCGCTATCGCGGTTTGTGGTTTTACATCGCCAGGGACGATGAGAGTTCGCTGTCGACGTTCGCGTTACTGAATCAACTGGCCTCCTTGACATCGGGCGAGCGTCAGGGCGCGGCGCCGGTACTGACGCTACCGGTAGGTAGTTGACACGTTTCTCACCTGTCGGAAACGCGCTCGTGGCGGGCCCGTCTTTCGCAATCGCTGGATCCGCGTCAAAATCCAGCAGCGCGGTCAGATCACTCCCTACGGAGGGCTCTCACTCGCCCAAAACCTGCCCATGCGGCTCGGACTCGATCGGAACATCAACCGCTCCCTCGCGCTGCCACCTCGTTCGCCGTTCATGAATCGCGAATCTATCCTGACGTGTCCCGCATGTCCCCGGCAGGATTCGAACCTGCAACCTTCGGCTCCGGAGGCCGACGCGCTATCCAATTGTGCCACGGGGACGCAACAACCGAGTCTAGTCCCCCCGGAAACCCTGTCAACGCGGCGGTGGGGCCGGTGCGTCCGCCGCTCCCTGCTCATCGGATCCCTGTCCCCTTTCTTCTCTCTCCTCCCGACTTCGTCCCGGAGCCTGCCCGCCTCAGGCGGGTGCCTTCCGCTCCGAACAGACCCACCAACCCCCTACTCACCCACCCACCGTCCGGATTGAAATCGTCCGCGATCGCGCCGGATCCCCCGGCTCACCGATGGCCACAATGAAATCCCCCGGAGATAAACCATGCTGAGCCGCCAGCTTCTCCTCGATATCAGACCACAGCCGATCCAGGTCCCCCCGGTCCGCCGACACCAGCATGGGCTGAACGCCATACGACAGCGCAAGCCGGCGGCAAACCGCCGCGTCGCTCGACAACGCAATCAACGGCTGATCCACTCCATACTTGCTGAGCCACCGCACCGTCCGGCCTGTCAGGCACCAGACCGCGATCAAACGGGCACCGATGTCCTGCGCGATGATCGCCGTGCTGCGAACGACGGCCGACGCCGTCCGATCGACTTTGTGCCCGACGTGAAGCCGCGTGTCGGCCAGCTCCGAGATCAACCGCGTATGCTCCGGATCGAAAGCCATCGCCTGCTCGCAGATGCGATTCATCATCGCCACCGCCCGCACCGGATAGCGCCCCGCCGCCGATTCGCCGGACAGCATGACCGCGTCGGTCCCGTCGAGCACGGCGTTGGCCACGTCGCTCACCTCCGCACGAGTCGGCGACGGCTCGTAGATCATGCTGTGCAGCATCTGCGTCGCAATGATCACCGGCTTACCGGCCACCCGGCATCGCCGCACGATGTCCTTCTGCAGCAGCGGCACCTGCGTCACATCCATCTCGACCCCGAGGTCCCCGCGCGCCACCATGATGCCGTCCGACCCCTCAATGATCCGATCGATGTCCCGGATTGCATGCGGCGTCTCGATCTTTGCCAAAATCGGCTGATCGCCGCCGGCCTCCTCGACGAGCCCCCGCAGAAGCTCGATGTCCTCGACCCGCCGAACGAAAGACAGCGCCAGAAAATCCACCGTGTGCCCAACCGCCCACGCCAGATCCCGACGGTCCTTCTCGGTCAACGCTGGAAGTGTCAGGTCCGAATCCGGAACGTTGACACCCTTCCGCGACGCGATCGTGCCGCCGTCGTCGCACCGACACACCAGGGCTTCGGCTGTCTTGTCCACCACCCGCAACCGTATCTGGCCGTCGTCGATGAGAATGCGATGACCGATCGCCACCTCATCCACCAGGCCGGGATAGGTCGTACCGAACCGCGTTGCCCTCCCATCGATCGGCTCGCGTACGATATGGCACGTGTCGCCGTCGTTGATCTCCGACTTCTCCGGATCCATCGGACCGGTGCGGACCTTCGGGCCGGCCAGGTCGGTCATGACCGCTACGTGCGCACCCCGTGCCTCCGCCACCCGGCGAAGCGTGTCCACCGCCTGCTGGTGGTCGTCATGACTCCCGTGCGACATGTTCAGCCGGATCACGTCGACGCCCGCTTCGATGAAGCGGCGAAGAACGTCTTCCGACTGGCTGGCCGGGCCCACCGTGGCGACAATTTTCGTGGGGGACATGCGGCGGATTGTAGAAGATTCATCATCCCGTCGCCAACGAACAGGGCTGCTCACGGAAGTTTTCGGTTGCGTGACGGTTCAGGCGTGCGCAACGGGCAGCTTGTCCGGCTGTGCAGTTCCGTGACAAAAAGTTCAGGTATTCACATCGGCGGGCAGCCCGCCAGTGTAACCGGGAATCAAAGGCCGTAGTAACTGACACCAACGCGGAGGTTTATGAACTGCCCGTTCGGCCCTATACTTCGCCAAGGACTACGGGCGACTTTTTTGCGTGCGAACATGGGGACGCTGACCGAAACTGCCACTCGTGCCTCGGCACCGGACCGGCGGAAGGCGGACGCCGATCCGAAGGCGGCCCGCAGGGCCCTGGCCGGGCTGCTCGGCGAATTCCGAAAGGGCAACATCGTGACGCCTCGCGCCGAGCGCGAGGGGATTAATCGCTACGCGGGAGCACTGTCCCGAAGATGGAACGATCGTTTCCCGGGCTTCCCCCGTCAGCAGGGTCCGTTTGCATCCATCCCGGGCCTCGCCTTCAGATCGAAGAGAGACGACCACCTGAAAAACATCATCGTCCGCACGCTCGCCGCGCACCCCGACAAGCGAAAAACCATCGTCAACCCGGTGTGCGTCCTGGGTCGCCATGCCCGCGAACTGGCCTCGCGCCTGCCCGACTTCAAGGTCATCGCAACCGACATCGACCCGCGGGGTGATTGGCTGTGCCACCGAGTTCTGCTGCGGCGCAACCCCGACAACTTCGAGTTCGCCCGGGACGACATTTTCAATCCGCGAATCGACGTGACGCCGACGGCCGTGATCTTCTTCGGAGCCTGTGGCGCGCTCTCCGACGCCGCCATGGACTACGCCGTGAATCACGCATCGCGATTCCTGTTCTGCAGAACGTGTTGCCATGACAACATCGGAGGCAACACCGAAGTCGCCCGGCGGCCCACGCCGCTCAACTGGTTTTACCGCGGCAAGAACTGTTTCATCTTGCAGTATCCCAAGAAGGAGAAACACGAGGGCTTTTACTTCTCGGAAAGATACGGCCCCGGCGACTATCCCCGAAGCGACGCCGCCCGAAGCCTGAGCAGATCGGACGAGTTCATGGCCGTCAGTCGCCACACCCCCGAAAGCGACATCTGCCGGACGATCATCGATCTCGACCGGTACCTGCTCCTCACCGAAAAGGGCTATTGCGTATCGTATAGAGGCGAACTGTTCGTCGCCGAAAGGACCGGCTAGGAGGCTTATCGGCATGGTGACTCGCGTCACGCTACCGACGAAACCGCGTGGCCTGCATGAGATCACCGACCTCATCCAGAGTGTCGTGCGCAAGGCCAACGTGCGCGAGGGGCTGTGCACGATCATGATACAGCACACGTCGGCCAGCCTCACGATCCAGGAGAACGCCGACGCGTCCGCCCGGCAAGACCTCGAAACCTGGCTGAATCGGCTCGTCGCCGAAAACGACCCGATCTACACCCACACCGCCGAAGGACCCGACGACATGCCCTCCCACATCAAGGCCGCCCTGACCGCCACCACGCTGTCAGTCCCAATCGCCGACGGCCGCCTCGCCCTCGGCACCTGGCAGGGCATCTACCTCTGGGAACATCGCAACAACGCCGACGCCCGCCGCTGCGTCGTTCATATAGCTTCATAGGAGGCTGACGGAAGAAACAATGGCAGACGAAGTTCTCCAACGCATTCGCGAACTGCTCGACAACGCCGGCGTCAATTACCGTTACCTCGAGCACGAGCCGACCTACTCCTCCGAGCAGTCGGCCAGGGCCCGCGGCGAGGACATCCGCGTCGGCGGCAAGGCCCTGCTCGTCAAGATCGGCGACGACTTTCGCCTCTTCGTGCTCAGCGCCGCCCTTCGCGTCGACTCCCACGCCGTCCGCGAGTACTTCTCCGAGCGCAAGACCCGCTTCGCCACCAGGGAGGAGCTCTTCGAGCTGACCGGCCTGGTGCCGGGCTGCGTGCCGCCCTTCGGCCGTCCGGTCCTCCCCTTCGATCTCTACGCCGACGAGTCCGTCACGAAAAACGACCGCATCGCCTTCAACGCCGGCTCGCTCACCCACTCGATCATCATGCCCATCGAAGACTATCTCACTCTCGCCAAACCCGAAATCTTCGCCTTCACGCGCCTCGAGTAAAGCAAGCCGCTGCGGTTCATGACTGCCGATTCACGACGTGCCGGAAACCGCCGCATCACCATGTAGCGTCACCCCTCGTGGGTGACGCCGCTCCTGCAAAAACCCCGACCGCCAACGTCCCGCCACGTCCGCACTTCCGCCGGCGCTCGTACCTGGGCGATTATCGGCCCCGCTGCAGTTTATGTACTCGGGTGAACCGCAACGATCTCGCTCGCCATTTATCCACCAGCCCGCACGCTGGAACGCCGATTTAAGGGTGATCAAGAGACTGTGGACTGCCCGATTCCAATCGGAGAATCAGACCATGCACAACTTCAGCAGACGACTGTCCAGAATCTCTGTGGCCGGTTTGTTGCTCGCCGGGCAACTGGCCTGGACCGGCGGGTGCGCGACGCTGGCCCACCGGAGCGGCACGAGCCACGACGCACAGCTCGCTGCGCACGAATGCGGTCGCCCGGGCGAAGTCTGCCCCTGGCTCATCGGCGACGCCCTGCTGCTCATCCCGGGAATCGTCCCCGGTGTGATTGCGTTCATCGTGGACTTCAGCACGGGCGAGTGGCGGCACCCCGGCTCCCCCTACAGCCATACCGTGACGGTCGCGGACGAGGCCACCGACTGACACAGCCGGGGACGGTCCACCTTCTCTGAAGGCGGGTCCACGATTCATCCGCACTGGGTGCCATCGCCACGGCTGCGGGGGCGTGCTTTGCGCGCGACCGTACGGAACAGGCTACGGACGGACGCGCCTCAGTTCCGCGAGGCCACCTGACACCGCAAACACCCCCGCTCCCGTCCGTAGAGCCACGCCGATCGTACGCGCCTTTGCGCCCCGCCGTGTCGCGTTAAGATGAACCTATGCAAGCAATACTGACGCGTGAACAGGTACGGCAGGTCGATCGGATCGCCGCTGAGGAATACCACATATCAGGACTCGTCCTCATGGAGAACGCCGGCCACAACGCCGCACGCATCATCCTCCAGGAGATGGGCGATCGCCTGCCCGAACGTGGCAGCGGAGGCGGCGCCCGCGTCCTTTTCTTCTGCGGGACCGGCAACAACGGCGGCGACGGCTTCGTCATCGCCCGGCACCTTGATAACGCTGGAATCAACGTGGCCATCGCGCTCGCCGGCGAGCCCGACCGCCTCTCCCCCGATGCCGCTGCCAATCACCGGGTCTGCGTCGCCATGGGTCTGTCCATCGTCAACGCCCAAGACGCGGAGATCCGCCCGGGCGATCTCGTCGTTGACGCGCTGCTCGGAACCGGCTTCAGGGGCGACGTCCGACAACCGCTCGCGGGCATCATCGACTCGATCAACCAGGCCACCAGGATGGGCGTCGTCGCAGTTGACGTGCCCTCCGGACTCGACTGCAACACCGGCGAGCCCGCCAATGCCTGCATCAAAGCCGACTTGACCATCACGTTCGTGGCTGACAAGACGGGTTTCCAGTCGGCCCGAGGCCGCGAGCACGTCGGCCGGGTTCGCGTCGCCGACATCGGAGCGCCTCCGGCCATCGTCCAACGCGTCCTGAGTGCTTAATGACGTCAGCCCCTCGCCCATACAAACCATGCCCGCGTGAATATGAGCCCGTTTCGTTTCTGTGGCCCAGGGTGCCATGGGCAAGGCGGGACTTAGCCAAGGCTAAGTCCCGCCTTGCCCGTGCGGCCGCCGAACTGGGGAAAAGCACGGGCAAGCTTCGCCGCCACAGGCAACTCCGCTTGCCCCTGGCACATTCGGGAGCAGCCCGATTGGCAACCTGCCTCGTCACGCTTGCAATCGGGTTCCCTGCAGGCGCGGCCGAGCGCAGCGACATCCCCATCGACGAACAACTGGAGCATCGTCTGCGCGATGAGCTGGGCGACCACTTCGAGATCACACGATCAGACCACTTCCTCCTCGCCCATGATACCAACAAGACCATCGCCCAAAGGTACCTCGCCTGGACGGAGCACGCCTTTCATGACATAACCGGGTTCCTTCGAGCATGCGACATCCCGATCGATACCGTCAACAAGCGCCTCGTCGTCGTATGCACCGCCGATTGGTCGGCTTACACGCAACTGGTCGGGGCCGACCAATCCGATCCGACGATTCGTAGTGGCTACTACGACAGAACCACGGGACGAACATACTTCGGTCATCTCAGCACGCGGCACCGCGCCCCCGATAAAAAGAACGCCGTTGAAGCGGCCATGCGACTCACCGTGCGACACGAGACCTTCCACCATGTCACCGATGCGGTCTGCCCGCGCTTGAGCGCCAACATGCCTGCGTGGCTGTCCGAGGGACTGGCCTGCGCATTCGAAACGCCGGGATCCGACGGTGAGGCGGGCCCATCCGTCGTGAACAAGTGGCGCGCCGCCGACTTCCTCGCCCGCTTCGGCGACGCCGGATCTGCCGCGCCCGAAGTTCATCGCCGCGTTGAGG
Organism: uncultured Phycisphaeraceae bacterium; assembly: GCA_964574815.1. GTDB lineage: Bacteria > Planctomycetota > Phycisphaerae > UBA1845 > UBA1845 > CAZNPL01. The sequence goes on from CAZNPL010000001.1 coordinate 96,048, forward strand.
CCATCGAGCTGATTCGAAACCCCGCCCGCTGGGGCAGCCATGCCGGGCTGACCGAGCCGGAGCGTTATGCCGCCGCGTGGGCAATCGTCCATTTCCTGGCCACAGAGCACTCCGAAGCATTCAAGAAGTACTTGCGACGCCTGGCCGCATGCACGGAAGCACCCGACGCCAAGACGCAAATCGACCTGTTCCAGACGCTATTCGGCCCCGCTGACGAGCGCATGGCCAGGAAGGTCCACCGATCTGCGGCTCAAGCGATGCACGCGAACAGCCCCCCGTAGGATCGTGGCTCCCAACCTGTCGTGGGACGCCGAACCGCTCCCGATCGCTTGTCAGGCCCCCGCACCTGACTAAGATGGCGATCCTGTCATTCGGGCGGGCGGTGCGGCCCGCGCGTCGGCGAGGCGCCGGCTTCCGATCGTTTCATCAGATAGCTCACGGATCCATGAATATTGTCATCGCCGGTGCCGGCACCGTCGGGCGTTATCTGGCCGAGATCCTCTCGGCGGCTGGCAACAACGTGACCGTCATCGACTCGGAGTCCTCGAAGCTCGCGGCCCTGGAGAACGAGCTCGACATCCGCACCCTGAAGGCGAACGCTGCTCATGCCGAAGCACAGCGAGAGGCTGGCGTCCCCAAGTGCGACATGTTTATCGCGGCCACGAACCACGACGAGGTGAACATCCTGGCCGCCTCGGCCGCAAAGGCCCTGGGTGCCGACAAGTGCGTCGCACGCGTCCACCACAGCGCCTACTTCAGCGGGCGCGGGCTGGACTACAACCATTACTTCCATATCGACAGCCTGATCTGCCCGGAGTATGTGACGGCCGTCGCAATCGCTCGGACGCTTCGCAACCCCGGCGCCCTGGCCGTTGAGAACTTCGCCCGCGGCGTGATCGAGATGCAGCAGCTCAAGGTGGTCGATAAGGCCCCGGGCATAGGCGTACCCCTGTCCGAGCTGAAGCTGCCCAAGGGCGTGCGCATCGCAACCGTAACGCGCGACGATAAATCCTTCATCCCCAGCGCCGGCACCGTCATTCAGCCGGAAGACATCACGACCCTGATCGGTGAAAAGGGCGAACTCGAAACCGCCCGCCGGATGTTCCAGACCGACAAGATCAAACGCAAACACGTGATCGTCATGGGTGGCACTTCGATGGGCGTGTGGCTCTGCCGTACGCTGCGACAACGCCACTTCGCCGTGCGGCTGTTCCTGACCGAACGCGCCCGTGCCGAGGAGCTCGCCGAAAAGCTACGGCACGTGACCGTCATCGACGCCGACCCGACCGAACCCTCCGTCTTCTCCGAGGAGCACATCGCCGACGTCGATGCATTCGTCACACTGACCGACGACGATGAGCACAACATCCTCGCGGCAGCGCAGGCCAAGAGCTTCGGCGTCAAGATGGCAATCGCGGTCATCCAACGCTCAGCCTACCTCCATCTGCTCGGGCACGTCGGCATCGATCGCGCCTTCAGCCCCCGCCAGGTCGCGGCGAAGGAGATCCAACTGCTCCTCGAGCCCGGACCGGTCAAAGTCCTGGCGTCGCTCGTCGAGGCGACCGCCGACGTCTACGAAGTGCAGGTCGCAGAAGGGGCACCCGTTGTGGACAAGGCCCTCAAGGCCGTCACCTGGCCAAGCCCCTGCGTCATCGGTGCGATTCAACGCGGCGAAGAAGTGTTCGTCCCCGGCGCCGACCACACGCTGCAGGGAGGCGACACCGTACTGGTCATTGGAGCGCGCGGGCTTCATGACAAGCTCAAGAAACTGTTCGGCGGAAAGTGACGATTCGTGAACTTTCTGTCCGTCTGCCGACAACTCGGACTGCTCATACTGGTGATGAGCGGAGTCGTCCTGGCGCTGGCCGTTTGGTCCGCCCTGCAACGGCTGCTCGGCGACACCTCGGAATCCGCCCCCGTCCGCGCACTGTTGATCACCGTCGCGATCGGAGGCTCGCTCGGCGCGGCGCTCTGGATGGGCGCCCGGCGGGCCAGGGGCGATATCGGCCGGCGCGAGGCCATCCTGCTCGTGGCCACAAGCTGGTTCGTGGCCGCGGCCATCGGCGCGATGCCCTACCGGTTCTGGGCTGCGCTCAGCGTCGAGACCGATGCAGCCTTGCCCTTCGGAAGTTTCGTGAACTGCTATTTCGAGGCGATGAGCGGCCTCACGACGACCGGGGCCACGGTTCTGAGGGATATCGAATCGGTGCCGAGGAGCCTGTTACTCTGGCGAGCCGTCACGCACTGGCTCGGCGGACTGGGCATTGTGGTGCTGTTCGTGGCCGTGCTTCCTTTGCTGGGCGTCGGTGGCAAACACCTCTTCCGTGTCGAGGCGCCGGGCCCGAGCGTGGAAGGCGTCAAGCCGCGCATACAGGAGGCCGCCCGCGTTCTCTGGGTGATTTACGTCTGCCTCACTGCCGTCGAGATCATCGCCTTGCGACTCGCCGGCATGAACTGGTTCGACTCGGTCTGCCACACCTTCGCGACCCTGGCAACCGGAGGCTTCAGCACGCACAACGCCAGCGTAGGCGGTTACGACTCGGTGGCCGTGGACGTGATCATCATCGCCTTCATGGTCGCGGCCGGCATCAACTTCGGCCTCTATTACCAGATCGTCCACGGTGGCTGGCGCACCGCGTTGCGAGATACGGAGCTGCGTTGCTACCTCGGGCTGCTGCTCCTCGCCTCGATCTTCGTGATCATCTCGATTCACGGCCGGCCTCTCGTGACCACCACCGGCGTCGAGACGGCCGCAACCGTCGGCGACGCTGTGCGGCATGGGACGTTTACGGTGGTCGCATTGCAGACCACGACCGGATTCTGCACGGCTGACTTCAACCTGTGGGGAACTGCGACGAAGGTCTTACTGGTGGCCTTGATGTTCGTGGGCGGATCCGCCGGCTCCACCGGCGGCGGCATCAAGGTCATGCGGTGCCTGATGGCGTTCAAGATCATCTGGGCGGAGCTTGAGCACGTCTTCCGCCCCAGGGCCGTCCGCGTGGTCAAGGTCGGCCGGGCAAGCATCGACACCGACATGAAAGTATCGACGCTCGTGTACGTTCTGAGCATCGGCTTGTTGACGGTGATTGGCGCGGTCGTACTCATGCTCCTGGAGCAGGACAAGTCGATCGATGTCACGACGGCGATCACGGCGGCTGCTGCAACGCTGAACAACATCGGGCCGGGCTTGAATCAGGTCGGCGCGGTCGAGAACTACGCCTGGTTCAGCGACGCCAGCAAATGTTTCATGTCCGTCCTCATGGCGCTTGGCCGGTTGGAGGTGTTCACCATTATCGTCCTGCTGTCGCCCAGATTCTGGAAGAGCGACTGACCCGGCGGGAATTGACCTGAGAGGCCCCACGCGGTCTAATCTGATCTGACAGCGACGCATTGGCGCGGTGCGTGCATGTGTGGAAGATCAGCCGCCGCGATCAGGCGGGACGGTTGATCGACCCGCATCAACGAGTGAACAGGAGAGTTCCACAATGTCACGCAGCTACAGACGGTTTGTGAGATTCGCGATGGCCACCGGTTTGATCGGCTCGGCTGTGTTGCCCAGCGCATGCACGATGCAGCTCCGGGACGCTGCTATCGCAGGGCTTGCCGGCTTCATCACGGACGCGGTGGCCGCCATCCTGAACGCGGCGGTTCCGCTTCCCGCCTGACGTCACCCAGCCTGCGCCGCGCGCTGTCCCCGGATTCTCAGTGCCATGCCCACGCTTGCGTGGGCATGCGGCTCACAAAGCTGCCCTTGGTAGATCGACCTCACAGCTTCTCGGTGATCGACTTGCCTTGCAGGAACATCTGGATGTAGTCCCTGCCGCCGGCCTTGCTGTTGGTGCCGGACATATTGAATCCGCCGAACGGCTGCACGTCGACCAGTGCCCCGGTGCACTTGCGGTTGAAATAGAGGTTGCCCACGTGGAACTCGCGCCGTGCGCGGAAGAGGCGCTCCCGGTCCCGCGAGTAGAGCGCTCCGGTCAATCCGTACTCGGTGTCGTTCATGATACGCAGCCCGTCGTCGAAGTCCTTCGCTTTGATCACCGCGAGCACGGGAGCGAAGATTTCCTCCTGGGCGATGCGGGCGCGTGGATCGACGTCGGCGATGATCGTCGGCGGAATGAAATAACCGCCGTCGGGCACCGGAGCGTCGCCGAGAACCTGTCGTCCCTCGCCGTTGCCGATCTTGATGTAGTTGTGCGTGTTGTCGAAGGCGGCCTTGTTGATAACCGCACTCATTCGGAAGTTCTCGGCCGAGGCGGGATCACCGACCGTGATCTTGCGGGCCCGCTCAACGACGCGCTCCAGTAAATCGTCGTAGACGTCGGCCACCGCGACCAGCCGCGAGCACGCCGAACACTTCTGGCCCTGGAACCCAAAGGCGGCCGTGACGACGCCTTCGGCGGCCGCTTCGAGATCGGCTGTTTCATCGACCAAAATACCGTCCTTACCGCCCATCTCCAGAATGACCCGCTTGATCCAGACTTGGCCCTTGCTGAGCTTGGCGGCCCGTTCGTTGATCCGAAGGCCGATTTCCTTTGAACCCGTGAATGCAATCATGCGCGTCAGCGGGTGATCGACGATGGTTTCACCACAGTCCCCACCGCTGCCGGGAACGAAGTTGAGCACGCCCGGCGGCAATCCCGCCTCGGTCAGGATGTCGTACATCTTCGAGGCGATAACCGGTGAATCGCTGGACGGCTTGAGCACGACCGCGTTGCCGGCCACCAGGGCCGCCGTCGTCATGCCCATGCAGATCGCCAGCGGAAAGTTCCACGGGGGGATCACGCCGATCACCCCTAGTGGGATGTACTCGACGGAATTGTCCTCGTTGGCAAACCATGTCGTCGGATGCCGGCCTTTCAGCCGGATCATCTCGCGGGCGTAGAACTCGCAGAAGTCGATGGCCTCACAAACGTCCGCGTAACCCTCGATCCACGGTTTGCTGACCTCCTGAACCTCCCATGCCGTGAGCTCGTAGATCCGGTCACGCATGATTCGGGCGGCCTTGACAAGGATCATCGCCCGCTCTTCGGGGTCCATTCGCGACCAGGACTTGAAACGCTCGGCCGCGGCGCGAACGGCTTTGTCCGCCAGATCGGCATTCGCCTTGCTGACCTCGCCGACGACGCGGTCATAGCAGGCCGGCGCGATCGACTTGAACGTCTTGGGACCTTTGACCTGCTCGCCGTCGATCCACAGCGAATACGACTGGCCTAGTTCCCGGCCGACCGCCTCCAGTGCGGCGAGCATCTTCGAGCGAGGACCTTCCTGGCTGAAATCGACATAGGGTTCCGGAGCGTATGGTGGCAGCATGATCCGAGCCTCTCCAAAGCTGTCCCGTCCGGCGGACGGAGTATCTTGATTTACGACTGGTCGTTCTGGCTTCCCAATTCCTGACTTCGGTGGAAGGCCGCCATCACAGCCTCCACTACGTGGTCGAAAACCTTGTTCTTCTTCATTGCCTCCATGGCCGCCTCAGTCGTGCCGCCGGGTGAGGCAACCTTCTGGCGCAACACGTGAGGCGGATCGTGGGTCTCGTTCATCATGCGGGCGGCGCCGAGGCACGACTGCTTGGCCAGCAGGGCCGCGTGCTGCGGCGACAGCCCGGCCTTCATCCCGGCGTGAATGAGCGCCTCGGTGAAGAAGTAGAAGTACGCCGGGCCCGTGCCGGAAACCGCCGTGACGGCGTCCATGGTGGCCTCGGTCTCGATGTGCACGCTCTTGCCGCCGGCGTCGAAGATGCGCTGGGCGCGAAGCAGGTCGGACTCGCGTGCATGTTGTCCGGGATGCACGCCGGCCATGCCTGCGCCGACGTGCACGGGTAGGTTCGGCATGACGCGGACGACGCGGGCCTTGATGTGGCCCAATTGCTCTTCGATCGCCTGGGTGGACACGCCGGCCATGATCGAAACGACGACGTGGTCCTCTCGCACCAAGTCGGCGAAGCCGGCGAGAACCTCGCGGTATATCTGCGGTTTGACGGCCAGCAGGAGAATGTAGCTTTCCTGCACGGCGTGGCGGTTGTCGTCGGTGACCGCGATGTGGAATCGGTCGCGGAACAGATCCCGGCGCGCGTCTGCGGGGTCGGACGCGATGATTCGGTCCTCGAGCAGCACGCTGTTGCGCAGCAGCCCGGCGACGATGCCCTCGGCTGCGTTGCCGGCCCCGATGACCCCGATCTCGTATTGCGTTTGCACCTCGTCCTCGCTCCCTGGATAATGAAACCAAGCATTCTACATACCAGCACAGCGGACCTCAAACGGTCGGGCGCGTCGCCCCTCGCGGAACGCACCATGCTCAATCTCGAAACGAAACTGGGGGTCGTCCTCATGGGCGTCAAGGTGGTTCCCGGAGCCTCCCGGACGAAGGTGGTCGGCGTGCTCGACGGCCGGCTCAAGGTGACGGTGGCCGCCCCGGCCGAAAAGGGCAAGGCCAACGCCGCCTTGACGGCCCTGCTCGCGCGCCGACTGGGCCTGTCGCGGCGGGACGTGTCGATCGAGACCGGCCACGGCTCACCTCTCAAAACGGTGCGCCTGGCCAACATCGACGCCGATACCGTCCGCGAGGCGTTCGAGCCAGCCGCCGGCAGGAAGTAGGGACAGCTTCGCACGTGCGGAGTTCGCGCGGCCGGGAATATGCCGCATGCCAACGATCGAGTGCGACATTCGCTGCTGGACTTGCGGGACCGAGTTGAGGGGTCTCGACTCACACGAAGTCTGTCCGCATTGCGCCAGCGCGATGGGCGAGACGCTGGACAGGCTCGGGGTCGACGCGGATCGCCTCGACATTCAGATCGACCTGGCGTGCACAGGATGTGGTTACAATCTTCGGATGCTGCCGATCGCTTCTCGGTGCCCGGAATGCTTCACGCCAATCGTTCGGTCCCTGGGCATCAACGACCTCATGTTCGCGAACCCTCAATGGCTACGGAAAGTCCGTGATGGTGTCGTCATCCTGCTGGCGACCATCGCCGCCATCCTTTGCCTGCCCCTGCTCTTCGGGGCGATGTTGACCCAGACACAATCAGAGGTGGTGCTCGCGGTTCTTATCTGCCTGTGGGCGGCGCTCTGCGTTTGTTTCGGTGTTGGTGTTTTCCGGGCGACATCAAGCGAGTCGCCGGACGGCGGTGTGGGAGAACGTGACTGGACGGGCTTCCTCGCGCGGGTGTTGGCCTGTACGCCGTTTCTCTTGATGCCGCTCGCGAGCGTGACCATGGCGCCCAGCCTTGCACTGGTCATGAGTCGATTGAGGGACGTGGCCCGCCGCGGCGCTCATCGCACGCTGTCCGTTCAGTGCACGTGGGCGATTCGGCTGCTCTATACAAGCGCCGCGCTTTACCTCCTGGCCTTGGGCTTGAGCTGGTTGGCAACCGGTAATCCGTTCTACGGCATCTTGTGGGGCACCTGTGGCGGAGGCGTCGTGGTGTTAGCCGCCGGGATCATAACGGTGGCGGCGTTGATGTCGGCTTGGTCGCTGTTGAACGAAGCGATCAGGAGAAACCGGTTCGCGTACACCTCTGCCGGCCGATTGGCAGCCGAACAACCACGCGACGGACTACGCGGACGCCAACAGCGCGGGTGGATGTCGGGTGGCTAGCGCGGTGGGAGCGCGTTCGAGTGCCGACGATCGAGTGCGACATTCGATGCTGGACTTGCGGGAGCAGCTTGAAAGGCGTGGACCCGCATGGGGAGTGTCCGCATTGCCGGCGTCCGGTCATCGAGATGCTGGACATGCTTGGGGTTGATCCAGCCCGGCTCGAGGTCGACGCCGATCGGAGCTGTGTCGGCTGCGGGTACAACCTGCGTACATTGCCGATAGATTCGAGATGCCCGGAGTGTGCCACACCGGCTGCGCTGTCCCTTCGCCCCAATGAACTGGAATTCGCCGATCCCGAGTGGCTGCTCAAGGTACGGGGCGGCGTGTTCGCGCTTCTTGTGGTTTCGATCGGCATGGTTGTGGCGATGCTGCTGAGCGTGGTCGGGGTGGGCGGAATCGCCAGTTGCTCAGCGATGTCAGTGATCCCCCTGTTGGTGATTCTCTTTGTCTTGTTCGCGGTCGGTGTGTTCCGCGCGACGACGACCGAGCCATCTGCAGCGAGTGGGACTGCATTCGACTCCGCTCGCTTTGCCGCACGGGTGTTTGTGTTTTCTCCTTTGATTCTGGGGCCGCTGTCCTATGTCGGATTGGCCGGCAGTCTGGGTGTGGTCCTTGCTCGGATACGCCTCCTGGCGCAGCGTGCGAATGAACGCAGGCTGGCGGCCCGGTGTAGTTGGGCTATTGCTTGTCTGTGGCCCACCGGTGCTGTGTATCTGGTCGCCCGTTTTGTGCCGTTCATGGCGTACGAGCTTACTGCACCGTTGCTTTGGATTGTCCTGGCGGTGACGATCGTTACCGCAATCGTGTGCAGCGTGACGCTCGCGGCGGCGCGGTCGATGCTGGGCCGGGCAATCGAAAGGAACCGGTTCGCGTACACGCCGGCGGCCTCAGCCGCTACAAGGACTGAATACCGGAGCACTTATTCTTGTTGAGCGCGAACGACTGTCCCCCACCCCTTCGCTTCGCGAAGCGATGGGGCACCGCGCACCACGCTGCGGCAGGCCGGGGTGGTGGTTAGCTGGTCTTCTTGAGGTCGAAGTGGTTTGCTGCCTGCTCGGCGATGTGTCGGCCTATGCTGATTGAGGCGGTGGCCGCGGGGGAGGGGGCGTTCAGTACGTGGATCATGCGCTCGGCCGCGCGGATGCGGAAGTCGTCCACCAGTTTTCCGTCGGGCTCCACGGCCTGAGCGCGTACGCCGGCGCCGCATGGGCGGAGATCCTGCCTGCGGATGTCTGGAACGAGCTTCTGCAAAGCCTTGACGAACGCGCCCTTGCTGAGCGAGCGGCGCATCTCGCCGAGGCCCATGCGCCAGTTGCGGCGCGACATGTGCCAGAAGCCCGGGTAAAGCGCGATACCCAGCGCGTCGGTCGGCGAAAAGCTCGTTCGCGAATAGCCGCGGCGCGAGAAGGCCAGCACGGCGTTGGGACCGGCCTCGATCCCGCCGTCGATCATTCGGGTAAAGTGAACGCCCAGGAAGGGAAGCTCGGGGTCGGGCGTGGGATAGATAAGATTTCGTACGAGGTGCCGCCTTTCCGGAACGATCTCGTAGTACTCGCCGCGGAACGGCACAATCCAGAGCCGCGGCTGGATGCCACACATCAACGCGACGCGATCCGACTGCAACCCCGCGCAGTTGACCAGATGGCGGCAGCGCACGGCGCCCCGCGTGGTCTCCAGAACGAGCTTGTCGGGCTCGCGGCGGACGCGCATCACACCCGTGCCGGTCTCGACGCAGTGCCCCGCCTCCCGGACGACGTCGGCCATGGCCTCGGCGACGCGCGTGTAATCGACGATCCCCGTGTCCGGCACGTGCAGTGCGGCAACGCCGGCCGCGTGCGGCTCATATTCGCGAAGGCCGGCGCGATCCAGCATGCGAAGGCCCTGCAGCCCGTTGTCACGCCCGCGCTGTTCGAGCTTTGACAGCACCTCATGCTCGAACGCGTTGGTGGCCACGACGACCTTGCCGCAGCGCTCGTAGGGGACGCCGCGCCGCTCGCAGAACTCGTACAGGGCCTCGCGTCCCCGAACACAGAGACGAGCCTTCAGCGAGCCGGGCTTGTAGTAGAGTCCCGAGTGGATCACGCCACTGTTGTGGCCGGTCTGCTGGGTGGCAAGTCGGGCTTCGGCCTCGACAACGATGAGCGAGCCGGGCCGCTCCACCAGAGCCATGGCCGTGGCCAGGCCGACGATGCCGCCGCCAATGACGGCCGTGTCGTAAGTCGTCGCCTCGTCGTGCATGGGTGGGATTATAGTTGCAGGGCGGTCGCCGTCGCCCTCGGGCGTCGCATGTTGTAAGGATCGAGCCGTTCTTGTCCCGCACGGGGGCTGCGCCCTTGAATGCGGGTTCGGCCGATTGGAGAATCGCATGCCGGGCCAGATGGCCTGGCGCGTACTGAACACCGGAGAGTGACACGATGTTGCAAGGGACGAGGAGTCGCCGTAGCACCGGCCGTTGGCCGGGCCCGGGTCCACATCACGGAGCGATCGCGTTGATCGCAGCCGTGTTGGTTGCGGCAGCGCCGGTCGTGAGTGGGGGCGGCGACGGGGACAAGCTGCCGACGGGTGAGGAGGTCTTCGCGCGGTTTATCGAGGCCACCGGCGGCGAGCAGGCCCACAAAGGCGTTCACAACCGCGTGGCCACCTGGGAGCTGAAGGCCCCTTCGCAGGGGATCCGGATGCGCGTGACGGACTACGCCGCCGAGCCGAACAAGCGTGTCTATATCGTCGAATCGGAGTCCTTTGGCACCGTCGCCGAGGGGACGGACGGTGAGATCGCGTGGAAGGTGAAGGGCGGCGAATCGGAAGTCGCGCTGAAAGAGGGTCACGAGCGTCGTCAGGCGTTACGAGACGCGGTGTTTCATCCGTTTCTGCAGTGGCGCCGGATCTTCGAGAAGATCGAATGCGCCGGCGTCGAGGAGGTGGACGGGCGGCCGGCGTACCGGATCGTCGCGACGCCGCCGGGCGACGGACGGGCGGAGTCGCTGTACTTCGACACCAACAGCGGGCTGCTGGTCAGGTGGGTCACGTTCAGGAAGACCGCCCTGGGCGAAATGAGCGCCGAGACCGCGTTCAGCGACTATCGAAAGGTGGACGGCTTGCTGGTGCCCTTCGTGCAGCGCACGACGCAGGCCGGGCAGGCGTTCGTCGTCCGCTTTACCAACGTGGAGTACAACGTCGATCTTCCGGAGGACCGCTTCGACTCGCCCGCGGCCGCCAAACAACTCAAGACTCGATCATCAAACGGCGAGTAGGCGGCGCGATTGATTTCCCTTAATAAACCGACCGACTGCGCCCCTATTGCTGAGTCGCGTCAGTCACCTCGACGCCGGGCGGGGGCTTGAACTCGAAGCGTTCGGCGGGGATGGGCACGTCGAACTCGAAGTCGGAGTAGTGGCTGGTGACGGTTGCTCTGTCGCCGACGTTCTTGACCCACTTGACGATGGCGCCGGTCTGTTTATCAAAGTAGAATCTCCAGGAGGACTCCGGATCTGTCTTGCGCCGGGCCTCGAGGACGTGGACCTCCCTGTCGTTCACAACCTCGGACGAGAGGCCTTTCACGTTGAACCTGCCGGCGAGCATCTCGAAGAGCATCCGGGGCTCCGGGCACATGCCGGGGTTCAGCTCGCCGAGTGGCGCTTTTCTGGCGCGGCGGGTGGCGTCTTCACCGCGGCCAGCTTCGAAATAGGTGCGGGCGAGTTGCCCGTCGATGATGGCGATCAGCTTTTCATGGGCATCGGTCGTCTTCCCGTCGCGCTCGATGGTGTCCATGGTCGTCTCGTAGCGGATCAGCGTGTCGTCGCCGTCGTTGCGGATCTCGCACATGCCCTTTCCGCGGTAGGACGCGCCAAGCTGAGGCTCCTGCGTTTCGGTCGCGATTTTCGCACGCATCGTCCCGTGGCGGTCCCAGGCGGCGAGGATCGGATCGCGGATCCAGGCCAGCTCCGCGTCGGCAGCGGTGCCTTTGGACGGTCTTTCACTGTCATCGTCCTGCTGTCGGCATTGGGTCGACGATCCGAGGATCAGCACGAGGCCGGTGATCAAAACGAACAACCTGGGCATATCTGCGTCTCCTGTTGGCACATTCGGCGGCGGGTGGAACCCGCCCTACTTTTGATCGGCGCCGAACTCCTTGATGAACGTCTCTTCGTCTATGGTCTTTATATTGAGCCGGCGAGCTTTGTCAGCTTTGCTGCCGGGGGACTCGCCGATCAGCACCAGGTCGGTCTTCTGGCTGACCGAGCTGGCCGGCTTTCCGCCGAGGGCCTTGATCCTGTTCTGGATTTCGGTGCGCGTGAAGCGTTCGAGCGTGCCGGTGACGACGACCGTCTTGCCGGCCAGCGGAAGGTCGGCGGCACGCCTGGCCTTGGGCTGTTTCATGTTGACGCCGACGTCGCGCAGTTGCTGCCAGGCGTCGCGGCCGACCTCGCTGTCGAAGAAGCGGCGGACCGATCGGGCGAGCTCGGGGCCCACGCCCTCGACTTCCTGCAGCTCTTCCTCGGAGGCCGCGGCAATGCTTTCCATGTCGCCGAAGTGGTCGGCGATCAGTTCGGCCGACGCGCCGCCGACGTGACGGATGTTCAGTCCGGCCAGCACGCAGGCGAGCGGCCGCTTCTTGCTGCTTTCGAGGCCTTCGAGCAGTGTCGCGGTCTTCTTCTCGCCGAAGCGCTTGTCGCCGAGCTTCAGCTCCACGAGGTCCTCCTCGCGCAGGCGGTAGAGATCGGCGAAGGTATGGACCATGTCCTGATCGACGAGGGTCTCGATGAGCACCTCGCCGGCGCCTTCGATGTCCATCTGGTTTCTTCCGGCAAAATACGTAAGGCGCTCCTTGAGCTGCGCGGGGCAGGCGGGATTGATGCAGCGGACGTAGACGCCGCCCTCGTCCTTGGCCACCTCGCCGCCGCACACCGGGCACTCGGTCGGGGGAATGATTCTCTTCGCGTTCTTCGGCCGCTTTTCTTTGATGACGCGGACGACCTGGGGAATGATCTCGCCGGCCTTCTCGACGACCACGGTGTCGCCGATGCGGACGTCGAGCCGCTCGACCTGGTCGAAGTTGTGGAGGCTCGCGTGCCGGACGGTGGTGCCGGAAAGCTGCATCGGCTCCATGACGGCGCGCGGCGTGATGGTGCCCAGCTTGCCGACCTGGAGATCGACCTGTTTGAGGACGCTCTCGGCCTGCTCGGCGGCGAACTTGTAGGCGATGCACCAGCGGGGGTATCGGCTGGTGGCCCCGAGGGCCTCACGCTGGTCGAACCGGTCGAGCTTGATGACCAGCCCGTCAGTTTCATAAGGTAAACTACGTCGATCGGTTTCCCACTTGTGAATGTGTTCGAGGACGCGGTCGATCGTCGGCGCGGTAAAGCGGTGGGTGCTGACCGGGACGCCCCAGCCGGTGAGGGCATCGAGCAGCTTCGAGAACCTGTCGAAGCGAAGCGGCTCGATGACGCCGAACCCGTGGGCGATGAAGGAGAGCCCTCGGCCGGCGACCTTCTGCGGGTCGAGCTGCTTGAGGGTCCCCGCGGTGGCGTTGCGCGGGTTGGCGAACGCCGGTTTGCCATCGGCTTCGAGGCTGCGGTTGAACGCTTCGAAGGCGTCGCGTGGCCAGAAGACTTCGCCGCGGACCTCGAGCACGTCGGGAATCTGCTTTCCCTTGATGCGCAGGGGGACGGCGTGGACGGTGCGGATGGTGTGGGTGACGTCGTCGCCGGTGGTGCCGTCGCCGCGGGTGGCCCCCAGGACGAGAAGGCCGCCCTCATAGCGGAGCGAGACGGCGACCCCGTCGATCTTGGGATCGACCTCGTACTGGTAGTCGTCGTGCCCCAGGCCTCGGGCGACGCGGCGGTCGAACTCACGGAGCTGCTGTTCGTCGTAGGTGTTGTCGATCGAGAGCATCGGGACGGCGTGGGTGACGTGCCGGAAGCCTTCGATGGGCTGCTCGCCGACGCGCTGGGTGGGGGAGTCAGGGGTGACGAGTTCGGGGTGCTGCTGTTCGAGGCGTTTGAGCTCGTCGAACAGCTTGTCGTACTCGCGGTCGGAGATGACCGGGCTGGCCTCGACGTGGTAGTGGTAGTCGTGCTCGCGGATCTGCTCGCGCAGGTCTTCGATGCGGCCGGCGACCTTGTCGGTTTTGGCGGTTCGGGCGGACATGGGGGCATTATGGCGTTTGAGGGCGGGGAGGGAAGGGAGGCGTGCAAGAGGCACCAAGGCACGTGGGCACGAAGAAGAGAGGCAAGGGACGTAGGGTCGCAGCGATCCGCCTGAGCCGGACAAGCTCCGGCGCAGAGGCGTGCGGCCGAGTCGGGGAAGTCACTGGGGTCGCCTCGCGTCCCGTATGCACCCCTTGCTCATGACCCCTTCATTATCGCTCATTCTTGCGGTCACGCAGGCGATTCCACGTCACAAACGCCGCGCGTGCGTTCATCGATACACGACCTCCTGCGGATCGTAGGCGTCGTTGGAGTCGGGGAAGTCCGGGTCCCCGAAGAAGGCCCAGAGCGGCGCCTTGCGCAGGAGATCGTAGTTGCGCGGTCCCCTGAAATCGTGGTCGCAATGCCACAGCGGTACAAACTTCTTGTCGGACGCATCGCGCGCTACGTGCCAAAAGTACTTGGAGTAGACCGGAAGCACGACGCTGTCGTCCATGCCGACCACGATATGCACGGTGCCCGTGAATCCCCGCAGCCCTTTTCTGATCGCCTTCTTTCCGGCGTCCAGCGATGGCGCCAACAGCAGGAGCTTCTTTATCTGGGGGTATTCACTTGCAAGCGCTCCAGCGGCGGACGCGCCGGCGGAGTGGCCCAACACGTACACATCCGGGGTGCTCGTGCCGCAGATTTCCTCGGCATGCTCCAGACAGTAGTCGATGATGCGTCTCAGGTTCTTCAGGAGCATTGAAGGGTAATCCACCGAGCGGACGAAGGGGTTATTCGCTCGGACGACCGCCGACAGGCCCCGATCCTGGATCTCGGCCGCGACGGCTTTGAATCGACCCTGGAAACCATCTACAGTCCGGGCGGCGCCCGGGAAGCTGATGATGATATGAGGTGACCGCTGCCAATGGATGCATAGATCGAGCTTGAACTCGAACTCGTAATTGGCCACATGAGCGGTTGAGGTCACGACGGTTCTTCTCAGGGTGACCTTGTGGAAGCCTGTTCTTTCAAAAAGCGCTTGTGTCTGCTGGTATTTCGAGGCCACGTAGACCAGGTCCGGTTCATATGAGACGGACTCGCAGTCGTTGTAGAGAAGTCCGAGGTCGAGCCAGGTGTCGAGCTTTTTCATACTCAGCACGCCGAACGAGCCGATCTGGACGAAGTCGTCCTCATCGCTGTAGTCATAGTGCGGGATGATTCGGAAGCGAAGCCCGGGGGCGCGGCCTTGCAGCGAGGGCGAATCGAGGAATTGCGCGAACGCCGCGTTTCCGCGCTCGAGATCCAACTGGGGCGCGTCGTCGATTCGTACGAGAAACCCGGGGAAGTGAATGTGGGCTTCGCCGTCGGGCGCTAGCAGATGGTTGTGGATCATTTCCACGGCTTCAATCTTGTGCGGAACGTAGTGGAAAGTGAAGACCGAGAAGATCAGATCGAAAGGCGGCCCCGTGTAGTCGAACTGGTTGATTCCGGAGTGAATGAATTGGTCTGAGTCTATGAACATTTTGGGGTAACGGTTCATTCCGAGACCGAAGAGTTCGCACTGCGTGTCCAGGTGAAGACGGCGCAGCTCCTGCTGGAGCTGGTGCACGGCCCAGCCGTCGCCGCAACCGACGTCGAGGACTCTGACCGTGCGGGTCGACCGGCGCATGGCTTCGACGCATCGCTCCACGAGATCGACGCCGAGTATCTGCTGGTAGCTGTAGTGCCCGCGCAGTGCCCGGTTATGGCGGGCGAATCGATTGGCCTCGATAGCCTGATGGAGCGCGGCAAGCTCGGCGTCGGTCGGTCGGGTCAAGGGTTCGTGCCTCCGGGGAAAAACGGGTTGTTCGTTTCCGCGGGGATCAGATGATGATCCAGCAGGTAGTGGGCTATCGCTTCTGCGGCGAAGGCGTGCCCTGCTTCATTGAAGTGGAAGTCCTTCCGGAAAACGAGGGGAAAGCGGTCGGTGGCCTGGAAGTGCGGCAGCAGACTGAGGATCGCAAAGTCGACATCGTCCTGCTGCTCTTCGAAGAAACGGATGTACTCGTACTGGTGCCGCATGTCCTTGGGATACTGGTGAGCCTCCCAGTTTTCGGGGCACTCACGGTCGCTCCAGTGATGGTAGCGCGGCAGAACGACGAGAACGAACCGGGCGCCCTCGTGGCGAACGGCGGATGCGATGGCCTTGATGTGCCGGAAGGTGGCCTCGAAGTACGGCCGCGTGACCGAGAGCGGGTACTTGTAGATGAAATAGCGGCTATGTTCGGTCGTATCGCCGATCGTGATCTCGAAGCGATAGTAGTTGTAGGTCACGGTGGGATCGATGTAGGTGCGGCCAAAGGGCAGGGCCAGCGGTTTGATGACGCGCTCCCGCAGGGCGGCGATTCCACGGACGAGCTGGTAGAGGGCGCCGTAGTAGGACGGGCAATAGTGCTCATCGCGCTGAAACCGGAACTCACCGCCGTGCTGAATCAGCCGCCCGGCGTATTTGTAGTCGTCGCTGATGTCGGTGGCATCAATCAAAAGCAGCACGAGGTTCGGCCGGTAATGTTTGACGATGCCTTCGTACTGGCGTCGCTGTAGTATGGGCGAGTAGCTGATGATGCCCGCGTTGAGGACGGCCGGCTCGTCATCTCCGGGCGTGCTGCGCCGAAGGACGCCCTGCAGTTGGTGGGGCAGGGCATCTTCGGCTTTGACGCCGTACCCGAAGGTGAATGAATCGCCCATGACGGCGATGCGCTGCTCGTGGCGGCGGAACGAGCGGCGTGTATAGCTTGTCCGCAGCCCGTCGGGGTTGGTGTCGATCAGGACCGTGCGGCCCTCCTGGTTGCTCCATCGCATGAGGGCGTTGGGCGGATAGACGTGGTGGTATTCCGGCGACCACTGGAGGCACTCGACCGGCAGGCAATTCGGCACGGCGGCCAGTCGGAGGCCGACCTCGGCCGCGGCGAGTGCGGCGACCGTCGTGGCGAGGCTGAGGGTGATCTGTTTCCAGCGGCGGCGCCAAGCCGTCCCGAGCATCCAGACGATCGAGCAGAGCAGCCAGTACAGGACGACGCTGTTCAAGGCCAGCGGCGTTCGGATCTGGGCCTCTGGGATCAGCAGATCCAGGGCGCCGACGGCGATCGCCCCGCCGAGGGCGAAGAATACGGCCAGCAGGACGTACAGGCCCTGGATCATCATGCCGGGGCGTGAGGCCGTGTTCGGTGCGGTTTCGTCGGTCACTCCCGGGATGATCGGTGTGTGCACACCTCGTTGCAAGGTATCGGGCGGGCACGGGGGTTTTATTCGTGCCATCAGGCTTGCAGAGGGCGGGATCGTCCTGAAATCGGAGGAGTTTTCCGTGACAGATTCTCAGGTTCTTCGACGTAATCGTTGAAATAAGGAGAGTGTGCGACCGGTTTTCAGGCGTCGGGTCTGGAGGCAGAGCCCGCCAGTCGTTATACTGAGAGTGTAGTTTCTCGCCGCCTGGGTTCGGGCCACGCAGGCGGCGCGATCCGCGTTTCCATAAACGGGCCACGTGTGCAAACAGGATAACCCAAGCGCCCGCAACGAGGGCGCCGCGGACAAGCGCGTCCGCGCTGGATGACCCCCGCTCGAGCGAAGCTGAGCTCCAGGCGGCGCGCACAGGAGAAGTGACCATGTCGACCATTGGAACCTGCAGCCTTTCTGAGAACACCCTCCGGTTGACGCTGGCTGAGAAGATCAACGGGCCTTGGCACAAGCGCGCCTTGCAGGTGTACATGGCGGTTGTGCTGGCGCACTGGGCCGAGCATCTCGTTCAAGCCGCGCAAATATATGTTTTGGGGTGGGCCGTTCCCGAGTCGCGCGGCCTGCTGGGCCAGTGGTTCCCCTGGCTGGTGGCCTCGGAGACGCTGCACTACGGCTACGCGATCGTCATGCTGATCGGACTGTGGGTGCTGCGGTCCGGCTTCGCAGGCCGCTCTTACTTCTGGTGGATGGTGGCATTCTGGATCCAGTTCTGGCACCACTTCGAGCACGCGCTGCTGCAGGGGCAGGCGATCGTCGGGGAGAACCTGTTCAACTCGCCGGTTCCGGTCAGTATCGTTCAGATGTGGATCCCGCGGGTCGAGCTGCATCTTTTATATAATACAGCGGTGTTCATTCCGATGGTGATTGCGATGTTCGAGCATGTATTTCCGACGGCCGAGGAGGAGAAGGCCCACACCTGCACGTGTGCGTGGCATCCCCGTCCCGCAACGGCTTGAGGCTCGATTCGAACGGGGTGCGCCCGAAGCGACCGGAAGGCATCGCGGCGGGTTGCCCTCGTGCGCGTACGACACTGGCGGGAGGACTCGACCCGACCTCGGAGAAGGGAGCACGGTGTGATGCGATTGAGTGCGGCGGGCTGCGTTTCCGTGTCGGTGGCCCTTGTTGTTTTCAGCGGCTGCCGGCAGGGTGCCGACGACACCGCGGACATCGCGGTAAAGCTGGATCTGGACCCCTCGCCGCCGATCGTCGGCAAGGCGGACGTGACGCTCGCGCTCTCCGATGAGGACAATGAACCGTTGTCGGGGGCCGAGGTTCGTCTGGAAGGGAACATGAACCATGCGGGCATGGTGCCGACGTTCGCCGACCTGCGTGAGGAGTCGCCGGGCCGGTACGTGGGCGAGCTCGACTTTACCATGGGCGGGGACTGGTTCATTCTGGTTACGGCGCAGTTGCCGGACGGCGGGCGGCTGGAGCGCAAGATCGACGTGCCGGGAGTGAAGGCGCCGTGAGCGCAACCGGCGACATCGCCGCGCCGGCTGCACGTCCCGCATCGTTCGATCTGCTGCGCGTTCCCGCTCTGGGTAAGTTTCTCCGCTGGCGCTATTCGCGGATCGCGCTGCAGGTGCCGCTTCTGCTCATTGCGGGCGTGATGATTGCGCACGCCTTCTGGGGGCCGCAGCTTGCGCCCAAGAACCTGGCGGCGCTGCTGACGTGGGTGCACTTTCGCGGGCTGGTGGTGGTTGTGATCCTGCTGGCGGGGAATCTGTTCTGCATGGCCTGCCCGTTCATGCTGCCGCGCGAACTGGCGCGGCGGATCGGCCGCCCACGATGGAGGTGGCCTCGGGCATTGCACAACAAGTGGCCGGCGATCGTGCTGTTCGTGTTTGTACTGTTCGTCTACGAGCTGTTCGATCTGTGGTCGAATCCGTGGTGGACCGGCGTGATGATCGTGGGCTACTTCGCGGCGGCGCTGATCATCGACGCTTTGTTTCGCGAGGCGTCGTTCTGCAAACACGTCTGCCCCATCGGGCAGTTCAACTTTCTGGGATCGGCGCTGTCGCCGCTGGAGGTGTCGATCCGCGACCGGGACGTGTGCACGAGTTGCGTGACGCACGACTGCATCAAAGGGCGTCGGGACCATTCCGGTGCGGCGGAGGCGGGGAGCCTCAAGCGGCTACCGGTCGTCCAGCGCGGGTGCGAACTGGAGCTGTTTCAGCCCAACAAAGTCGGCAACCTCGATTGCACCTTCTGTCTGGATTGTGTGTACGCGTGCCCGCACGACAACGTGGGGATTGTGACGCGGCTGCCCGCGATGGAGCTGACGGCCGGCGGGACGCGATCGGGCGTGGGCATCTTCGAGCGGCGGTTTGATCTGACGGTGCTTGTGACGGTGTTTACATTCGGAGCGGTGTTGAACGCGTTTGCGATGATCAGCCCGGTTTATGCGCTCGAGCGGTGGGTGGCGCAGATGACCGGGCTGCGCGTGGAGTGGCCGATTCTGGGCGGGATCTTCGTCGTGGCATTGGTGCTGGAGCCGGCGCTGCTTCTGGGGGCGGCCGCGGCGGTCAGCCGGTGGGGCGTCGGTTCGAAGGAGTCGATATTGGCAGTGGTGAATCGCTTTGCGCGTTCGCTGGTGCCGATCGGTTTCGGTGTCTGGCTGGCCCACTACGGGTTTCACTTTTTCACAGGCTTGCTGACGGTCGTGCCTGTTACGCAGAACGCCGTGATTCAATCTTTCGGGCGGCCGCTGCTCGGGGAGCCTTTGTGGCGGTTGGGCGGGTTGTCGGAGGCGGTGGTCTTTCCGATGGAAGTGGGCTTCATGGGGCTGGGTCTGCTCGGTTCCTGGATGGTGGCCGCGATGATCGCGCGGGAGACCTCGCCGCGGCGGATGTGGTCGGCCTTTGCTCCGTGGGCGGTGGTGCACGGGCTGCTGTTCGTTGCGGCGTTGTGGATCATGACGCAGCCGATGGACATGCGCGGGACGTTTCTGGGAGGGTGAGTTGCACGCAAGTCGCCGGCAACATGGTGCGCTGCAAATGACAGTGGCCGTTGTGCTTGTTTTGTCGGGGTGGGCTTCTTCCGCGCAAGCGCACGAGGGGCCACCGTTTCCGATTCTGATGGATGTGCCGATAGGGGATCACCTGGCGTCCGTGTGGGCCGATCCCGACATCGGAGAGGCGACGTTCTTCATCATTCTGGAAGCGCCGGACGGCGGGCCGATTTCGCAGGAGCCGGACGTCTCGATGTGGGTCGAGCCGATCGACGGGCGGCTGGATCGGGTTGATTACGAGGCGCAACGTCAGTCCGTGAAAGGCCGCACGCAGTACGAGGTCAGGCCCCTCTTCGATCAACGCGACATGTGGAACGTCGGCTTTCGCGTCGAGTTCGCCGGACGGGGAGCGGAAGAGCTCAGCGCACAGGTCGAGTCCACACCACCGGGTTTGGGGCCTTGGGGCCTTTTGATCTATCTCTTTCCGTTTGTGCTGGTGGGCGGGGTGTGGGTGGCCGCGATGGTGCGTATCCGGCGGCGCCGGCAGGAAATGTCGCAGCAGTCGGTCGGGGTCGTGATCGCGGGGTGACCGGGAGACTGCCGCACATGTGACCGGAACCCGGTTATTGCTTCTGCTCACCCCGTTGGGCGGTCGAGCTCTTCCTGGTAGCGGCTCATGACATTCTGGAGGGTGATGAGCAGTTCGGCGTGGCTGGTGTCGGCGTCGGTGGAGAGGGGGAGCGAGTTGACGTCGCTGTGGGCGAAGGCGTCGAGGACGACGTCGAGCGTGTCGGTGGGACGCACGACCGGGATGTTGGTGCGGATGAGCTCGCCGACGACCAGCAGGGGGACGGCCTCGGGCTGGAGCAGGGCCGTGCGGATGTCCTCGGCGACGACCAGTCCGCGGTATTGCTCGTCTTCGTCGACGACGACGAAGTCGCCCACCTCGTTCTCGGTAGCCAACTCGAGCAGCTTCTGCAGCGGTTCGTCGGGCCTGACGTAGACGGCAGGGCTGGCGGTGACCTGGTCGGCGGTGATTCGCTTTAATATGGTCAAGTCAGCCATGGTGCCTAGGCGCACGCCGCGGCGGCGGAGCTTGAGGGTGTAGATGCTGTCGCGGCAGAGTCGCTGGGCGCAGGTGGTGGCCACGATCGTGGCGAACATGACCGGCAGGATGACGCGCGGCTCTCGGGTGATCTCGTACAGGATCACGATGGAGGTCAGCGGGGCGTGCGTGGTGCCCGCAACGACGCCGGCCATGCCGACCAGGGCGTAGGCGCTGACGCTCACGTCGTCGATCAGACCGAAGCGGTTGAGCAGCAGTCCGAAAGTCCCGCCGACGGCGGCGCCCATGAACAGCGAGGGTGCGAAGATGCCGCCGGATCCGCCGCTGCCGAGCGTGGCGCAGGTGGCCAGAATCTTGAGGACGCCGAGTACGAGCAGCAGCGGAATCGAAAGGGTGAAGATGGTCTTGGGGTCGATGGCCAACTGAATGAGCGGGTAACCGTTGCCGTAAAAGTGCGGGGCGAACTCGCCGTTGGAGCCGGCGACGACGACGAAGGCGACCCCCATTCCGCCGAGGATGACGGCACCGATCACGGGCTTCAGGAAACCGGGGACCGGCAGCTTGTCCGCAACGTCCTCGGTCGCGTAAAGCATCTTGATGAACAAAAGGGCCACAACGGCGCACAGCAGGCCGAGCCCGAGGTAGTACGGCAGTTCCGCGGCCCCGAAAACGTAACGCGTGTCGCGCTGCACGGTAAAGATGGCCACGTCGCCGGCGGGGCTGAGCGCATGCGTGACAGTGCAACTGATGACGCTCGCGAACACGACGGGCGAAAAAGTCTTGAGCGAGAAATCCTTGAGGAAGATCTCCAGGGCGAACAGGACGCCGGCGATCGGAGCGTTGAAGATCGAGGCAATGCCGGCGGCGGCGCCGCAAGCCACCATCGTGCTCATCTGACGACGGTGGATGCGGAAGAACTGACCGAATCCGCTCCCGATGGCCGCGCCGATCTGAATGATCGGCCCCTCAGTGCCCGCGGACCCGCCCGATCCGATGGTGAGGGCGCTGGCGACGGCTTTGGCGATCGCCACCCGCGGCCGGACGTTACCGCCTTTGCGATGAATCGCGTCCATCACCTCCGGCACGCCGTGCCCCTTGGCCTCGGACGCGAAAAAATAGGTGATCACGCCGACCAGGACGGCACCGCAAGCGGGCAGCACGATGAGCATGTACCAGTGTCCGCCGAAGAGACCATGCTCGGGGTCGTAGGCTTTGTGCGTCACCCACTCCATCGCGTTGAAGAAAAGGTGTGCGCCGAAGCCGGTCGCGGTGCCGATCAGCAGGGCCAGCAGGATCAGGAAGTATTCTTCCTTGAATCCGGCGCGCGCCAGCAAGCTGACAATCCACACCCGGATGCTTTGTCGCGCACTTGCAGAACCGAACACGAGTGGAAATCCCTCCGCGCCAAGGTCTCCAGCGAGTCCGGCCGTCAACCTATCGGGCGGGGGGCGCCGTGGCAACGGCAGATGAAGGTTGGTGCCACGTGTCGGTCGCGTTAGAATGCCGGCCTCCATGAGCGACGCGACCGGACAGGTCAGGCTGGGGATCGACATCTACGTGGCGCCGACCGCCTATGTGGGCGGCGACGTGGTGCTTGGAGACCAGTGCACCGTGATGAATCATGTGACGATTCGCGGTGATCTCGCGCGCATCACCATCGGCAGTCGCGTCAACATCCAGGATGGGGCGATCATCCACGCCAATACCGGCGAGGACATGACCATCGGGGACGATGTCGCCATCGGCCACCGAGCGGTCGTGCACGGCCTCAGGGTCGAGTCGCGCACGTTGATCGGAATCGGAGCGCTGATTCTGGATGGATGCGTCATCGGGTGCGAGAGCATTGTGGCCGCCGGGGCGGTTCTGCCGCCGCGAACGGAGGTGCCGCCTCGAACGCTCGTGATGGGCGTGCCGGCGCGGTCCGTGAGGCCGGTGACGAACGATGAGCTGGCGAATCTGGATCGCGTGGTGCAGTCGTACGTCGAAATCGGGGCGCGATACCGGAGGGGTGAGTTCCCGAACACCGCGGGTCCGTAACCGGGCGCGGCCGACGCAGCTTTCACACCGCTTTCATCGATCGGTTCGCCGGGGCCGGTCGCTTGGCAACGCTTACACCGCGAGCGCACTAGCTGCTCCAAGCCTGCAACAAGCCACGTGTTTAGCCCCCGCGCCTCGGGCCGGCCAAGCCGCCAACAGCAGCGGAGCTGCCCCTGCGTTTCCCCCGTTCGGCGACCACACCCCTCGCCAAGGGCGCCGCGACACGATTTTACCGGCCGGCGTACGAGCAGACCGAAGTGGCAGTGCCTTGAGGCCGCGAAATGTCCGATTTCCCCGAGTTCATCTGAACCAATCGGCCGGTCGCGGCATATACAAGTACGGGGCGTAACGTCAGAAGCCGGAACGCTCGGGCGCGGCCGGAGAGTGAGGTCGCTTACGGAATCCCAAAGGTCCCTGTTCCGCGGAAGGTTCAAATCGACTCGCGTCGCATCGTCGGCAAATTCGGCGTTCTTGGTGGTCTGCCGCCGCCTCATTTGATGGCGTTTCGAGTGGCACGGCGGGCGCGCCCCAGGCCTTACGTGTTATAATGCTAACGGAATAATCGCATTGACGGGCGCTCCGGGACGGTGCAGATTGCTTTTAGGGATGCGGTGGCGAATACGGCGGGGGAGTTCCACGAACGTACAGGTAAGTCCTGATAAGACGGTAGAGGCGGGAGACCGGCGTCGCAATTACGGCGTCAGACGTTGATAATCAATTCTGCGCAGAAGTCTGTTTTTCCAGTGACACTGATGCGTGGAAGCGGCCGGGTGAGCGGGCACCATGGCAGATTCCAATCCAGGGCAGCAGGGCGGAGCACCGACGGCCGACACCGCGGCAACGGACCTCGGACGCTCCTCACTGATTGGCCGGGTGATCGGCGGTGATTTCCAGGTCCGGCGCGAGATCGGGCGCGGGGGGATGGGCACCGTCTACGAGGCCTGGCAACTTTCCCTGGACCGCAAAGTTGCACTGAAGGCGCTGACGCAGGCGCTCGGCCTTACCGGCAGCGCCGTGGTGCGTTTTCAGCGGGAGGCCCAGGCGGCGGCCAAGCTCCACCATGCCAACATCGTTCAGATCTACGCCCAGGGCGAGCAAGACGGCGTTTACTTCTATGCGATGGAGTTCGTCGAGGGGCGAAACCTGCACGACATCATCGAGGAGCGCCGAGGCAACGGTCATCGCAAGGACCTGGGCCTGACCGAGACGAAACTGATCCTGGGTTCGGACTCCGGCGCCTCCTTGTCGCCCTCCGGTCTCGACGAGACGGTCGTGCTCCCGTCGCGTGCGACGGCGGCCGACGATTCGCGGGCTGAGGCACCGCCGGCTCCGCTCTCCGAATCGACGGTTGAGTACTTCGATCACATCGCAACGCACATGGCGGCAGTGGCCGACGCGCTGGAATACGCCCACAGTGAAGGCGTGATTCACCGTGACATCAAGCCACACAATTTCATCTTCGGCAAAGACGGGCGGATGTACGTGACGGACTTCGGGCTGGCACGCGTCCTGGCCCAGCCGGGGGTCACCACGACCGGGGAGTTTGTCGGCTCGCCGTTGTATATGTCGCCGGAGCAGATCACCGGCGGGCAGACCCCGGTCGATCATCGAACGGATATCTACTCGCTCGGGGCGACGATGTACGAGTGGTTGACCGGCTCGCCGCCCTATCCGGGCGAAACCCGCGAACAGGTGATCTCGAAAATTCTCAGCGCGGAACCCGCTGCGCCGCGCGCGATCAACCCAGCCATACCGATGGATCTGGAAACGGTCTGCCTTAAGGCGATCAACCGCGACTCGAGCGCCCGCTACCAGTCCGCCGGGGCGATGGCCGACGACCTGCGTGCCTTCCTCAGACGCGGGCGCATCCGCGCGCGGCGCGAGGGACCGCTCAAGCGGGCGAGTAAGTCGATCGCCCGCAATCGAGGAAGTTACATCGCCGGTGCCCTCGCGGTACTCGTGGCGGTAAGCGCGTTGATTGCGTCGCTGACAATGCGCCATTCCTTCGAGCGCGAGCGTGCCGAGCAGACCCAGCACTTGGCCGAGGTCCAGGGCACGGTCGAGCAACTACAAAGCGAGCGCGACGCCCTCAAGGAGGAAGTCGAGCAAAAGCAACAGTTCTTGGCGGACATCGAAGCGCTCGGGCAAAGGGGGAGAAACCCGTTGGAGTACTTTCCGCAACTCGGACAGTGGTTGTCCGAAAGTGCTGAGGCCGCGACCGCCGCGCCCAATCCCGAGAAACCTCCCGAGCCCGCCGCGATCGTCGCACTGGACGCGCCGCCAATCATGGCGGACGAGGACCGCAAAGTCATCGCGCTGCTGGTGACGGATCTGGCTGAGCCGCTGCGCCGCGCGGCGGATGCGGCCCCACCAGTGGATGAGCTGGATGGCGCCGAGGCGGAGGCCGAGCGGTACTACCGTCAGGCGCTCAGGGCGGAAGATCCCGATGTGGCGCTCGGACTCGTCGAGAAGGCTCTCGAGCACAACGGGCTACATTTTGATGCGCTGTACCTGCGTACGATCCTGCGCGCAGTCAAAGGTGAATTCGAGCACGTGGGCCCCGACGCCAAGCAAACCTTGTTGTCGTTTGAGTCGGAATCGCCCGCCGGACACATCATGAGTGGCTTGGGCCGCCTGTGCACGGGTGAACCGGTCGCCAGCATCACCGATTTCGACCAGGCGCTGGAATTGGGCCCCAGGCGCCCGGCGTACGTGCTGATGTTTCGCGGTCTGGCAAAGCTGTTTGCGGGCGACTTCGAGGCGTCGCGCACGGATCTCGACCGCGCAGTCGAGCTGGAGCCGGAAAACGCGAGTCTGCTTGTGGGACTGGGGTTGTACGAAGCGCTGCGCGGCAACTTCATCCAGGCACAGGATACGTTCGAAGACGCGGTGGAGATTGCGCCCGAACATGTGGCCGCTCAACTGGAACGCGGACGCATCCGCAACCGGGTGCAGCGCCAACTCGAGCAGTACAGTGCCGTGCTCGAAAGCGACCCCGACAACGCCGTTGCATGGGAACGTCGAGGTGACGCCCATGCGCTGCTGGGTGATCTCGCACGAGCGGAGTCGGACTATGCGAAGGCGTACGAGGTGTACGATTCCAAGCCCGCAAGGCTCTTTGCAAAACGCGGCTTATGTAAGCTGAACCAGGAGAGCGCAGGCACCGGCTCGCGCGACGTGCCCGATCCCCGTCAGCCGACTTCTTTCCCGGATTGGCTGCGCCCCGTCATCCCGTGACGTCCGACCGCGATTCCTCTTTTATCGATCTGCCCGCCGGCACGCGGATCCGTCGGGACGAACTGACCTTCACCTCGTCGCGCAGCGGCGGGCCGGGAGGGCAGAATGTCAACAAGGTCAGCACGCGGGTGACGCTGCGCTTCAACCTCGATGCCAGCCCTTCTCTGACCGAGCAGCAGAAGACCCGCCTCCGGCGGCGCCTCGCCACGCGCATCACGCGCGACGGCGTGCTCCATGTCGTTTCAAGCAAGCACCGCACCCAAGCGGCGAACCGCAAGGCGGCCACCGAGCGGTTCGTTGAGCTGCTGGCCGACGCGTTGCGGCCTACCAAACGCCGTGTCCCGACGAAGACCCCACGTAAATCCAAAGAGCGACGTCTGGCCGAGAAGGCCAAACGGGGCGAAACCAAGCGCTTGCGGCGCCGGCCGGCCCGGGACGAATAGACCAAGTTTTGACAATGCGAACCCACACTTTGCGCCTCCGCCGACCGGCCCTCGTGTCACCCATTACTTCAACATTTTCGGATCTGCGGGTGTGACCGGCCGTGCAACGGCCGAGTCGCCGGGATACGCCTCGATGGGGGCGTTACACACGACTCGGACGGCAGTCAGCGGCGGCCCGCAGGGAGGCGCGACCAGGGCTTTTCAGGCTTCGGACCGGGATTTTCTGCGCCAACGTGAATCCCAGCGGCCCCCGGGTGGCGAATAACCTGTTGCCGCGACGGAACTCGTCCTGAAAACATTCGTTTAAACGCGACCGAGGCAGTGGCGAAGACCTTCGGTGGTCTTGTTGTCGTCTACAGAGCCCAAAAAGAACAAGCCAAGGAAAAACGAACCGTGCTGAATAACGGGCGATCGAATAGCAGAACCGGCTCAACACAGGCTCATTCCGGTCAAGCCGCATCGGGGAGTGGGGCAAGCACATGCCGTCCAAGCCCCCTGAGAAAAGCGGCTCACGTGATCGCATGTTGCTTTGATTCATCCGCGTCTGACCCGATCGCTCGGGAACCGCGCGAGCAACGAACGGAACCGCTTCGCTGGGTTTCGTACATCATTCTTCACGGCGGGTGCCTGGGCGTGCTGTGGGTCGGCTGGAGCTGGACCGCCGTCGCTGTGGCCACCGCTCTCTACTTCCTGCGCATGTTCGCGATTACCGGCTTCTATCACCGTTACTTTTCGCATCGATCGTTTCAGACGTCGCGACCGATTCAGCTCTTCTTCGGCATCTGGGGAAACACCGCCGTCCAACGCGGACCGATCTGGTGGGCGAGCCAGCACCGACAGCATCACGCGCACTCCGACGATGAGGAGGATGCGCATTCACCGGGACATCACGGATTCTTGTGGAGCCACCTGGGCTGGCTGACCGCCCGCGACAACCTCGCGGTGAACGACCGTTACGTTCGCGATCTTCTCCGCTTCCCCGAACTGCGGTTCCTGGACCGTTTCGACACGCTCGTTCCCATCCTGTTGGCGGTGTCACTGTTCCTTCTCGGCTGGATGCTCGAGACTTTCGCGCCGGGACTCGGGACGAGCCGGTGGCAAATGCTAATTTGGGGGTTTTTCATCTCGACCACGGTGGTGCTGCATGCCACGTGTACGATCAACTCGCTGTCGCACCTGTTCGGCTCGAAACGCTTCGAGACCGGCGACGACAGCCGCAACAACTGGCTGTTGGCGCTGCTGACGCTCGGCGAGGGCTGGCACAACAACCATCACCGATACCCCGGGTCGGCCCGCCAGGGGTTCTTCTGGTGGGAAATCGATTTCACCTATTACGGATTGAAGCTCCTGCAATGGATGGGATTGATAAGTGATCTGAGACCGGTTCCGGAACGGGTGCTGTCCGAACGCCGTACTCCGGCCACCGGAGAAGGGGCTGAATGATGCGGATCGCGGTCGTGGGCACGGGCATCTCCGGCATGGTCGCTGCGTACCTCCTGCGCGCGGAGCACGATCTGACCGTGTTCGAGGCCGGTGATTACGTGGGCGGACACACCAACACGATCGTGGTCGACGACCAGACCGGACCCACCAACGTCGATACGGGTTTCATCGTTTACAACGAGTGGACCTATCCGAACTTCTGCAAGCTCCTCGATGAGCTCGGAGTCGCGACGCAACCGAGCAGCATGAGCTTCAGCGTGCGCGACGAGGCCGCCGACCTCGAGTACAAGGGCGACAACCTGAATACACTGTTCGCCCAGCGCAGCAACCTGCTGCGGCCCGGCCATTACCGCATGCTGTACGAGATTCTGAGGTTTTACCGCCGGTCGCGGGACCTGCTTCACAACGGCACAAACGGCGCGACGCTGGGCGAGTACGTTCGTCAGAACGGCTACTCGAACGAGTTCGTCGAGCGACATCTGATCCCGATGGGGGCGGCCATCTGGTCGGCCGATCCGCAGCAGTTCTACGATTTCCCGGCCGCCTACTTCGTCCGCTTCTGCCACAATCACGGCATGCTGAACCTCTTTCGCCGGCCACAATGGCGGGTCATTCGTGGCGGTTCGATCCAGTACGTCGAAAAGCTGACGGCGGCTTTTCGGGATCGGATCAGGCTGAACACGCCGGTCACGTCGATCAGGCGTTTTCCAAGCCACGTGGAAGTGAGCTCGAAAGGGCACGAGGCGGAGCGCTTCGACCAGGTGGTCATTGCCACGCACAGCGACCAGGCGCTGCGGATGCTCGCCGACCCAAGTCCCGCCGAGTGCGAAATCCTCGGTGCGATGCGATACCAAAGTAACGATGTCGTGCTCCACACGGACACGCAATGCCTGCCGCAAAGACGGCGAGTCTGGGCGAGCTGGAACTACCACATCCCGCCGCAGCCGCAGGCGGCGGCCACCATGACGTACAACATGAACATGCTGCAAACGCTGCGAACGCAGCGCACGTACTGCGTGACGCTCAACTCGACCGATCGAATCAGCGAAACGGACGTCTTACGTCGATTCGAGTACGATCACCCGGTGTATACGACGAAGAGTGTCGCGGCGCAGAAGCGGCACGGCGAGATCAGCGGCGTCAATCGCACCCACTATTGCGGTGCCTACTGGGGATACGGTTTTCACGAGGACGGCGTAAACAGCGCGCTGGCGGTCTGCCGGTACTTCGGCCAGGAGCTTTAGCCATGCACAGCGCGATCTATGAAGGCCGGGTAAGGCACCGACGTTTTGCCCCCGTCGAGCATGCGTTCGAGTACAGCCTTTTCATGATGTACCTGGATCTCGAAGAGTTGCCGACGCTTTTTGACCGTCATCCGCTCTGGTCGAACGAGGGGCGGGCACTGGCGCGATTCCGTCGCCGGGACCATCTGAAGAACCGCGCACCCGTGGAGCGTGATCTGCGCGATGCCGTGCGCGACCTGGTCGGCGGACGCACCGGCGTGCGCCCGTGCGGCCCGATTCGGCTGCTCACGCATTTCGAGTACTTCCGGTACCGGTTCAATCCAGTGAGCTTCTACTTCTGCTTCGATCGCGATGATCGGCGGGTCGAGACGGTGGTCGCCGAGATCACCAATACGCCGTGGGGCGAACAGCACTGTTACGTACTTCCGGAGAGCGCGGATCTCGGAGGAGGGAATCGCAAGCGGTTCGAGTTCGGCAAGGAGTTCCACATTTCCCCGTTCATGGCGATGGAGACCGATTACGTGTGGCGCCTGACCGAACCGGGTGAGCGGCTTGTCATTCACATGGACAATCTGGCGGGCGGGGCGAAGTACTTCGACGCCACGATGACCATGCGCCGGCGGCAGATCAGCACCGCCGCACTCAACGCGGTGCTCGTGAAATACCCCTTCATGACGCTCAAAGTGATCGCCGCAATTCACTGGCAGGCGCTGAAGCTCTGGCTGAAACGCTGCCCATTCTACGCGCATCCGAAGACGCTGATTCGCGAGCAAAACGGAGCCGAGGTATGCTGACCAGAACAATCGTCCCCGCAATGCGAACAGAGCAGCGCACAGGCCGGACGGGCGTGCTGGACGGATTGGCGCGCAACGTCGTTCTGCGCGCTCTGGAGCGTTTGCGTATCGGCTTGCTCGAAGTCCGTGAAGGGGATCAATGCCTGCGCTTCGGCGACCCCAGCGCGAGCAGTGAGCTGCGCGCGAGCATGAGGGTCGACGACCCGCGCTTCTATCGCGCCGTGGCCTGGGGCGGCACATTCGGCGCCGGCGAAGCCTATATCGACGGCTGGTGGTCCAGCGATGATCTGACGACGCTGATCCGCCTGTTCATCCGCAACGAGGCCTCGTTTGCGGAACTGAACGGGGCGTTCACACGATTGTCGGGCATTGCTCAGCGCGGGTGGCACGCACTGCGGCGCAACACGCGTGGAGGCAGCCGGAGGAACATTGCCGCGCACTACGATCTCAGCAACGACTTCTACCGATTGTTCCTTGATGACACGATGACGTATTCGTGCGGCATCTTCGAGCGGCCGGACAGCACGTTGCGCGAGGCCTCTGTGGCCAAGCTCGACCGCATCTGCCGCAAGCTGAAGCTGTCGCCGGACGATCACGTGGTCGAGATCGGCACCGGCTGGGGCAGCTTCGCGATCCACGCGGCCGGCAAGTACGGCTGCCGCGTCACCACGACGACGATCTCTGAGCAGCAGCACCGGCTCGCACAACAGCGCGTGGCCGAAGCGGGGCTTGAAGATCGTATCACCGTCTTGCGCAAGGACTACCGCGATCTCGACGGCAAGTACGACAAGCTGGTCTCCATCGAGATGATCGAGGCCGTCGGTTGGCAGTATTACGACGAGTTTTTCCGCACGTGCAGCGAGCTGCTGAAGCCCGACGGGATAGCCTGCATCCAGGCGATTACGATGGCCGACCGCTTCTACGAGGAGTCGAAGCGATCGGTCGATTTCATCAAGCGCTACATCTTCCCGGGTAGTTGCATTCCGTCGGTCGGCGCGATGGCACGCTCGGTTGCGCGGGCCACGGACCTGACTGTGATGCATCTGGAGGACATCACCCCGCACTATGCAACGACCCTTCGCGCCTGGTATGAGCGGTTCCGTCAGCACTTGCCGCGAGTCCGCGGACTCGGCTTCCCCGAGGCGTTCATCCGGATGTGGGAATACTACCTCTGCTACTGCGAGGCGGGTTTTCGGGAGCGGCAGATCGGCGACGTGCAGATGGTTCTCGTCAAGCCGGACTTCCGGGGAACGCCCCCCTTGGGCGCAATCTGAACGGAGTGGTCCTGGTGGCACGCATCATCGTGAACATTCTGGGACATCAAGTCGCCTGGTGGGCCTGTGTGCTCTCGGTTCGGGCGGACGCGGCCTGGATCGGGATCGGCGTCTCAGCGGTCGTGTTCGCGGTGCATCTGGCCGTCTCGCCGCTGCGGCGGGTCGAACTGTGGGTCATACCCGTGGCCGCTGTACTGGGGTACTCGGCGGACACTGCAGCCACGCTGCTGGGCGCGCTAAAGTTCGAAGACAACCCGCAACCCGTCTTGCCGGCACCGCTCTGGATCTTCGCGTTGTGGGTGGCCTTCGCGACGACACTCAACACGAGCCTTTCCTGGCTGCGCGATCGACTTGGGGTCGCGGCCGTCGTGGGAGCGCTCAGCGGGCCGCTTGCCTATGCGGCCGGTGCCGCGCTGGGTGTTGTTGCATTGCCGAACCCGTTCTGGAGTGTGTCCGTCCTTGCAGTCTTCTGGGGATGCACGCTGCCGATTCAAATTCTGATGGCCACGCGCGCGGCGGGGTTGGAGCGTTCTGCCGGCGTCGTCTTGCAGGAGTGTTCGGGAGACGCGACATGAGTCCTTGGGTGCTCCATCTCGGCGGTGGGCTCGGCGCGGCGATGGTGCTGATGTTCGTGCTTTGGTTGGTGCAACGACGCACACAGAACGCAGGCATTGTCGATGTCGGCTGGGCGTTCGGCATCGGTGCCCTGGTCTGCGCATTTGCGTTCCTGACGTCGGGCGATATCTATCGGCGCGTGCTCGTTGCGGCGTTCACGTTGGTATGGTCGCTTCGGCTCGGGACACATCTCGCGCGGCGCGTTTCGAGCGAGCCGGAAGACGGCCGGTATCGCAACCTCCGGGAGTGGGCGGGAAGCCGGCAGCAGCCCGTGCTGCTTGTCTTCTATGTGCTTCAGGCAAGCTGGGTCGTGCTGTTCGCCGTCCCGCAGTATGTGGCCATGCACAACGGCCGGCCACCCGGCATCCTTGATGTGGCCGCTGTTGCGGTTTTCGGCGTCTCCATCCTGGGTGAGGCCGTTGCCGACCGGCAGCTTGCGCGGTTTCGCAGCGACTCGGCAAATCGCGGTGAAGTGTGTCGGGTCGGCTTGTGGCGCTACTCGCGGCATCCGAACTACTTCTTCGAATGGCTGCACTGGTTCGCATATCCGTTGTTAGCAATCGGGCTGGGCCCTGTGGCGTGGATTACACTCCTCGGCCCCGTCCTGATGCTCGTGTTCCTGCTCAAAATCACCGGCATTCCACCGACCGAAGTGCGAGCCCTGCAAAGCCGCGGCGAACGCTATCGCGAATATCAGCAGACCACCAACGCGTTTTTCCCCTGGTTTCCGAAGGAGTCAAAGCCATGAGTTGGCCCGGTCTCTCAACAGCCATTGATCTGATCGAACGGGGCCGTGTCCCTGATGGCCTGGTGCGTCGTGGAATCCGCGCGTTTGTCGGCAGCAGCCTTCGCGAACGCGAACGGTGCGACATCGCCCAACGGCAGGACCAATTCCGCCGGCTGCTCTCGGAGATGCGAAACGGACCGATCGCGCTCCATATGGACGCCGCGAACGAGCAGCACTACGAATTGCCGGCCGAGTTCTTCAAGAAGGTGCTCGGGCGTCACCGCAAGTACAGCGGTTGCTATTGGCCGGCCGGCGTGCACACGCTGGATGAGGCCGAGGAGGCGTCGCTGCGGGTCACGTGCGTGCACGCCGAACTGGCCGACGGCCAGGACGTCCTCGAACTGGGCTGCGGGTGGGGATCGCTGACGTTGTGGATGGCGGACAACTACCCGAGTAGCCGCATCACGGCCGTGTCGAATTCTCGCTCCCAACGGGAATATATCGAAGCCGAGTGCCAGCAACGTGGGTTGACAAACGTCACGGTCATCACAGCGGACATGAACGACTTTGAGACGGCCGATCGGTTTGATCGCGTCGTTTCGGTCGAAATGTTCGAACACATGCGAAACCACGAAGAACTGATGCGCCGCATCGCCGGTTGGCTGAAGCTGGACGGCAAGCTCTTCGTGCACATCTTCTGCCACAGCCGGTTGACGTATTTATTCGAATCCAAAGGCCCCGCCGATTGGATCGGGCGGTATTTCTTTACCGGCGGCATCATGCCCGCGGACACCCTGCTGCACCACTTCCAGCGGGACCTGTCGCTCGAGCAACAGTGGCGCCAGGACGGCACGCACTACCAGCGAACGGCCGACGCATGGCTGAAGAACCTCGACGCCCGCCGCGACGAGATCCTGGCGATCTTCGAGCGTGTATACGGCCCTCGCGAAAAATATAGGTGGTACCAGCGCTGGCGGATCTTCTTCATGACGTGTGCCGAACTGTTCGGGTACTCGCAAGGCAACGAGTGGTGGGTCTCGCACTATCTCTTTCGAAAGCGGTGACCCCGGGGAGTGATCGGTAAGCTTGCCATGAATGCGGCGCCACGAGAGAGAGCGGAGCTTTCGCTGCGAATTGTGATCGGGCTGAGCGTTGTGGGCGGCCTCGCGCTGTTGCTCGGCATTGTCTGGGCAGCGTCGGACTCGAACGTGTTCATGGGGCTGCGTTATCTGGCGGACAACCGTTGGGGTTTGGTCACGCTGATCGATGTATACGCCGGTGCACTGGTCGTGGCCGTCTGGATGTGGTGTTGCCGCAGAAGCGTCGTAACTTGGCTCGCGTGGGTGCTTGCATTGGTTTGCTTGGGGCACCTGGCGTCGTTGCTCTACCTGCTCGTCAGGGCATCGCGGAGTCGGACGCTGGTCGAGGTGTTTGCCCCGGCGGAATTGAGCGGCCGAGGCGTCGCACCGGCTTCGCCCCGGACATTTCCTGGGACCGAGCCTGAGCGAAGTGGACGCGCAACCGACTCAAGAAAATGAGCGAGGATTCGCAATGTACGAATTGTGCGGAAGGTGTTTTCCGTTGCTGCTTGCCGGGCTGCTTGGCTGCGCTTCGCAGGCCCGTAATGACGCTTCAGCGTATGAAACGAAGGCCGTGGCCGCAAGATCAACACAGGAAACCCAGGAGGGAGAGGGCCGAGTGATGACAACTGAGGACGCAACGACCGCGTTGGACTTCACGGTCAAGGACATCGATGGGAATGATGTGCCGCTGGACCGGTACCGAGGCAAGGTTGTCCTGATCGTTAACGTTGCATCCAAATGCGGGTTCACGTCACAGTACGAGGACCTGCAGCAATTGCACGAGCGTTATGCGGATGACGGACTCGCGATCCTTGGTTTCCCGGCCAACGACTTCCTCTCGCAGGAGCCGGGCACCAACGAGCAGATCAAGCAGTTCTGCCGGACGAATTTCGGGGTAGAATTCGACATGTTCGCCAAGGTTGTGGTGAAGGGCAAGAACAAGTGCGAGCTCTACCGATACCTGACCTCGAAGAAAACCAACCCCGAATTCGGCGGGGAGATAAGATGGAATTTCACGAAGTTTCTGCTCGACCGCAACGGCAAAGTAGTCGCCCGATTCGGACCGAGAACGCGGCCCTTGGACGCAAAAGTCATTCGTGCCGTCGACGCGGCCTTGGGCAGTCGCCGGTGATAGAATATCCGTTCGCAGGTAATCACGCGCTCGCGTAGGGTGCGCTAGGAAGAATCACTAGAAATAAAGGGTCGAACACATGTGGTTTCGCGCAGGCGCCGCTCTGGGCATCGCCAACGTTCTTGTTCTCATGCCGTCTTGCTCCTCCATTCCTGTTGTGCCGCCGCTGGAAACGGTCGAGTTCGTCGATATCGAGCAGTACATGGGCAAGTGGTACGAGATCGCCAGCTACCCGACGTTCTTCAATCGCCGCTGCACGGCCACCACGGCGGAGTACACGCTGCAGGACGACGGCACAGTCCGCGTGGTCAACGAATGCCGCATCGGCGATCCGTCCGGACGCCTCGATCGTATCGAGGGGACGGCCCGCGTCGTGAACGATGAGACGAACGCCGAGTTGAAGGTCTCTTTCTTTTTCTTCGGGCAAGGGGACTACTGGATCATCGAGCTTGAAGAGGATTATCAGTGGGCGGTCGTCGGCGACCCGGGGCGGCAGACTTTGTTTATTCTCAGCAGAACACCCGCGCTGGAAGACGCTGTGTACCAGGACATCCTGAGCCGGGTGCGCGCCAAATGCTACGATCCGGATTACCTGACCCTGACGCCTCAGGACATGAACGGCGCGTAGTCTGGTGACCGGGCGGATTACGGCAGCTCAACCCGCCGCGCCCGAACGCCGGCTACCATTGAGGGTGGCCGAGACGTCCCCGATGGTTGAAAACGAAAGGGAGCGGGGCGGCCGGCGGCCTCCCCGCTCCTGATCGGTTATTGATCGGATTCTACCTGGTTCCGGCTGCGTGAATGACGCGTCAGTCGAAGTCTACTTGCAGAATCCCCATCCCAGGCATTTGTTCGAGCAGCAGTCCGAGTTCTGCGTGCAACTACCTCCCGACGGCACGCAGGAACTCTCGCACACGTCGGTGGTCTCGTTGCAGGTCTCGCCGACGCCGCACGGATCGCCGGTGCTGCTGCAGTCATTGATCGCGTCGCAGTACTCGGTCCCGTCACAGAACAGACCGTTGTCCGGACAATTCGCGTCGTTGGCAATGTTGTCACATGAGTCGGTTGTCTCGTTGCAGTAGTCATCCGTGCAGCCGACGCCGTCGCTGCAATTGATGGCCGTGCCCGTCTGGCAACCGAGCAGCGCATCGCACCATTCGGCGCCGTTGCAGTAAAGGCCGTCGTCGCAGTTCGCGTCGTTTGCGACGTTGTCGCAGGCGTCTGTGGACTCGTTGCACGAATCATCCGTGCAAGGGACGCCATCGTCGCAGTGGACGGCGACGCCGGCCTGACAACCGAGCAATGCGTCACAGGTCTCGGCGCCGTTGCAATGGAGGCCGTCGTCGCAGTTGGCGTCGTTGACCACGTTGTCGCACGAATCGGTTGTCTCGTTGCAGGAGTCATCCGTGCAGGCTACGCCGTCGTTGCAGTCGACCGCTGTGCCGGTCTGGCATGAGCCACTGACGCAGGTTTCGGCGCCGTTGCAGTACAGCCCGTCATCGCAGTCGAGGTCATCGAAGCAATCGACGCACACGTCCCCGACTTCGTCGCACAACTGACCGACGCATGGATCGGTGCCCGCCTGGCAGTCGAGGGCTGGGTCGCAGGTTTCGGCGCCGTTGCAGTAGAGCCCGTCATTGCAGTTGGCGTCGTTGGCGATGTTATCGCAAGCGCCGGTCGTCTCGTTACAGGAGTCGTCCGTGCACGCGACGCCGTCATCGCAGTTCACGGTCGTTCCGGCCTGGCAACCGAGCAGCGCGTCACATGACTCGGCGCCGTTGCAGTAGAGCCCGTCGTCGCAGTTGGCGTCGTTGGCGACGTTGTCGCACGACTCGGTCGTTTCGTTGCACGAATCGTCCGTACACGCCACGCCATCGCTGCAATCGACGGCCGTGCCGGGCTGACATGACCCGCTGACGCACGTTTCAGCGCCGTTGCAATACAGGCCATCGTCGCAATCGAGGTCGCCGGTGCAATCGACGCAGACATCGCCGGTCTCATCGCAGGTTTGGCCGGGGCACGGATCGGATCCGGCCTGGCAGCCGAGCAAGGCGTCGCACCATTCGGCGCCGTTGCAGAACAGGCCGTCGTCGCAGGCACCGTCGTCGGGCGTGTTGTCGCATGCGTCGGTGCTTTCATTGCATGCATCGGTCGTGCACACCACGCCGTCATCGCAGTTTACTGCTGAACCGGCCTGGCAGCCGAGCAGTGCATCGCACGTCTCGGCTCCGTCGCAGTAAAGTCCGTTGTCGCAGTTGGCGTCGTTGACGAGGTTGTCGCACGAGTCGGTTGTTTCGTTGCAGGAATCGTCCGTGCAGGCCACACCGTCGCTGCAATCCACGGCGGTTCCTGCCTGGCAACCGAGCAGGGCGTCGCACGTCTCGGCTCCGTCGCAGAAGAGTCCGTTGTTGCAGTTGGCATCGTTGGCGACGTTATCGCACGCGTCGGTGGACTCGTTGCAGGAATCGTCCGTGCAAGCCACGCCGTCATTGCAATCGACGGCCGTGCCGGGCTGGCATGAGCCGGCCACACATGTCTCGGCGCCGTTGCAGAAGAGTCCGTCGTCGCACTCAGCGTCGCCGGTGCAGCCGCCGCAGCCGTCGAACGTCTGACTGTTGTTGGGCAGGCCCGCGGTATTCGTGGCGGGTGACTGCCAGGAGAAGTCGGAGGATTGGGCACCGGTTCCGGCCAACTGAAGGGATAGTCCTACGGGCGTGTCGGACGGTTCGAAGACACCGATGTCGACGGAGGTCATGCCGTTTGCCGGGCCATCGGTCGCGGTGATCACACCTTCGTAGCTGATGAACTCGATGACGGTTCCGAGATCATCCACGAGCGCCAGGCCGTCGGGCGAGCCGTTCTGCATGCCGGTGAATGCAAACGCCAGGGTGCCCATGCAGCCCTGCTGGTCGGGGATGGTGCCGGAGAGGTTGACGGTGTCATAGACGCCACCGCCGTTACCGTTGTACCCGACGACCGACCAGCCGCTCAGGTTGGTGCCGGCGGGACCGGCGACTTCGACGAACTCACCGGTGTCGGTGCTGTCGTTGTCGTAGTGGAACTCGTTGATCCAGGGGTCGCTGGAGGTTGGCACGCACGTGTCAGTGGCCTCGTCGCAGCTTTGCCCCGGGCAGGGATCGGTGCCGGCCTGGCAATCGAGCAGCGCGTCGCACGTCTCTGCGCCGTTGCAGTACAGGCCGTCGTCGCAGTTGGCATCGTTGGCGACGTTATCGCACGAATCGGTTGTCTCGTTGCAGGAGTCGTCCGTGCAGGCGACGCCATCATCGCAGTTGACTGCCGTGCCGGGCTGACATGCACCGGCCACACAGGTTTCGGCTCCGTTGCAGTAGATCCCGTCGTCACACTCCGGGTCGCTGGTGCAGCCGTCGCACCCGTCGAATGTCTGACTGTTGTTGGGCAGGCCCTCGGTATTCGTGGCGGGCGACTGCCAGGTGAAGTCCGAGGCTTGGGCGCCCGTACCGGCCAGTTGAAGCGATTGGCCGACCGGGGTATCCGTTGGCTCGAAAACGCCGATGTCGACGGAGGTCATGCCGTTTGCGGGTCCGTCGGTGGCGGTGATCACGCCTTCGTAACTGATGAACTCGATGACGGTTCCGAGGTCATCCACGAGCGCCAGCCCGTCGGGCGAGCCGTTCTGCATGCCGGTAAACGTGAATGCCAGGGTGCCCATGCAGCCCTGCTGGTCGGGGATGGTGCCGGAGAGGTTGACGGTGTCATAGACGCCACCGCCGTTGCCGTTGTACCCGACGACCGACCAGCCGCTCAGGTCGATGCCGGCCGGCCCGGCAATTTCGACGAACTCACCGGTGTCGGTGCTGTCGTTGTCGTAGTGAAACTCGTTGATCCAGGGGTTGGTGGCCAGCGGGATGCAGACGTCGTTTACCTCGTCGCAATCCTGGCCCGGGCAAGGGTCGGTGCCCGGCTGGCAGGAGCCGGCGACGCAGGTCTCTGCGCCGTTGCAGTAGAGACCGTCGTCGCAGTCAGGATTGTCGATGCACTGTGGCGTTCCGCATACATCGTTGTAAATGCAATTGACCCATTCCGGATGATCGACGAACGGGTTGCGGTTGAGCTGATAGCCGTACACGACGTCGTTGCGGGCACGCTCATCATCATCGACGGGGTCCTTGGCGTGCCACTGCAACAGCACCGTCAACATGCCCATGTAGGCGATCGACTCGTTGCTGCCGGTGTTGCTGGAGTCGATCAGAGATTCGCTGTCGGTGAGGATGAGGTCCGGTTCCGCCGCCCCCGTGCCACCATGCGTTCCGCCTTCGTAGCGGATGTCCATGTAAAACATGGTCCGGGCGACGTCGCCGCGGCGACCGATCCATGTCTCCCAGGTGCCTGTGGTGAAGGACCCTTCGGTCCAGTTCGAATTGCCGGGGTAAACGCCGGTTCCGCCGCCGGCGCCGTTGTTGACATCCGTGGGGTTTTCATTGCAGGCGGCGCTGCAGGTGCGGTAGGGCTTGTTGCTGCGAGACGCGTTGTAATCCCCGTCGCAAAGCATGAGGTGATGGCAGTCGGTGTAGGGGTAGTTCTGGGAGTTGTCGTTGGGAAATCCGTACGAACTTGGCCAGGTGTGCTCGCGCTGATAGTAGTTGTTCCCGGCGCCGAACTTGGGATAGCTGGCGTTCTTGTAAACATCCAGAATGTTACTGGCGTTGTTGGGGTCCTCGTCGGCCTGCTCGAGAATGTCCCACGTGTCGGTTGCTGTCGAGGTGTACGGGTAGCGCGTGTGATCGTCGATGACCTCGTGGAGCGTGGCACGCAAATTTGCGGCCGAACTATCATCGACACTGTCATAGTAACCGACGGGCGGGTCGGCGACAGCCGGCCCCGTCACGAAAACCAAGGCCGCCAACACCGTTATCGCCATCGGCAAGTAAGCCATGCGGCGGACTTCAGTCGCCGCGCGTTGCTGCATGTGCATGTCGTTTCTCCTCTTTCAGATGGGCTTGCTGGGTCTCCGTACGCAGCTCTCCATATGCAGCTGTGCCGGCGAAAGCGTGTCAATCGTGAAATCGTATTCCCTTGCGGGGCCCGTGAAACGTGCGGCTGGGACCCGAGTACGTCGAAGTCGACCTCTTCGGAACGGTGCCCGCGGCCTGACCTCTCTGCAACCACGCTGTGCAGAGTCTACCGCGCGGGATGGCGCGGTTCTCAAAGCCACCGAGCCGCCCAAACCGATCAAAACGGTAAGGTAGCCCCCGCGCGCTCAAGAATTCAAGTTAAAACTGTGTCAAGATTGCCCAAATCGCAGACTGGGGTATTTCGCGCTCCTGTTGCGGCGGCGCGAACTAGTGAAGATGCGTAACATGGGCATTTCGGGAATGCATGCCTCCGCCGGACCAGACGCGTGCGGTCGCTCCGGGTTTGCCGCAAGTGCAACTCCGCCCGCATCCTGTAAGCTATCTCTGTGCAATACGGCCGATCGAAGTGATAAAACTGCCCACGCCGCCTTTGCCGGCCTTGATGAGCAGATTGAACAGCGTGTTCATCGTGGTGAAGAACTCCTGCATGTCCTTGAGGCGGCGATCGTATTCGCGGATGTCAGCCTGCGTCTCTTCATCCTTGCCGTTAAGCTCTCCTTCGATCATCGAGCGGCACTTCTCGATCGTCTCGACGATCGGCTCAACTTCGCGACGCCTTCGCTCGCGAGTGATGATCTCGAACATCTGCCAGATGTCACCCTCCGCAACGAAGTACTCCTTCCGATCACCACGCCGATGCACCCTGTGAATCAGCCCCCAGTTCAGGAGCTGGCGGAGGTTCATGCTCACGTTTCCACGCGATACCTGCAGGACCTCCATGAGATCGTCCGTACAAAGCGAACGGTTCGAAATGAACAGCATGGCGTGGATCTCCGCCATCGTACGGCTGATCCCCCAACTGGCGGCCATCTCCCCCCAACGCCGGATGAAAAGCCCCCGCGACTGCTCCAGACTGGTGGTCATTCTGGACATTCCTTTCAAAACTGATTGAAATGATTATACGGTGGCCGGTTGCCAGGGCAACAAATAAACCCAGACCCGAGTGCGGTCCTTGCAACCCGGGCCTGGGGAGGGAGAGAGAGATCCTTCGCAACGTCCTCGCACCTGCCTGCCGCATCGCAGGCAGCGCGGCGAATGCACTCGCTGCGTTTTCTCAACGTCAGGACCGGAGGATTGCGGCACTTTTCGGCAGAGGCTGTCGGCTGTTACCCGCGGACGCCTTCCGCGCGCAAGCTGCGCATCGCTCGCCAGTTCGCCAAGACAGTCGACCGGAATCGTGCAGGTGAGGCGCCTCGGCTGCCGGGGCGGCATCCCAAAGGCACCGTTCGATGGAACGAGCCGATGGGTCCCGCCGACCAGCCCGCCAAGCTCCTCCCCTCCGAGGTCCTCTCACCTGGAAGCCGCGTACCCGATGGGCGGGAACGCGCGGTTTACCTTCTCCAGCAACAGAACCCGATGCTAGTGATTCGCCGGTTCAGAGTCAACAAAAAGCGAGCGCCGCGCCCCAGTCAGCGGGGGGCATTTGCGCCTGTCTCAGACGCGTGTTTGCGGGCGGGACAGACCGGTACTACCGAAGGATCGCCTCGGCTGGCAGTTATCGTGCTCTGAATTCCCCCGCGGACGGACCAGCAGGAGGTGATCTCCATCCAGCGCGGTTCGCAGCAGCTGGCCAGATCCTGAAGGATGCGGTTCGTGACGTCCTCGTAATACACGCCATCGTTGCGGAAGGATTGGAAATACTGCTTCAGACTGCGCAGCTCGACGCAGGAGTTGCCGGCAACGTAACGGATGAAAATAGTCCCATAATCCGGCTGGGAGGTCACCGGGCAGAGACTCGTGAATTCGCGGGCGGTGTGCTCGATGAGATAGTGG
Source organism: uncultured Phycisphaeraceae bacterium (assembly GCA_964574815.1). Lineage (GTDB taxonomy): Bacteria > Planctomycetota > Phycisphaerae > UBA1845 > UBA1845 > CAZNPL01. The sequence goes on from CAZNPL010000001.1 coordinate 137,982, forward strand.
CCGTCGGGGTGCGGATTGGGAAATGCCTCCAAAAGTGATGCGTCAGCCATTGATGAAGCCTCTTCTACCAGTTCGCCCCTGCCCGCAAATTTGTCCGGACGCCGTTGGCTGGAATATGCGGCCCACGGTAGCCCGTCAACGGAAATCCGCGACAACCGGGGCCCCCGGCCCCAAGCCGGAGCAAACCGGATAGCGGGTCGCCGATCCACAGCGATTGTGTTACGACGGGCTTTCTTCCAGCCTTACTGTGACAGACCTGTCACAATCATCCAGCCCACAAGAGCACCGAACATGGCTCCGGTGAGCGGATTGCCGGTGGCTCACCCGCCGGTGTCACACGAGCGTTTCCCGAACCACCCGAGCAACCCACCGGCGAGGGCACCCGTTCCTATCGCAACTGTCGTCAGCAACATATCTCTTGCAATCCTGTCGCGCCTTGCAACGAAGCAACCGGGCGTCGCGATCCGAATGATTGACCCTCATTCCCCGTTGCCGACGCCTCTAACACCCCGGCCAACCCCTGAAATTCTAGTGTGCTCTCGGCCCGACGCACAACGAGGTCAGGCAAAGCTGATGCCGGCGATCCGCATCGCGGCAACGCACGGCTGCCGGCTAAGCCGCTCAAATCAGGCCGAATCGGCTTGAGAAGCACCACATGCAAGTCGGAGAATCGATGTAAGGATTTGTCGCGAGCCCCATCACGACAGACACGTACGGCACTTCATCGGAGCTCGCATGACAGTTCAGGCCGGCGCTTTGGCGGGCGCAAGTTGCCGCGTATTTGGGGCGTCGATAGGATGTTGATTGACGGGAGAAAACTCGGAATCCCTGCTTTCCGTGGCACGGCTCTCGTAAGTCAACGTGCGGAGGTCGCTGTCATTTTGGAATTGAGGATGGAAATCATGACATTTCGTATTACGCCCCCTCAAAACGGTGCTCTACAGCGTGGACGACGCTTGATTCGACCGATCGCAGCGTTCGCGATGTTGGTGTTGACGTTTTCCTCGACCGCCTTCGGGCAGAGCATGTCCGATGCCGTCGACGAACGCGTGCGGCGCGCCACCGTCATGGTCATCACGGCGCACTCCAAGAATACCGAAGGCGACACACCCATCGGCTCGGGAACCGGTTTCTTCGTCAATCGCACCGGGTTGTGCGTCACGAACGACCACGTGACGGATCCGGGCCACGGCAAGAGCCCCGTGGAAAAAACCAAGATCTGGATGGAATACAACCGGCTCTCATGGAAGGTGGTCGTCAACAGCGGAACCGACGAAGAGAAGGAGTACAAGGCCAACGTCCTATACTCGAACGACCAAGCGGACATGGCCGTTCTTCAGGTCTACGACGAGGACGGCGACTTCCTCGAGACGCCGAACTTCCTGAAGTTTTTTCCCAGCGACGACCTCGAACTGAAGATGGTTCTGTGGAGCTACGGCTTCCCCGGCGGCGAATCCCGCCGGCAGTCGCGCGATTCGCACCCACTCGTTGCGATTCAGAAGGGAAATATCGTTGACCTTCCGCGAAGTCCCAGCGGCCGCATCAAAGGCGTGCATACCAACATCCTCGTGAATCAGGGCAACAGCGGCGGTCCCGCCGTGACCATCGACGGGGAACTCGTCGGCATCGCAACGCTGGCCAGCGGCGGAGATACCGGCAGGTCGGCGTTGGCCATTCTGATCCCGGCAAATCTAACCAAGGAGATGATCCGCATCGCGTTCGATCAAGGACGCGTACCAAGCGGCGTTGATGTATTCCCGTTTCTGGATCTCCTGGTGGATCAGAATCTGATCTACCGGTTGCCCAGCGTGGAGCGGCAATCGGATAACACCTGCCTCAAGATGAAAGGGACCGGGTCATTGCTGTGCGGCCAGCCGGCCAGCGACACGATCACATGGTCTTCGCCTCTTGGCAAGATCGAAATTCCGGTCGCTGCAACGGCGTACTTGGTCAAGCAGGAGGATGGCGAGTACGGGGCCGTGCTCTTGGACGGCGGCAACAGGATTCTCATTCATGCAGAAGAGGGATCAATCGATTTCACGATGGGCAGTACCGAGCCGTTTTCCATCGACCTGGACAGCATCGCGTCGATCGGCTTCAAGCTTCCAAGCGAAGCGCCAACGGTGCCGAAGGGACAGGTCGTCCTCGTCGGCGGTGACGATTTCAATCTGGCACTCAAGGATGTGAAGGGCTTGGTACGCTTCAGAACCAATGACGGACTCCAACTTCCCGTCCCGGTCAGCTCCGTCGCCAGAATTGAAACGACCGAGGACGACGAACTTCGGCTCCACACAACCAACGGCTCGAGAATGAGCGGCGAGTTCGAAGCACACGAACTCGAAGGTACCCTGGCATGGACCGGCACGCCGATCAAATTCTCCTTTGAAAACGTGAAAAACGCCGTGATTCGCCAAGTTGATTATGCCCGGACCCTGCGCCAGGGCGAGCCGCCCTTGACCGTATCGTTGACCACGAGCGATCCGCGGTTTGCGAACGTGGCCAAGCATCTGGACGAGTACAACCTGGCCGCCGCCAAGGCCCAACTCGACGAGCTCCTGGTCCCGGATGTTCAGCGGGCGTTCACCAAAGCCAAAAAAGAGGAGCTTCGCCGCCTGGAAGGCGAGTACCTGTTCCGAGCCGGCAAGTTTGACAAAGCGGGCGATGTGTTCAGGCGCCTCGAACGCAGTGACGTCGAAGACGTGAGGTGGCACGCGCAAGCACGAACAGCACTGCTGGAACGCTACCCCGACGGACAGTTTGACGGAAAGAGTCTGACCGACCCGAAGGTGTTCCGAAAGGCCGCCACCGCTCTGGCGGTCGAGCATATTCAGGCCGCGAGAACCTCGCTTGAAGAGCTGGCAAGGCATGCCGAACAGGGTCTGCGCGGCTCGCCGCTCGATCGATCCGAGTACAACAAACTCGTTCGACGCGCCGAAGATACGGAAGAGTCGCTCCTGGTGGCCAATCGGCTCCGCGGCGGAACCACCGAGGGGCTGATCGTACGCCTGTGGCGACACCTGCACGACCTTCACGTGGCCGAAATCGGCCGACTTCAGCAGGAACGCGAGGAGTTTGAAGACGAGCGATCCCAAGAACGTGGAGGCCGCCGGACACGCTCCGCCACCTTCGAACGCCAGCGTGAACAAAGAATGATGCGGTTTGAACGTGATATCGAGGAAGCGGTCGAAGCGTCGAGGAACTTGCAGATTTCGATCCGAAACGCCGGCTTCATCATCGACGATACCGACCTCGACATCACCGATACCGGCTAACGAAGTCGGCCGGACAATCAGGGAGTCTGCTGGCAGTTCCGCACGTGCTTCGGAAGAGACCTCAGGACGGGTCCCGCAGTTCGCAGGAGCACACTAGGTTCAGAATTCTATCCAAATGGCGCGGCGACGGATCCGGGTTGTCCGATCGACGTCCCGATTGTCCGGAAAGGGTAGTTCAGGCTGCCTGCGGTTCGCGAGCCGAAACCCCTCGCACCGACACCCGACGATCCCCTGCACAGAGCCTGATAGGTCACTCGCACGCGGCCGACTCCGGTCAGACGCCAACGGGCGACACCCCCGCCGGCTGACGTGGAGTCTCCCGCTGCTGAAGCTGCCACTCAACCGTCGCCGGAATGCCCTCCTCGTAGCTGATTGAAGGACGCCAGCCCAACTGCTCGCGGATCTTCTGGGCCTCAAAGAAGCACCGCCGTCCGATCAGCCACGCCGAGTACCGCGTCACCAGCGGCGGCTTCTTGATCTTCAACAAGTGCCCGAACACCTCCAGCCCGAACGCCACACGCTTCACCACCCCGTAAGGCACCGACCGCGTCACCGGTGGCTCGCCCAGCGCCGCCGCCACCGCGTTGAAGAATTGCGCCTGCGTGATCACGCCATCGTGGCTGCAATTGTAAGCCTCACCACGCGCCCGATCCGACTCCGCCGCCAGGATCGCCCCCTTGGCCACATTCGCCGCGTGCGAGATGTTCAACCGATTGGACCCGTCCCCGATCAACTTCGTCTTACGCCGCCGAATCGCGTCAATGATCCGCCCCAGCGTCGATCGGTCACGCTCCCCGTAAAGCCAGCTCGGCCGGACCACCGTGACCTCGAGCCGCCCCGACCGCCAGGCGTCCCAAACGATCTCCTCCGCCGCAACCTTCGCCCGGCTGTAGTAACTCCACCGGTTCAGGCACCTCCCAAGCGGCGCCGTCTCGTCGAGCACCAGCCCCGCCTCATTCACATGCCCGTACACGCTGATCGAGCTGATATGCAGAAACCGCGATACCCCGCCGTCGATCGACGCCTTGACCATGTTGCGGGTCCCGTCGATCGAAACCCTGACAAACTCTTCCCACGGGCCCCAATCCCCCACCCGAGCCGCCGCGTGATACACGGTCCCGACCCCCCGGCACGCCTCCGGAAGCGTCGACGCCTCGGCTACGTCCCCGAGCACAATCTCCACGTCCTGAGTTCTCAGCCACGAATCGTCCGCCCCAGGGCGCACCAGCGCCCGAACCCGCCGACCGCGCCGCTGAAGCTGCTCGACAATATGGCTGCCAAGAAGCCCCGTACCGCCCGTCACCAGGCAAATGTCTCGTTCCGTCCCGCTCATCGTCGCGGTAGGGTAGGTGGCCTATTGCAGGGGGTCAAGCAACCCCGCCTGGCTCGGACCAGTAGCGCGACAGCCGTGGTGCAGACCCGCAAGCTTGCCCCCTTGCCCGCCCCACAGATGACCCGGGCCACGACACTAGTCAATCGCCGCCGGAAGTAGGGACGCGATCAACGAGTGCGCGATGGGCAGGCGGACCATCCCGGGAGGGCGAGGCTCCTGCCGAGCCGCAATCGCTACAAACCTCAAGCCTCGCCGGGAGGCTCGCCCTCCCAGAGGTCCCGCCCAAACTGTCACGCACCCCACCCCCAAAACCGAACACCGCCTCACTTGGCGATCCCGACCCGATCGATATATAATCCGGGATTCGGCATCGCCGTGGATCAGCGCGGAACGGACCGCGCGGGCGATACCCTGGACTCAAGTCAGTAGCGACAAACTCTTGAAGTGCGGACTCCCCGTTGAGCCGGCCGACGCCGCGTCGACCGGGCGGTGCGCCCGCAGGCGAAAAGGAACACATGGTTGACCAGAATCTAATCAACGAACTTGACATCGACGAAAACGAGCTTGGCGCCGAACTCGGAGAGATGGCGGACGATCTCTCCTCGCTGGGTTTAACCCTCGATCGCGAAGAGGACATGTACAAGCCCGGCGCTATCCTCAAGGGCCGAGTGATCGGCTGGGCCGGCGACGACGTCCTTGTGGACGTCGGACTCAAAAGCGAAGGCACCATCCCCAAGGGCGAATGGGACGACGTCGACAGCATCGACACCGGAGACGAAGTCGACGTCTGGCTCGATGCCATCGAGTCCGACAGCGGCCAGATCGTTCTTTCCAAACGTAAAGCCGATCGCGCCCTCAACTGGAAACACATCGTCGAGACCAAATCCGAAGGCGACGTCGTCTCCGGAAAGGTCATGCGCAAGATCAAGGGCGGATTGCTGGTCGACATCGGCGTGCCCGTGTTCCTGCCCGCCTCACAGGTCGATGTACGCCGACCGGGCGACATCGGAGAATTCATCGGCCAGCAAATCGAGGCCAAGGTCCTCAAGATCGACACCGATCGCCGCAACATCGTCATCTCCCGCCGTGAACTCATCGAAGAACAGCGCTCCGCCGCCAAAGAATCGCTCATGCGGGAGATTGAGGTTGGCCAGATCCGCTCCGGCAAGGTCAAGAACATCGCCAACTTCGGCGCCTTCGTTGACCTCGGCGGCATCGACGGACTCCTCCATATCACCGATATGTCCTGGGACCGCGTCGGACACCCCTCCGAAATCGTCAGGATCGACGAAGTCATCGACGTCAAGGTCCTCAGCATCGATCACGACAAGGAGAAGATCGCCCTCGGCCTCAAACAGCTCAAGCCGAACCCCTGGGACGACGTCGAGCAGCGCTACCCGATCGACAGCCGCGTCAAGGGCGAAGTCGTCAACATCACCAACTACGGCGCCTTCGTAAAGCTCGAACCCGGCGTCGAAGGTCTCGTCCACATCAGCGAAATGAGCTGGACGCGACGCATCAACCACCCCTCCGAAATCCTCACGCCCGGCCAGGACGTCGAGGCCGTCGTCCTTGACATTAATAAGGACAAGCAGGAGATCTCCCTCGGCATCAAACAAATCGAGCCCAACCCCTGGACGCGCGTCGCCGAAAAGTACCCGCCCAATACCCGCATCAAAGGACGCGTACGCAACCTCACCAACTACGGCGTCTTCGTCGAAATCGAAGAGGGCATCGACGGGCTGCTCCACATATCGGACATGAGCTGGACCAAGAAAATCGGTCACCCGTCCGAAATGCTCAAGAAGGGCGACGAAATCGAATGCGTCGTCCTCAAGGTCGAAGAGGATAAGCAACGCATCGCACTGGGCCTCCGGCAGTTGCACGAAGACCCCTGGCTCCACGCCGTCCCCGCCAACTACATCCCCGGCCAGATCGTCGAAGGAACCGTGACCAAGATCACCAATTTCGGGGTGTTCGTCGAACTCGAGCCGGACCTCGAAGGACTCTTGCACGTCAGTGAATTGGCCGATCATAAGGTCGAGGACCCGCACAAGGAGGTGAAGATCGGCGAGCGACTCCAGGTCAAGATCCTCCGTGTGGATCCCGTCGAACGGAAGATCGGACTCTCGAGGAAGCGGGCCGCCTGGTCCGCACAGCAGCAGGCCGAGGCCGAAGCGGCCGAGGAACCCGCAAAGGCCCGACGCGGCGGACTCCAGACAGCCGGCGAGGGCTACACGGACTTTCAGGACCTGGCCGCCAGAGGCACCCGGCCGCCGCCGCCGAAGCCCGCTGAACCCGAGCCACAGACGCAGGAAGAAGAAACCGCCGATAAGAAAGAGCAGTCCGGGGAACCGACCGCCACGGTCGAAGGGGATGAGGAAGCTTCAACGGAGGGCGCCGAGACGACCGACTCCTCCGATACCGAAGAAGAACGCTGACCGCCGAGTTTCTTGGAAACCAGGCTTTGCCGGTTCCGCCGCTTCCGTAAGCGACGCGCCGGCTCCGCTGCGCCGTCGCCGCAAGACCAAGGGAGACAGCCATCGCAAGAGACGCCGGTATACAGACCTACCTGAAGCAGATCAGCGATGCGCCGCTCCTGTCCGCCGACCAGGAACGCGACCTCGCCGCGGTGATCCAGCGCGCCAGGCAACTGGCCAACCGCACCCCGAAGTCTATTGAAGAGCTTCACGAGAAGGAGGACGTCGAACAGCAGGCCGTCGCGGCCCGCGAACAGCTCGTCCGTTCCAACCTCCGCCTCGTCGTCAACATCGCCAAGCGATTCGGCCGTCGCGGCATGCCGCTTTCCGACCTCATCGAGGAGGGCAATCTCGGACTCATCCGCGCCGTCGAAGGCTACGACCCCAACCAGAATACGCGCTTCAGCACCTACGCCTCCTGGTGGATCAAACAGGCCATCAAGCGAAGCCTCATCAACAGCCGACAGCCCGTGCACATCCCCGCCTACATGGTCGAGATGATCGCCCGATGGAAGCAGGCCAGGGCCCACTACATCGAACAGGAAGGCCGCCAGCCCACCATCCAGGAGCTGGCCCAGTTCATGAACCTCCCGGAACGCAAGGTCCACATGATCCGCCGCGCCGTGACCGCCATCACCTCCTCCCAACAATCGCCCTCCGAGGAGGCCGAGCTCTCCCTCTCCGAGACCCTCACCGACGAACGGACCCCCCGCCCCGACGAGGCCATGTTCTCCGAATCCGAGAGCGGAATGCTCCAGCGCATGCTGGACGAGATCGACGAGCGGGAGGCCACCATCCTCCGCCTCCGCTTCGGCCTGGACGACGGCGAACCCATGACCCTCAAGGACATCGGCCTCAAGGTAGGCCTCACCCGCGAACGCGTCCGCCAGATCCAGGACGAAGCCCTCCGCAAACTGAACGAACTCCTCGAACAAGAATGAAAAAAGGGTTCAGGAGTTCTTAGCCCAGGGCGGGTGGCCCACCTCCTCCGGAGGTGGGCTCGCGATTACAGCAACCGACGGCCCTGCCCGACACTCGAAGATCAACATTCCCGACCACTCAAACAACCCCGCGTAGCCCGGCGCCGCACCAACAGCCCCGAGTGAAGCGACTGCCCAACCCGGGGGTCGCCGGCCCCCTCGGCAACCAAGCCCGCGAAGCGGGCGACGCGATAACTGACAGCGGACCCAAAGCCCGGCCTGGTCCGCGTCGCGCCGGCAACCTGCGCTCACGATCCGAAAGCAAACCAACGCCAAATCGCGCAAGGACCTCCCGACAAAACGCCCGCCTCCAGCGCGCTCCGGCTGACTGCTTTCTCCTCCGACAACTGATAACCCCTTTGCCCCTGGACCCCGAAAACACACTGATATCGCCTGTTCCACTTGTTTCCAGAAAACCTTGAACACCCCCCGTGTTCTTTAGACAGAAAGAAGGCAGCGCACCCAACGTGCGCGCCAACGGAGACGACGAAGGATGAACGGACAATGCTCAGCAAGGCATAACCAACGAATCGACCAAGCCCGCCATTCCCCGCCGACGCAATCTGCGCCAATCTGCAGACGCACCGGGCTCCCCCGCCGGTCTCACTACGCCGGCACGTGTGTCTCTTCGAATCGAACCCAATTCCAGCCCGGGACCGAGAAGCCCCGCCGGTTGCGACCTTCCCCCCGATGGCCCGTCGCCTTCGTGCCGGAGCCTGCCCGCCTCAGGCGGGCGCCTTCGTGCCTTTCTATTTCCAAACGAAGCCAAACGCTGCAAAAGTCGCCAGTTATCAGTTGTCATTTATCAGGCGTCACCCCACCACGCCGCCCGCCCCTCCGGCGCTCGGTTTACCAGCGAAACTCCGGGCACCCCAAAAGCGCCAAACGAAGCCAATGGCGCCCCTTGCAAACACGCCCGCGCGACGGGCGCCACTTTGTGCCTGCGTGCCTACGTGCCTTCGTGGCTCTCTTCATTCCAAACGAACCCAATGGGCTGCCCGAGTCATCCCGCCTCAGGCGGATCAGTCCTAAGTCTTCAGCCCGCCGCCTGTCGCGTGGCGTATCAGAGCCGGGAACGCCAGCGACCGCACCCCACGCACCCCCGCGTCTCAAACCCCCGCGCCACACGAAGCCACCGGACCCCGCTCAATCTGCGCCAATCTGCGACATCTGCGGACCAGGATTCCAAACGAACCCAAAACGAGCCGGAAGCCACAAGCCCCGCCAACCCGAACCCCCACGCCCTTGGCCACTTCCTTCGTGCCTCCTTCTTCCAAACGAACCCAACGCAACCGCAGACATTCTCAACCTCTCACAACCAAGCCTTCGTCCCTTCGTCCCTATCCGCCTCCCCTCCCTTCCCTTCCCCCCAACCAACCCTATAATGCCCACAAACGGCGATTCATCCCCCGGCTGGCACGCCGGATCGATCGCCGCGGCGTCGGGCCGATTGCTGAAATCTCAATCTCAACGCCTGATAAGCGAATCACGATGACACCGTACCCTCGCCGAAAGGGAGTCCTCGACATCCTCTTCTTCAGCTGGGCCAAAAGCGTCTGGTTCGGCATCGCTACGCTGGTCGCCATCTTCGTCTACAGCTCGATCGGCAGTGCCATCCCGCCCCTCCGACAACACGCCTGGCTCGAAATGACCGAGATGGAGTGGTTCCACTGGTGGCCCTTTAAGCTCCTGATCGCCCTCCTCTGCATCAACATGGTCACCGTCACCATCCGCCAGATCCCCCTCCGTCTCATCAACGCGGGCGTCTGGACCATCCACACCGGCATCATCATCCTCGCCCTCGGAAGCGTTTATTACTTCTCCACCAAGCTCGAAGGCGACATCGCCGTCTTCCGCCGCCAAGCCCTCATCGAGCTCCCAGGCCGCACCGAACCCGTCTCGATGGTCGTCCGCACCAATAACCACATCTCCGCCGTCGCCGACAACGGCAAGTACCACTTTTCGATCGCTCAAATCTTCCCCGAATGGGAGATCGCCTCCGGCGACGACAAGGGCAAGAAAGCCTACATGGTCTGGATCGACGTCATCACCCCCGAACAGCGATACACCCGGCAGTTGCTCGCCGGCTACCCCCAGTACACCGAGGACATCCTCCCAGACCGTACCCGCGCCAAGAAGACCCTCGGCAAACCGCTCGTCGACGAGTCCGTCACCATGACCCTCGATTACGAGCCGCAAACCGAGTTCTACCTGATGAATTCCGCAGCCCTCTACGCCCGACGCGCCGGGGCCGACTCCTGGATCGAACGCCCGATCCGCGACCTGCCCCACTACCACGAGCGAATCGCCTCCTACGACGACGTCGTCATGCCTCCGGGCACCGAGGATATCCCCCTGCGGCCCATCGACCTGCCCATCCCGCCCGCCGAGAAACACGGCGATCCGCTCGCCGACTACGACGTCCGTGTCACGTCGTTCCTCAGATACGCCTTCATGGCCTCGGCCTGGCACGAAGAGGGCGACCGCATCAATCCGGTCGTCAACCTGACGCTCCACACCACCTCCGGAGCCCGCTCCGATCACGAACTGGTCGCCTTCGACCCCCGCAAGAGCTCCGCCGAGGACGGCCTGCTGCAGTTCAAATGGGTCGATACGCCAGAGGAACTCGAGCGGCTCGCCGCTTCCGGAGATGGAATGCTCACGATCCGCATCCCGAACAGCGGCGCCGAACTGGAAGTTCCTCTCTCCGACGACATGACCACCGCGGCCGAAGACAGGCCGTTCGTTCCAATCGACGGCACCGACTACGCCTACCGCATCAAGAACGTCGTCAACAACCTCCCGGTTAAATCCGGACGGCTGGCAGGCCAGACAATCTCGGTCGCGATGGTCGAGATCAAGGACCCGGACGGCAAAGTCGTGACGCGTTTCGTCGCCGACGACCCCGAGGCCACTCGCGACGTCACCGAAGCCGGACACTCCGAAGCGCCCGACCCGGCCATCGAAATGACCTTCACCCCCGGCAACCGCGCCGTCATCACCGTCGTGGCCGCGCCCGGCGAAGTCGGCCACCACGTGCTCGTCCGCAATCCCGACGACCAGATTAATCGGTACGCCGTGCAAACCGGCCAACCCGTCCAGATTCGCGAAGAACTCTTCCTGACCGTCAACCGCATGATGGTTCACGCACGGCAGGACCTCCGCCCGCGCGTGGTCCCCCTGGCCCAGCGCCAACGCAACGCCCGCGAAATGTTCTCCATGATCCGCGTCGAGCTGTCCAAAGACGACTGGTCCCACAGCCGCTGGCTCCAGTACAACCGCTACGCCTTCCCTAACGACCAGTACGCTGTCCCCCGACGCTTCAGCTACCTTCCCGAGGTGGTGGCGCTTCCCGACGGCCGGACCGTCGAACTCATGTTCTCACGGGAACGCGCCGACCTGCCCGCCCCGATCGCGCTCGAGCGTTTCGATCTCGCCACGCACGCGGGGGGCTACACGGGCAGTAACATTACGGTTCGTGACTTCGTCAGCATGCTGCGGTTCAAGACGGGTGACGGCTGGTCCGAACCGGTCCAGATGAGTTCCAATCGTCCGGCCAGCTACGGGGGCTTCTGGTACTTCCAATCCGAGTGGGACCCGCCGGGGCAGAGCCACCCCGGGATGACTTACACTGGGCTGGGCGTCGGTAACCGCAACGGCGTCTACATCCAGTTGGCCGGTACCGCCATCGCCGTCGCCGGCATGATCTTCGCCTTCTACGTCAAGCCGATCATCCGGCGCCGCCGCCAACTGGCCGGCCGGGCGAGAATCGAGGCCCCCGCGACCGCGACGGCCTCCGCGGTGCCCGAAGAGGAGACGGTTGTATCCGTATAAGCCCTGAATTCAAAGGATTGACATGATATCCGCCGCCTTGTTCACCAAGCTGCTGTTAAGCGCCTTCGCCGCCAGCGCCCTCGTGTTCATCCTCGGTCTGGTCAAGCCCAGGACCCGGCGCCGCATCGTCGATGTGCTCGCCGTCGGGCTGATCGGCTACGTGATCGTCTACAACATCACGAACCGCCCGCCCGCGCCGCAACCGTCCGCATTCGCCCAGGGCGTCCAGCTCGAACCCATCAAGAGCATCGCCGTCCAGGAGTCCGGCCGATTGAAGTCGTTCGACTCGGTGGCCAGATCGCACATGCGCGCGGTGAGTGGTGGTCACGAGGTCGCGGGTCAGGACCCGGCCTTCACGTACCTCGACATTCTTTTCCGGCCCGAGGCCTATGACCACGCGGATGTCATCCGCGTCAAGAAGAAGCCCATTCGACAGCGGATCGCCGATCACCTCGCCCAGGTCGAGTCGGTCGACATGTCCGTCATCGAGACGTTTAGAGACACGGGATTGGTCTCGCCGGCGCTTCTGAAACTGCCCATGATCGCGGCGTTGCTTGACGACATGGAGAAAGATCTGATCCGAACGGCCAAGCCGGTCGACAGGATACGCGGGGCGCTGGCCAGGATGCGTCCAGGCTTCCTGGAGCGGTTTCTTCGGATCATTCCGCCGCCCCAGGGCGATGAGTCAGATGCTTGGCACACGGTGGACGAGCTGTGGGGCTCGGCAAACATGCCGGCCGACGACGTGCACGCCGGCTTCCGCCGCGGCGGAGGCGTACCCGGACTCGATCCGCAGCTCAGCGAACAGCTTACTCAGTCGTGGGCTTCCCTCGCAGAGGCCTGGAAAAACGAAGATGCCGCCGCCGTCAACGAACGGCTGGCCCGATTCGCCGCCCTCGTCCGAACCGTCAACCCGGACATCTACCCCGACCTCGACAAGCTCAAGCTCGAAAACTGGTACTTCCGCAACTACGGCATGACCTGGATCTGGATCGTCTACCTCCTGGCGATCATCCCGCTTCTCATGTCGGTCATCTACCGCTGGCGAGGCGCCCGCATCGCCGGGATCGCCCTGTTCGTCGGCGCCTTCGGGCTGCACAGCCTGTCCCTTGCTTTACGATGGTATATCTCGGGGCGCATTCCGAACGCGAACATGTTCGAGGCCATCACCGCCGCTACTTGGCTCGCCGCGGTCGTCGCCTTCGCCCTCGAATGGTGCGCCCGCCGAACGCCCATGCGCAACGTCTTCTTCCTCGGCGCCGCCGTTGGCGGCATGACCGCCACCATGTGCAACCACTTCATGCCCGCCACCCTCAGTCCCGACATCGACAACATCATGCCCATTCTTCACGACGTCTGGCTCTACATCCACACCAACGTGATCATCCTCAGCTACGGACTGATCGCCATGGCCGCCGTAACCGCCTTGCTTTATCTTAGATACCGCCTGGGAGGCGGACCGCCCGACTACGCCGCCGTCGGCGGAGCCGGCTCGCTCATCCTGCAGGCCAAGGGCGGAAAAGGAGGCTTCCTCACCGGCGGACGCGTCACCAGCGGACAGGTCCTCGACGGCGCCACCATGGTCCTGATGGAACTCTCGTTCGTCATGCTCTGGGCCGGGCTGGTGATGGGGGCCATCTGGGCCGACCACTCCTGGGGTCGGCCCTGGGGATGGGACCCCAAGGAGGTCTTCGCCCTCAACACCTTCATTGTCTTCCTGGTCCTGGTCCATGTCCGCTTCAAGGTCCGAGACAAAGGCCTCTGGACCGCCATCCTGGCCGTGGTCGGCTGCGGCGTCATGCTCTTCAACTGGATCGTCATCAACTTCGTCATTACCGGCCTCCACAGCTATGCCTAAGCTGCGTCGGATCTCAAACGCACGCAGCGTGGAGCAGGCGATCAGGTGAACAGGTAAACAACTGAAAAACATGGCAACGATTCCGAAGGAGGCACGCCTGCGATCCACTGCTCACCTGCTCTGCTGCTCCAACAGGACTGCGATCCGCCGCGTGCCGTGTCCACGCTTGCGTGGGCATGCTCCTGCACCGGTGCCCATGCTCGGGAGCAGTGTTAAATCGTAAAACCGAAATAGGACGGTCTCGTCCGGAAAGACCGATACGGATTCACGTGATGGGACATCGGCGGAACCGGTCAGGGCGACTTGACGTGCCCGCGGTGAAAGGACTAGCCTGAATCAGCGGCCTCGAGTTTTTCCCGGCGAATGGCCGCGAGCTTTGATATCCAGACGTTCCTGAGCAACCCGATGCCGAAACGGGAACAGAAGACATCCAAGCAGCCTGCCACGACGCAACGCTCGAATTCCGCGCCCCAGGAATTCAAGGAGACCACCGAGTCCATCGTGGTCGCCTTCATCCTTGCGTTCGTGTTCCGGGCCTTCATCGTCGAGGCCTTCGTCATCCCCACCGGTTCGATGGCCTCCACGCTCTACGGCAGGCACGGCACGCTCATCTGCGACGACTGCGGCTGGGAAAACGCCTACGGACTGAACGACCCGCAAGCCGGCCAAGTCCCCGGCCTTCACGGACCCGGCGCCCAGGTACGTTGCCAGAACTGCGGCCACCTCAACTCAAACCTGGAATACCACGACGCCGTCTATGTCGCAGGACGGCTGAAAGTGCGAAGCAATGCGGAGGCCGGCGACCGCATCCTGGTGTTCAAATGGCCGTTCGATATCGGGAACGGCGCTCTGGGGCCGAAGCGCTGGGACGTGACCGTCTTCAAGAACCCCGCCAGGGGCGACCAGAACTTCATCAAGCGTCTTGTCGGCCGACCCGGCGAAGTGCTCGAAATCATCGACGGCGACATCTACACCGTCCCCGCCGCCGAACTGTCCGTCGAGACGCTCAAGGAACTCGAGTACCGAAGACACCTCAAGTACCTCGAGCGGACCGGACAACTGCGCCGAACCTCTGATCGGCGCATCTTGACTCGCTCGCTTTCTCAACCGGTGCTCGATGAGCTGACCGCCAAGCTTCAAATTCGACGCAAGACCGAAGCCGCCCAGGAGTCGCTCTGGTTCACCGCCTACGACCATGACTATCTGCCGCGCGAGTGGGACCCAGGCCAGCCGCGATGGATACCCGACCCCGCCGTCGGCCCCGCCTGGAAGGTTGAGGGGCGCCGCCTCGCCTTCAACGGGGCTGACGGAGGGTTCGCGACCGTGCGATTCGACGCCTACCCCGCCCGAACCGCCTCCGGACACGCAGCGGAGTACGGCCCGATCGTGGACCACAACGCCTATAACATCGGCGTCCCGCCAGCCCGATGGAACCCCGTCTCGGACCTCAAACTCGCCGCCGTGGTCAACCCGCAAGGCGGCGACGGTTACGTCGAGTTCGTGTTGTTCAAACGCGACGACCGCTTCGCGGCAAGGTTACACGCGGACGGACGCGTGGCACTGCTGCACTGGGCCGATGACCGCGCCGACGTGGAGACACTCGCCGAAACCGTCGTCTCCCCGTTCGAACATCAACGACCCTTCGAGGTCGCCCTGCAGAACGTCGACTATCGCGTATCGCTCGCCATCGAAGGACGCGAGGTGCTTTTCACTACGCCGGAGCAGTACGCTCCCGATGTACGCGCGCTCCGAGAAGATAGCCCACCCCCGGCCGTCGCTCCGTGGATTACGGCGGCCGATCTGGATGTCGAACTCTGGCACGTCGTGCTTTACCGCGATGAATACTACACATCACCCCATATCGGAAACTCCGGCTCCGTGGGAAGTCGAAGGCCCGGCTGGGGTACCACCGACAACCCCATCCTCCTGCGGGAAGACGAATACTTCATGCTCGGCGACAACAGCCCGGCAAGCAAAGACTCCCGACTCTGGGACGAGGCCGGCCTCCATCTGCGTGACCGCGGCGAGGACTTCCAGCTTGGCACCGTCCCGCGCGACCAGTTGATCGGTCGAGCCTTCTTCGTCTATTGGCCAAGCGGAATCCGGCCCGGATGGCTTCCCGGACGGGGCGAGGTTTTCATCGAACGTTTCGTGCCCAACGTAGGCCGCATGCGGTGGATTCGCTGACGTACACTGACCGGATACGTCGCTCGCTTCGAAGTTGAGCCGAACACGCATGACGTCCCGCCGGAATCCCAGCCGATCCGATCCTTCATGCACGCCCGGCGTGAATCCCGCTCGCCATAGTGGACGAAAAGAAACGGACCGTTAGACTCGTGCATCCCGGCGTCCTGCCGTTGCGCTCGACCGGAGGCCGGGATGGCGCGGCCGATACGCTCGAATCGGGATTATCCACAGCCCGGGCGAGCCGCTCGCAAAGAAATGTAACCGCCGCTGAATTATCGAAATGTTAATGAAGATGGCCCTGCAAGGCGACTTCCGCTCGAAGGCGGAGCGGGCGATTCGCTTGTAAGACCCTGAAAAAAAATAGGTTAGAGAGAGAATGCCTTGGCGGCGCGGCGGCTCGCTTGAGAACGCTTTACAGGGTTGTAACACAATCCGCCGCTGTGACCGCCGCGTAGCAGGTGATCGGCGGGCAGGTTGTTAACATGTCGTCCACTTGCAGCCAAACACGCCTGGAGGCCGCTTAGCGACATGCCGGAAAGCGCCTTGCTCGAGGCCAAGGACCTTGTGAAACGTTACGACGGCCGAGCCGTCGTGGAGAACGTCTCGTTTGAGGTTCAGCCGGGCGAGATCGTCGGTCTGCTGGGCCGCAACGGTGCCGGCAAGACCACGAGCTTCCGAATCGTGATCGGGATGATCGACCATGAGCAGGGGGACGTCATCTTCAACCGTGAGAACGTGACCAGGCTGCCGATGTACAAGCGCGCTCAGCGCGGCATGGGATACCTCGCCCAGGAGCCGAGCGTCTTTCAGCGACTCACCGTCATGGACAATCTCCTGGCGATCTTCGAGACCTTGCGAGGACTCAGCCGCAAACAGCGGATCGAGGCGGCCGAGCAGTTGATGGAACAGTTCGGACTGACTCGGCAGGCCCGGCAGACCGCCCGAACCCTTTCGGGCGGCGAACGTCGCAAACTCGAGATTGCACGGGCGCTCATCACCAACCCGAAGCTCATCCTGCTCGATGAGCCATTCAGCGGCGTGGACCCCATCGCGGTCCAGGAGCTGCAGCGCGAGATTCTCCGGCTTCGCCGCGAACGGGGAATCGCCGTTCTGTTAACCGATCACAGTGTGCGCGAAACGCTCACCATCACCGATCGAAGCTTCATCCTGGTCGAAGGCACCATCCTGGCTTCGGGAACGCCCCGGGAATTGGTGCGCAACGAACTCGTACGGGCGGAGTACCTTGGGGACACATTCCGAGGAGACGAATTCGACCGCTAGCCCTGCCACACAAACGGCGCCGCGAGCTCGCGCCCTGTTCGACATGCAGCAGCCCGGTAACTCGGTGTTCTCTGAGCTGCGCTGTTGACTGCGCCCGGGAGGATTCGAACCTCCAACCTACGGATTCGAAGTCCGCCACTCTATCCAATTGAGCTACGAGCGCTTCGAGCCCGGCGGGTAAACTCGGGTTTACCGGCCAAAGACTTCCTTGAGTATTCTATCCACCGCCCGCAGATGGACAAGCTGGTTACGGCTGCGCGGCGGTACCGAGCCGTTACATGACCGCGAAGTAGTTCTCGACAGCGGCGTCGAACATCTCTTCGGTGGCGACCGGCGGCACGTTCTGGTACGTGGAAAAATTCTTGATCTGCAGGAGCAGGTCCCTGGGCTGACAGCAGCGAAAGCTGCGCCCGGACTCGACGTAGTGCTTCTGCACAAGGTAGTCCACGGCCCCTGGTTCGATGTCGACGCCGATGACGGGAGCCGTCATCTCCAACAGCTCGCGGAACTCCTCCTCGTTGGGGTCGATCACGTTGATCTTGTACGGAATTCGGCGCAGAAAGGCCTCGTCCACGAGTTCCCGCGGCTCCAGG
The DNA here is from genome assembly GCA_964574815.1 of uncultured Phycisphaeraceae bacterium. GTDB lineage: Bacteria > Planctomycetota > Phycisphaerae > UBA1845 > UBA1845 > CAZNPL01. The sequence continues at coordinate 155,800 of CAZNPL010000001.1, forward strand.
TTGGTCGAGAAGATGATCAACTGGTCGAACGGAACCCGGATCTTCTTGCCGTTGGCGAGTGTGAGGTAGTCATACCTCTTCTCGAGCGGCACGATCCAGCGGTTGAGCAGCTCAATGGGCCTCATGCGCTGGCGGCCGAAATCGTCGATGACGAACGTTCCCGTATTGCTCTTGAGCTGAAGCGAGGGCTCGGTGATCTTCGTGTAGCTGTTGTACTGGAGGTCAAGCGATTCCATCGTCAGCTCGCCGCCGACGCAAATCGTGGGACGCCGGATCTTGATCCAGCGAGGATCGGTCTGCTCGGCTTTGAGGATCCGCGGCCCCTCTGATTCGGCCGCCTCGTGGCTCTGAGGGTCGTAGTAAGTGATGATCTCGCCTGAACAGAAAATGGCGTACGGCACCCAGACGTACCCGCCGAAGCATGCTGTAATGCGTTCCGCAATGCTCGTCTTGCCGTTGCCCGGCGCCCCGTAAAGGAACAGCCCACGACCCGAGTTGATCGCAGGCCCAAGCCGCTCGAACATGTGCTCGTTGATCAGCAGGCCTTTGAACGCCTGCATAAGATCTTCCGCCCCGGCCTGCTCCAGCGTGATGCTCTGGGCTCCGACGGAAGCAACGTAGTCTTCGAGCGTTACCGGAGCCGGCCCGACGTACGTGCACTCGGCAACGTACGATCGCGCCCGTTCCCGTCCGGCGTCGGTGAGGGCATACTCAAAGTCGCCCATCGTCGTGCTGTCCTTATGGTAAACGAATTGACGCTGCTTCAGATTGGCCAGCATCTCGATGATGGGCTTGGGCGGCATGGCGATGGCCGACGCGATCCCGCGACCGGTGTCATGCCCCACCGCGAGGAGGTATTTGAACATCAGCGATTCGATCAGAGCATCGCTCAACCGAGCCTCCTTGATGGATTCGATGGGTTTGGGCCGAAACTCGCCGGACTCGGCCGCCGCGTCCGTCGGTGCGTTGGCCTCGGCGAGCGCTGCCTGTTTCGCCTGGGTCTCGGCGAGACGCCGGGAGACGGCCCCCTGTCGCAAAGCCTCGAGCGACGGTTTACGTGCGGAGATCATGCTGGCGGCCCCTTATCAAGTAATGGGTCATCGGGTCAAGAACGGGTCGTCGGCCGACCGCTGTCGCAACCCGTATCGGCATGAATGACGCCCGGGTTTGTCAGGATCAACGCCCGGCTTGGTGGATATGAGCCTTATGGGGCACGTGAAAGGACCGAGGCCGACGTGCGTCCTCGCGGTCGTTGGCGCCCCCCTCCTACCGCAACGGAATGCCGCTCTGCGGAGGTCGGGCTTATCGGCGGCGGAACTTGTGTGGTCCCCAGAGTCCTGGTATAAGTCCTTTGGGTGGAATGACTTGGCGCGTCTCCGGGCGCAAGGCACGGGGCAGCGAGCGAGGCGCAGAAAGCATGCAACAAGCCGAACAGGGCGGCGAATCGCCCGACCAATCCAACTCGTCAGTGTCCAAACCAGCGGAGGCCGCACCCTCTCCGTCCGGCCAGGGCACGTCGTCGAAGCGAGGACCTGGAGCGAAGGAAATAGTCCCGCTGGCGTGGAAACTGGTGGGTTTCTCCGACGGTATGCCGGTCACGCTCCTCAAATGCGTGGAGCGAAGCGAGGCGGAGGCCCAGTTGGAGCGGCTGCAGGCCGAGCGATACTATTCCGGACTGGCGATCTACGAGATTGACGCAAAAGTGCCGGTGCCGGCGGCCGCAGAAAAGGCTCGGCAACGAGCGATCGACGAGGCGATGAGCATTGTCGCCGAGCGAAGCGAGCGGGCCAAGGCCGCCAAGGGTGATTCGGCGTCCCGGGCCAAAGGCAAAGCGAAGAAGGTGGCGGCAAACGCACCCTCCGGTAAAACCGAGAGTGCACGCAAGGGTGCCGCCAAGTCAAAGAAGAGCACCAGCCCCGCCAAGCCGCGCACCGCGTCCAAGAAGAAGCCGGCGAAGAAGGCGTCGAAGAAGACAACCGGGAAAAAGACGGCCAGGAAGACAAGGGCGACCTCCAAAACTACCAGGAAGACCTTGTCCAGATCCAAGACGAAAAAAACTACCGGCCGAGCCAAATCGAGCGCCAAGAGCAAGAAAAGCTCAACGAAGCGACGTGCTCGTAAACGCTGACCACTCGGATACTCGGATACGCTGACGCCGCTTGAGTACATACGTCCCGCGGTCGCGGCGAGGGGTGTATCGGTTTCCTTGCACAGCACAAGCCCTCTCGCATTTGCGGCATGTCTCGCCCTTCGATAGCATGACGCCCGCGAAACGCGCCAGGCCCTGACCACACAACGATGGAGCGGAGAACAATGGCCTCAACGAAACAAACGAAACCGGATCCCACCATCGCCGGGCGCATCGCCCGCTGTCGGGAAGCGATGGCCAAGCGCAACATCGGCGCCTACCTGATCACGCAACATATGGACAGCTACTACCTCACCGGCTTTACCGGAGAGGATTCTGCCATCCTGGTCACGCCGCGCGCCGTGCACGTCATCAGCGACAGTCGCTTTGAAGAGGCGATCGGCGACGAGATACCATGGGCCAAAAAGCACCTGCGCAAGTTCCTCCTGACCGACGAGATCGGGAAAGTCTGTCGGAAGTTGAAACTGGAGCGGCTCGCGATCCAGCCCGACGGGATGACCGTGGATACGCAGGCGGCGTTGCGGAAGCAGGCCAAACCAACCAGCATCGTTAAGGCCCCGCCGCTCGTCAACGAGATGCGTAAGAGCAAGGATGAGCAGGAGTTGAAAGCCCTCGACCACGCGATCGCCGTCGCGCAGGACGCGTTCGTCGCCACGTGCCAATCGATTCGCCCCGGACAGACCGAGCGGGAGATGGCCGCACGGCTGGAGTATGAGATGCGGGTGCGCGGTGCCTCCGGGCGAGCATTCGAGACGATCGTTGCCGAGGGGGCCAATGCTTCACATCCCCACGCGCACGCGGGTGACCGGGAGGTCAAGAAGGGCAGTGCGATTCTCTTCGATTGGGGCGCAGTCGTGGGGTTCTATCGCAGCGACTTGACCCGCTGTGTGTTCGTCGATAGCATCCCCTCCCGCATCAGGGAGATATACAAGATCGTACTGGATGCTCAAATGGCTGGTATCGAGGCCATTCGCCCGGGCGAACGGATGTGCGACGTCGATGCCGTCGCCCGGAACCTCATCAAAAAGGCCGGATATGGGAAACACTTTGGGCACGGGCTGGGGCACGGGTTGGGGCTGGACGTGCACGAGGCGCCTTCGTTGAGTTGGCGATCCGAGGAGCTGCTTGCTCCGGGTATGGTGGTGACCGTAGAGCCGGGCATCTACCTTCCAGGCGTCGGCGGCGTGCGTATCGAGGACGATGTTCTCGTTACCGAAAACGGGTACCGCGTTCTCAGCGATTTAAAGAAAGACCTCGACAGTGCGGTCCTGTGACGGCACGTGACCTGACCGGCCGCAGTGGGAGTGACGCCCGCCGTGGACATCGACAAAGTCAAAGAATTGATTCAACTGATGGTCGACAACGACCTGCTGAGCATTTCGCTGCGCAGCGGTTCGGAAGAGATCACGCTGCGCCGGCCTGGCAAGAACGATACACCCGCTCCCAACCCCCTCACCGTTTCCAGCGCCCCCAATCCGGCGCCCGCGGAGGCGGGGGGGAACGCCTCGGCCGCACCTTCTCAAGAGTCTCTCGACGAAGAGGACAACCTCGTGATGATCACGTCGCCGATGGTCGGGACCTTTTATGCGTCGGCGCACCCGGGCGCGCCGCCGTTCGTGCAGATCGGCAGCGCCGTCACCAAAGACTCGGTGGTATGCATTATCGAAGCCATGAAGGTTTTTAATGAGATTCCCGCCGAGGTCGCCGGAATCGTCGAGAAGGTGCTGGCGGCCAATGAGCAGGCGGTCGAGTTCGGGCAGCCCCTCTTCGCGGTCCGACCCTCCTGACGCCCCGGTTGCGAAGGACTGACGAATACCGATGTTCAAGAGAATCCTGATCGCCAACCGCGGTGAAGTGGCGCTACGGGTCCTGCGAGCATGCCGGGAGATGGGCATCGAGACCGCGTGCGTCTTCTCGGAAGAGGATCGCGACGCTCAGTACCTCGCTCTGGCCGACCGAGCCATCTGCGTCGGACCCGGACCGGCACGAGAAAGCTACCTCAAGAGCGACAGGATCATCGCGGCTGCCGAGGTCGCCAACGCCGAGGCCATTCATCCCGGCTATGGGTTCCTCGCCGAAAGCGCCGCCTTTGCCGAGAAGTGCAGGGATTCCAACATTGAGTTCATCGGGCCCACCGCCGACGCGATGCGCCAACTGGGCGACAAGGCCTCGGCCAGAGCACTGGCCAAAAAAGCCAAAGTGCCCACGGTGCCCGGCAGTGACGGCATCATCGAAACAATAGACGAGGCTGTACAAACCGCCCAGGCGCTGGGCTATCCGGTCATGATCAAGGCGGCGGCCGGCGGCGGCGGGCGAGGCATGCGCATCGCACGCAACGAAACCGAGCTGCGAACCTCGATCAATCAGGCCAGGCAGGAGGCACAGGCCGCCTTCAACGATTCGGGCCTTTATCTCGAAAAATACCTCGAGCGACCGCGGCACGTCGAGGTGCAGATTCTGGCGGACCAGCAGGGACACGTCATCCACTTGTACGAGCGCGATTGTTCGACGCAGCGGCGATACCAGAAGCTCATTGAGGAGTCGCCCTCACCCGGGCTGGAATCGCGAAGGCGCGAGGACCTGTGCAAGTCGGCCGTGAAACTTGCCAAGGCGGCCGGTTACACCAACGCGGGCACATTCGAGTTTCTGGTCGATGGAAAGAAGAGTTACTACTTCATCGAGGCGAACGCCCGCATTCAGGTCGAACATCCCGTCACGGAGCTGACGACCGGGGTCGATCTGGTCAAAGCTCAAATCCGCATCGCGGCGGGCGAACCGCTGGGCATGACGCAGCGCGAGATCAGGCCGCGAGGGGCGGCGCTGGAGTGTCGCATCAACGCGGAGAATCCCGACGACGGATTCCGCCCCTGTGCAGGCCGGATCGAAAAGTTTCGTCCCCCGGGCGGTTTCGGCGTTCGGGTCGACTCGCACGCTCACGACGGTTACCGCATTTCGCCGCGGTACGACTCGCTGATCGGAAAGCTGATCGTCCATCAGCCGACGCGCGAGCAGGCCATCGCATGCATGCGCCGATGCCTGGCCGAGTTCGTCATCACCCCGACCAAGACGACGATTCCATTGCATCAGAAGATTCTCCAGTTGGAGGCGTTTACCAGCGGGACTCTGGATACGGGATTCGTCGAGCGCACGCTCAACAGCCAAGATGATTCTGCTGATCGATAACTATGACTCGTTCACTTACAACTTGGTGCAGTGCATCGGCGGCATCGACCCCTCGATCCGCCTCGAGGTGCGCCGAAACGACGCGGTGACGGTTGCGAGTGTCGGCGCATTGCAGCCCACTCACCTCGTTATCTCGCCGGGACCCGGGACGCCTGACGACGCGGGAATCAGCGTGGAGCTGATCCGGCATGTCGCAGGGGATCTCCCGATCCTCGGTGTGTGCCTGGGGCACCAGTGCATTGCTCGGGCCTTTGACGGTCGAATCATCCGCGCGGAGCGACTCATGCATGGCAAGACGAGCCGGATTGTGCACGATGAGCGAACCATCTACTCGGGCGTGGCGAATCCGTTCACAGCGACGCGCTACCATTCCCTGACGGTCGACCGCGCGTCGCTGCCGCCCCAATTCGAGATCACCGCCTGGAGCGAAGACCGACGGGAAATCATGGGCATCCGGCACACGACCATGGCGATCGAAGGCGTCCAGTTCCATCCGGAGAGCTTTCTCACCGTCGAGGGAACTCGGCTCATATCCAACTTCCTGGCGATGACGCCAACCGCCGCGATTGCAAGCCCGGTTCTGACTGAAACGAAAGGAGTTTGATCATGGCAGCAGCCGTGAATGTGATCGACGCGTTGTCGCTCGTGTGCCGGTGGGTGCACATTCTCTCGGTGGCGGTCGTCGTGGGCGGCGCCATCGTCATGCGATTCGCCGTCATGCCGACCGCCCGTGCGGCGCTTCCGACCGGCGCTCATCAGGACCTGCGGCAGCGCCTGCTCGCCCGCTGGCGCAAGCTCGTGCACGTCGGCATCGCGCTGCTGATTATCACCGGCGGCTACAATTTCTACGTCGCCATCGTCCACGAAGTGCCTCCCATGCCCTACCACGCGGTGTTCGGCGTCAAGTTCCTGATCGCCCTGGCCGTGTTCTTTCTGGCCATCGCATTGACCGGCAGGAGCCCCGGCTTCCAGTCGCTGCGTGCACAAAGTGAGAAATGGATGAACGTGCAGATCGCGCTGGCGGTGGTGATCATCGTGCTGTCAGGCCTTCTCAAGACGTTCCATCAGGCGGCCTTGGCCGCCCCGGAAGCCGGGTAGTGTCGGGCAACCACGGTCCTTATCGACGCCGTGATTGTCATCTCGCTATTGGCGGCAGGATTCGGGCGGGTAAGCTTCAACTCTAATGGCACGTTCAGCCGTCAGACGACTCACGATCTATCCACTCTTGATCCCTCTGCGCAAAGAGGTTTCTCACGCCGCGTCGAAGAGGGCGGTGGCCGATCCGGTGGTCGTTCAGGTCGAACTGAACAGCCATGTCACCGGGTACGGAGAGACGCTGCCGCGCTCGTACGTTACCGGCGAGACCGTTGAATCGGTTGTGGGTGTCATTCGGGATGTTTACCTGGAATACCTGCTCACACTGCATCCGGAGAGCTTCGCGTTCGCGTTGGAAGCGATCGACGCCCTGCCCTGGCACGATCGCAGCGGCGCCGCGGCACCGGCCGCCCGCGCGGCGGTGGAACTCGCGTTGCTTGACGCCTATTCCCGCCACTTCGGCCGGCGGATCGACGAGGCCGCCGGCTGGTTGGGGTTCAACGACTTTGTGCCGCCCGGGAGCATCCGCCGGATCCGTTGCAGCGGCGTGCTGGCCAGTTCGCGGATCGAACAGGTGAAGCGGCTCGCCCGGGCGATGTGGCTTTACGGGCTTCGGGACTTCAAGCTCAAGATCGGCGATGCCGGCGATGATCAAAGGCTGGCCTGGCTCGCCCGGTACCTTGCCAAGCCGATTGCTTCCGGCAAAGCGTCGCTGCGCATCGATGCCAACGGCGTGTGGTCGTTGCAACAGGCCTGCGAACGCCTGACGGCGTGGGGGGACGTTCCCATCGATGCGGTCGAGCAGCCGCTCTCCAAAACCGCGGACGATGAGCTTCCGGAGCTGAAGCAGCGAACCGGAACCCGCGTGATACCCGACGAATCGCTTGTGACTTTCGACGATGCCGAACGCCTTGCGGACGCTGGAGCGGTCGACGGTGTCAACATCCGAATCAGCAAGTGCGGAGGGTTCCTGCCGTCGTTGAGGCTGGCCCAGTTCGCCCGAAAGCGCGGCCTGACCATTCAACTCGGCTCGATGGTGGGCGAAACCAGCATCCTTTCCGCAGCGGCGCGCAAGTTCCTCGAACTGGCTCCGGGCGTGCGATACGCAGAGGGCAGTTTCGGCAGGCTGCTCTTGACCGAAGACGTGAGCCGGCGTTCTCTGCGATTCGGCTACGGCGGCCGCATCCGCCCGCTGACCGGCTTCGGCTGGGGAATCCAAGTTGAGCCGACCAGGCTGGAGGCGCTGGCTGTGCATGAGCCGCAGCGCATCACGCTGTAGGCCTACTCAACGGCAACGCGTGTCCGGCACTAAGACAAACGGTTTTTTCGGCGGACTTCCTGTGGACCGCGGGACCGTTCTCTTCGTTCCTGGCCCTGGCCGGCGTATAATGTGGGAAAGACAAAGAACCGGTTGTTCGGGCGGATCGAAAGAAAACGACGAAGCGCGTCGTCAAGAAGTTCGGATCGTTCAAGGAGCAGCAGAAGGCGGACCGCGCATATTTACGAAAGCCTGACGCCGCAGCAGCGGCTGGACATTCTGCTCGAGACGATCGCGACCTGCCGGGACGGACTCGATGAAGCTGGACGAGGATTCGAGAGAGACTGTCGCCTTATCAAACGCCAGGGGCGTTGACAATGCTCGTCATTCGCAACATAGGCCAACTCGTTCTGCCGACTGATGATGTTGGCCCGGTGCCCAACACCACCGACGTCAAAACTCTCGAAAACGCTTACATCAGTGTCGACAAAGGCAAGATCGTCGCCGTTGGTTCGGACGCGGATTGCGTCGTGCTCGAGTGGTTCGACGTAATCGATGCCGGGGGCGGCTGCGTCGTTCCCGGTTTGATCGACTCGCACACCCACTGCGTCTACGCCGGTTCGCGCGAACGCGAGTTCGTCCGCCGCATCCAGGGCAAATCCTACGCCGAGATCGCCGAGGAGGGCGGCGGCATCAAGGCCTCCGTCGAATTCGTCCGCAGCGCTTCGCTCGAAGGCCTGGTCGAGCTCGCCCTGCCACGGCTGCGGCGCATGCTGGCCAACGGCGTCACCACGATCGAGGTCAAGAGCGGCTACGGCCTGAACGTGGACGACGAGCTCAAGATGCTCCGTGCCGTCAAACGCCTGAACGAGCTGCAGCCCGTGGAGCTGATCCCGACGTACCTGGCCGCTCACACTATCCCGGCCGAATACGCCGACCGGCGAAGCGAATACGTGGACCTGGTCTGCAGTGATGAGCTTCTGGGCCGGGTCGCCCACGAGCACCTGGCCGAGTTCGCCGACGTGTTTTGCGAGCGAACCGCTTTCACGCTCGAAGAGTCGCGCAGGATTCTGCTGGCCTGCAAAGAGCGCGGGCTCATTCCCACCATACACGCCGACCAGATCACGCAGATCGGCGCCTCGCGGCTGGCCGCCGAGGTCGAGGCCGTTTCCGCCGATCACCTCGAGACGATCGACGACGAGGCCATCGAGGCGATGAAGAAAGCCGGCGTCGTCGCGACGCTTCTGCCGGGGTGCTCGTTCTTCCTCGGCGTCGAGCAGGCCCCCGCCCGAAAGATCGTCGACGCAGGCCTGCCCGTCGCGCTGGCCACCGACTACAACCCCGGCTCGGCGATGGTCGAGTCGCTCCCGCTGGTCATGAGCATCGCCTGCACGCAGATGCGAATGACGCCGGCCGAATGCGTGCTGGCCGTCACCGTCAATGCCGCCGCAGCCGTCAACCGCCGGAACCGCCTGGGCCTGATCAAGAAAGACCACCAGGCCGACCTCACAATCCTCGACGTGCCTAACTACGATCGCTGGCTCTATGAAGTAGGCCGCAACTGCGTAAGGACGGTCATCAAGAACGGCGAGATCGTCCACAAGCGCTCAACGTAGGTCGGGTTCCACCCGACACCGGACCCTGCGTGGCAGAAGCTCCTCGCCCTTTAGGTCGGTACCCGACAGGTACCGAACATCCCCGCCTAATGCGTGTTCTACTTCATTTCGGTTGTCGCCTCAGCTTGGCGATCCATGAAGCCGGTTGCGTTGTGGTCGTCGCGTCTCCGCGCGCAGACCTTGACGAAATGGCCGAAGACCGCGTTTAATCGCACCCTACAGACGGACTGAACGAAGCGCCGAAAACGACGGAGGAACCCATGACCGACCAGCTCATCGAATGCGTCCCCAACTTCAGCGAAGGCCGCGACATGGCCGTCATCAAGCAGATCACCGACGAGATCGAGTCGGTTGAGGGCGCCAAGCTGCTCGACGTCGATCCGGGCAAGGCGACCAACCGGACCGTGGTGACCTTCGTCGGTGCTCCCGAGCCGGTGATCGAGGCCGCCGTGCGGGCCGGTCGCAAGGCCAAAGAGCTGATCGACATGAGCAAGCACAGCGGCGAGCACCCGCGCTTCGGAGCGATGGACGTCTGCCCGCTGGTGCCCGTGTCGAACATCACCATGGACGAGGTCGTGCCCTACGCCCACAAGCTCGGCGAGCGGCTCGGCGAGGAGGTCGGCATCTCGGGCTACTTCTATGAAAACGCGGCCAAGAAGCCCGACCGCCGCAACCTGGCTACCTGCCGCGCCGGCGAGTACGAGGCTCTGCCCGACCGGCTCAAGAAGCCCGAGTGGAAGACCGACTTCGGGCCCGGCACCTTCGATCCCAAGTACGGCGTGACGGCCGTGGGGGCGCGGGACTTCCTCGTGGCCTACAACGTCAACCTCAACACGACTTCGACGCGACGGGCGAACGCCATCGCCTTCGACGTCCGCGAGAAGGGCCGCGTCAAGACCGTCGACGGCAAGCCCGGCAGCAAGCCGGTCCTGGATGAGAAGGGCGAAAAGGTCTGGCAGCCCGGCTCGCTCAAGTGCGTCAAGGGCATCGGCTGGTTCATCGAGGAGTACGGCGTCGCCCAGATCTCGATGAACCTCACCAACATCACCGTCACGCCCGTGCACGTGGCGTTCGACGAGTGCTGCAAGCGAGCCGAGGCCCGGGGGGTCCGGGTGACCGGCTCGGAGCTGGTCGGCCTGATGCCGCTGTCGGCGGTGCTCGACGCCGGCAGGTACTTCTTGCGTAAGCAACATCGGTCGCTGGGCGTCTCGGACGCCGAGCTGATCAAGATCGCAATCAAGTCGATGGGGCTTGACGAGCTGACGCCGTTCAACCCCGAAGAGAAGATCATCGAGTACGCCATTCGCGACAAATCGAAGAAGAAGCTCGTTGATCTGACGGTACAGGGCTTCGTGCACGAGACGGCGTCGGAGTCGCCGGCGCCCGGCGGCGGGTCGGTGTCGGCCAACATCGGGGCGCTCGGGGCGGCACTGGCCACCATGGTGGCCAATCTGTCGTCGCACAAGCGCGGCTGGGACGAGCGTTGGGAGGAGTTCTCAGAGTGGGCCGAGAAGGGCAAGGTGTGCCACGACACTTTGCTGCGGCTGATCGACGACGACACGGACGCCTTCAACAAGATCATGGATGCCTGGCGCCTCTCCGAGGGCACCGACGAAGAGAAGAAGGCGAAGCAGGAGGCGATCACGGCCGCGACCAAGAACGCCATCGAGGTTCCGTTCCGGGTGATGCAAACGGCGTATGAGTCGATGGAAGTCATCGAGGCGATGGCCGAGAAGGGCCTGCAGGCCTCTATCTCCGACGTAGGCGTAGCCGCCCTTTGCGCCAGAACCGCCGTCATGGGCGCGTTCCTGAACGTCAAGATCAACACGAAGGACCTGGACGACAGGAAGTGGGTCGAGGACATCCTGGCACGGGGGAAGGATCTCCAGGAGCAAGCTTCTTCAAAGGAAAGCGATATACTGAAGCGCGTCGACAAGAAACTGTGATCCGTCTTCAACCCATAGCGGAATCGTACCGCGCGCATACCCAACGAGATCATCTCATATTTGCAGATGTGCGCACGCGAAGGCGTCAGTCTCCAGCGCGGCATGAACTACCGGCTCGGGCGTGATTACTCCGTCATCCTCATGTCGCGGCGTCCGAACGCGCCTTATCGCGACCGACTTGAGGATGACGGTACGACGCTGATTTATGAAGGCCACGATTGTCCGCGCTCAAAGGAGACGCCCAGTCCAAAGCTGGTTGATCAGCCCCTGGAAACTTCCGGAGGAAACCTCACTGAGAACGGGAGATTCGCGCAAGCGGCGACGGCCTACAAGAACGGCGTGCGCCCACCGGAGCCGGTACGCGTCTACGAAAAGATCCGCCAAGGTATTTGGTCCTATACCGGGCTGTTTCACCTGGTCGACTCCTGGCGCGAATGTGATGATGGGCGGCAGGTGTTCAAGTTTAAGCTCGTTGCTGTTAACGAGCCGGAACAGGAAGAAGTCTCCCCATCCGCAGGCCTGCCACGTCGCCGCATTATCCCAACCGCGGTAAAAATCGAGGTCTGGGAGCGCGATGGCGGTCGCTGCGCCGTCTGTGGTGCCACCGACCAACTGCACTTCGACCACATCATCCCGTTCTCGAGGGGTGGCACCTCCCTGAGCGCCGACAACATCCAGCTCTTATGTGCGAGACACAACTTGGAAAAGCACAATAGGATCGTGTAACCTTCAGTTAGACCTTCCTCAGAACTCGACCAACTTTGTCTGGCGGCGCATTGTTGCGCGCGTGGATACCAAGCGTTCCAGGCACGCATGTAGGGAACGGAGCTTTCGTGATCGGACGCATCACGCCGGTTCCTGGCCGCGGTTCCCCCAGTCATCCGCGGTGCCGAGGGCGTAGAGGGGTTGGTCGGTTGCGGGGTCTCTTTTCCACGCAGCGCGGCATACGAGGAGGAGATACGGTCCCACCGCGGCACCATGTACCACGATGGGCCAGGGCGGCGAGAGGAGCCAGCCTGCGGTGCACACGAAGGCGAGGGCGAGGAAGATCCCGGCCAGCGCCAGCCGTTCGAGGCCTGAGGCCCGGGCCCATGACCGGTTCAAGATGCTCTTCGCCGTCAGGCCGGTATCTTCAGAGCTGCTGTGAGCCCAAAGCCACATTGACAGTACCAGGCCCAGCCACCAGTACGCGTCCAGCCCCCTGGCCAGCTCATGCTCGTCCAGGCAAACGGCGGCCACAGCGGCAACTTCGGCAGCACCGATTGCAAGGCACGCGAGGAAGACGGGCCAGAAGCGATCACTCATCACGCGGTTCATTGCGTTGGACACGTGACACCTCCCTTGTGTTCGACGAATCGGTTTCCCTTAAGCTGGCAAACGCCTCGGCGACGAAGCAGCTCGGATGCGCAACATGCCGTCCGTTGTGGACTCACGACTTCTCGCCACTACCCTCCTCCCGTATCGGCTCGCCGCATTCCGGGCACCGGTCGGCGGTTGCACCCGTGAGGAGGTAGCCGCAGCTTTCGCAGCGTCCCATGGCTCGGAGCACGTCTGGGAGCGCCTTGTGCAGGCCACGGCGGAGGAATATGCATGCGGAATATGCATGCGAGGATACCTCCGGCCGCGGCGGGCAGCATGTTTAACAGGCCCCGATGTTCAGCACACCACGAAATGTGGGACGTCAGCAGGTCCACAAGCGCGGCCAGCACCACGATGACCGGCAACGTGACCCCGAGTACGGGCCCGTATGAACGTCCGTGCCACAAGCACCGCCGATGTATGCGGCGGAGGGTTTTCGCGTCGTCGATGCTGCTCAGGTTCTGTTCAAGTGTGCGTGACATTGCGACCTCACTCAGAATGACGGGGCTCCGAGTGACGGCTCAATATGAGGCATAGTACACGCTCCTGACGTGCGCCCGCCGGCCCAGCGTGGACAACCAGTTCGGGACGTTGGTGCGCGTAAACTTGACCGGGTCGGGAGCGGTGCCGAGCTCGCATCTCGATTTGTATAAAACTCGGCCGCGATAAAAGAGAGTCTCCCGAAACTCGCCCCCGATGATCGCGCGGACGCAGTCCTCAAAGAAAGCCGTGATGTCAGCAACATCACGATCGTATTGTAAGTCCACGACGTCGATAGCCGCATCAACGCCGGCACAGATTACGATACTGGGTGGGTCCGGAGATTCCAACTCGCTTTGATCGAAGTAAATCCTCATTTGTGCTGCGCCGGGTGCGGAAGGTGAGATGCGAACCTCCAGGTACTTTTCCCGTTCATCTCCCAAGGAAATCGACGCAGCGCCGGAGGGAAGCGCTTGAAGGACGTGCGCCAAGCGCTGCTCGGCCTCGCGGTGCAGCGGGTGGAGCTGAGTATCCTGAGGAAGAAGACGATGTGGCAGTGGCGACGTTGAGGACATATCACGTCATCGGGTTCACGACGCTTCCGTTACCGGGGGCGACTGGGCCTCTCCTTCGGTCCCGGGCTCGATCAGCAGGGCGTTGGAATTGACGAAGAAGTAGACGATTTTCCAGGCGTCGTCGCGTTTGACGATTTCGACCTGCACCCTGGCCACGTCCTTCTCGAAATCGAGGACCGCGGTGTAGAAGCCGCGTGCCGTCTCGCCGTCGGGCCGGCGGGGGAACCAGACCGTGGCCTTGCCCTGAGCGCCGCGGTAACGCTTCATCTTCCCGAGCCGGTCGGAACAGATTTCGAACAGGGAGTCCAGATTCTCGGAGCTGGTGACCTTTTTGAATTCCGGGGTGGTCTCTTCGAAGAACAGGTCGCTGTCCCACTCGGCGAAGGCTGCAGGCAGGACGCGATCGACGTAGGCCTGTGCGTCGGTCCGCTCGACGAGCATCCGCCGGATGCCCACGACCAGAAGGACGGCGACGATGACGACGACCGACAGGACGACAGCGAGAATGATTGCGAGCTTTCGCATGGCGACTTCACACCCCTCAAACCCACGAATCCTGACTCCCGGGCCGAATCCGCTGTGGTGTTGCCGCCCCCGACTGGTGGCTACGCAGAATCAGGTTTGTCGTTCTCAACTTCGCCGCAGCCGTGGCTGTTGTTGTCGCTTCGCCAGGTCAGGGGAATTCCACAGTTCATGCACTTGTGTGTGAGGCTGTTGCCCCAAAGTGACTCTTCACTCAGGAAGAAGCTCTTTCCACATCGCAGGCAGACCGCGCGGGAAAACCAAAAGACACTCCACACAAAGACTACGAGAACAGGCAATATAGCGACTGCCTTGAGTGGGCCAGGAAAGGAGTCAGCGATGCAGACGGAGACGAACATAACGGCGAAAACCCCGAGTATGGCCCGGCGGCGCCGTGAGCGGACTTGGCGGAGGCCGCTGATGATCTGATTTGCGTCTTGGACAGGGTGTGCGTCCATGTGCGTTTCGAGCGTTCGATTTAAAACGTCTTCCGCCATCGTAGCAACCTCGGTCCCGGTGATCCAGTCCGTGGCCCCGGACGTCGTACTCGCAGGCGAGCGTCGGGATCTCGGTGGCGTACGGCCCTCGCCGGATTGCCTTTGAGCGCCTTGTCTGCAGCGGCGGTCGTGTATCGAAGTCAGCCGCGACGACGTCCACTTGGCTCATCGGTCGACTCGTCGATCATTCCGGCGACGTCAAACGCCTCTCCGCATTCGGGGCACCGAGTGGCGTGTCCGCCCGAGCCTCGACGATCGTAGCCGCATATCGGGCAGCGCAGCTCGTGTGCATTCGGTTTCTCAAACGAGGCGGGGTGGGCGTGTCCCGGCATTCGTGGCTCCCGCTCGGCGGCCACGCCGTCGTCACGATATTCGCCGTTACTCCGGCGCAGCCATATGCATAAGAGCGCCCACGCGATCACTATGACCGGTCCCCAGATCTGCGTGCGGTTCATTCCGTCGCGGATCACGATGTAGACCCATGCGACCGGATACAAACAGAGATACAGCCCGGTCACAATCCGTATCCATCGGCGCCTGGCAAAGGCGAGGACTGCGATCAGAAGCATCGGGAGCAGGATCTGTCCGGTGATAGGCATCAACCAACGCTCTTTTCAACTAACGCTCTTTTCAACTAACGCAAGCCCTCCGCGGCAGGCGCCTCCGGTCGGCGCAGGTGTCGTCAATCTGTGTTGGGGCTCCGTTCTCGGTCTTCAGGCTTCAGTCGAAGCGGCCTCTGGAGTCATATTCGTACAGCTTCGCGTCACTTTCTGGAAGAACGCAGCGCGATGCGTAACAGCAGCAACCCGCCACCGATCGCCAAGGGACCGAGTATCCACTTGTCTACGGTCGCCCGGAGCCCGGTGCGGCCGAAGCTGGCGAGCCACATGGAAGTCGAGGCGTACACCATCAGCAGGCCGAATGCGATCACGCCGGCGCGGCTCAGAAGGGCAGCCTTCGGTTCGAAGACGTGCCCACACGCATCGCACCGCCTCAGGGCTTTCAACCTGAGAAATCCCCCAGAATACTCTACTTCTCCTGCGAGCCGGATGGAATCAGACCCGCACGAAGGGCACGGCTCTCCCCTGCACTACGCGGCGTTAAACGGGTGCGGGGCGATCGCAGAACTGCTGATCGCAAATGGGGCCGACGTCCGGAGTAAGGCCGACGACGGGGGCACCGCGCTTCACGTCGCCGCCAAAAGTGGCCATGAGGGGTTCGTGAAACTTCTCGTCGAGAGTGGCGCTGATGTACGCGCGAGGGACAATCAGGGAAGAACGGTGTTGCAGAATGCGGAGGCGTTCGGACACTCCGGTGTGGCAGATATACTGCGCAGCAGTAGCGGCATGCTGTTCGACGTCCTGATGGACGCACTCTGCTGCATGATGGTATCCGATCGGAGGGCGTCAAGGGCGGAGCGAAGAGGTATACACGAAATCATGGCTTAGGTGAAATGTCCGTGGGCGTCAGACGAAATCGATCGTCGGATTGATGCGGTCATCGCGCGCGTGAAGCGCGGGCAGTATCAGACGGTTCTGGATGCAACGTGCAATCATGCGAAGGCGTTCAAGGCCCGCGGCAAGAGCGAGGTTCTGTTGCGATGTCTGGACAGGCTCGCGCAAGCCGACGGCAAGTTTGATCCATCCGAGCGCTGCATATACGAACAGTTCAAGAAGGCACTGGAGTAAGCCTCGGGCACGAGACCGCGGGCCCGACTTCCGAGCTGCCGCGTGAGGTGATATGCTCGGCGCCAGCGCGTCGCGAGCGGTGCGTGTCGAGATATCCCGCGTTTAACACCTGCCGGCGGGAGCGACAGACAAACCAGATGATCGTCGGCGAGCGGTGTGGGGCCGTCGCCCGCGGCGCGTCTGACACGACGCGGAGCACATGAAATCTTTGGGATGTGACCTCGGAAGCATGCCGGCGCGCCGCTGTTCTTCGCAGCAGTGGCGGCTGTGATATTGTTCCCGACAGGAGCCTGGGTCGTGGGTTTTCGCTTTTTTCGACGGATGAAGATCGCTCCAGGTGTGAGCCTGAACTTCAGCAAGTCGGGTGTCTCCCCGTCTTTCGGCGTGCCCGGCGCGCGGGTCACGCTTGGCCGACAGGGGGTGCGCAAGACCGTGGGTATCCCCGGCACCGGTCTGTTCTACACCGAGGTGGACAGCTCGAATCGGGGCCGAGGCCGCTCGAGCGGACGCGGACGGCCACCCCCGCCGCCAAAGCCGCAGCACAAGCTCAATCTGGGATTCTTCGAGCGGCTGTTTACGCCGAAGGCGGAGCGGGCGTTCGTGGACGGCTGCAAGGCGTATGTCGCCGGTCGCAGGGGAAAAGCGGCCGGTGAGCTTCGCAACGCGACGCACCTGGCCGACGGTGCGTTTCTCGCCGGCTTTTTGGCCATCAACGCCGAGAGGCTGGACGAAGCGGAGCAGTTTCTGAAGCAGGCATTGGCCAAGCATCAGTTGCTCGGGCGGCACTTCGACAAGTATGGATTGGCGGTAGAACTGGCGCTGCCGATTGCCGAGTTCGTCATGGCCCACGTTCGACCGGGTCGGCGGGGTATACTGCTGGGGCTGGCCGAGGTGTATCAAGCGCAGAACCGGATCAAGGAAGCGCTGCACTGTCTCAAGAAACTGCGGCGCGACGAGCCAGACGATGTGGTCGTGAATCTCTCGGTGGCCGAGCTGATCCTGGAAGCGTTTCCTGCGAACAAGCGGCTCGCCAAGGAAATCGTCGAGTTGGCGGCCGGCGTGGAAAACGAATCGTCGGTCCACGCTGCTTTGATGCTCTACAAGGCACGGGCATTGCGGACACTGGCCCTGCCCACAGCGGCGCGGGATGTGCTGACCTCCGCGCTGCGGAAGAAAAAGGATCGCGACGAGGACCTCCTGAAGGCCATCCGCTACGAACGGGCGGGCGTCTACGAGGACCTGGGGCAGAAGGCCAGAGCCCGCAGGGAGTACGAGAAACTTTACGCCGAGAATCCGTCGTACGAGGATGTCAGCGAACGGCTGGGGCTCGGTCAGTAATCAAGTCAAGCAGTCCCGTCGATCCTCCGTTCTCTACGAAGTGACCTCTACGTCAACCCGTTCCATGCCGTCGGCTTCGGTTTCTGCGAGGATGCGGCGGCCGGCCTCGGGATTGTGCACGGACTCGAACTCACCGAACATGATGGCCCGTTGATTTCCGTACCAGCCGACGGCCACGTGAAACTTCTGCTGTTTCGCAAAGATGCGGAAGCGGCCGCGGAATCGGTTCGCGCCGTGCCGCCGGACGCTGACGCTCCCGTTCATCGAAGCCCACCGCCAGTGGTTCGGGATGATGTGGGCGATCATGCGGAGCGTAAATCGGGTGGCGCGGTAGCTGCGCGCCGAGCCGGCGGGTGCCTCGTCCAAAATCATCGAGACCGCAACCGACTGCTTGCCGTGGTCGCCGAACAGCGTGATGTTCTCGAACGCCATCGCGATGCACAGCCGCCCCTGCTCGTCGAGCCAGTGATAACACCGATCCGGGCTGTAGCGGATCTCGAGCGGCTCTCTACCGTCGTCCGTTTTGAGGGACAACGGCACGATGGACAGCCACGCCGATCCCGAGCAGCCGACGATTGCCGCCAAGCACATAACCATAAGAAGGCGGTTGAGGGCAAGGTGAAAACCGTAGCCGGCAGGCGAAATGCACTGGCGGCCGAGCCCCGAGTGGCACGCCGGCCGTCTGTGACATCCTCCGCGCCGCTTGTCCCGGCCTGCGGTTGTACGATCGAAATCAGTCATCGAGCAGGCCGTCGCGGATGACGTCCCTGGCGATTACGTGGCGCTGGATCTCGCTGGTCCCCTCGTAGATCGTGGTCACGCGGGCGTCGCGGTAGAGCTGTTCGACGCGGCATTCGTTGACGTAGCCGGTTCCGCCGTGAACCTGCACGGCGCGGTAGGCGATCCGGTTGGCCGCCTCAGTGGCGTAGAGCTTGGCCATGGCGCTGGCCATCGGGTTCTTTCGCCCCGCGTCGATCAGCGCCGCCGCCCGGTCGATGAGCAGGCGCGATGCTTCGACCTCGACGGCGCTGTCGGCGATCATGTGCTGAATAGCCTGAAATTCGCCGAGCGTCTTGCCGAACTGCTCGCGCTGTTTCGCGTAGGAGACCATTTCGTCGAAGCAGGCCAGCGCGATGCCGAGTCCCTGCGATGCGATGCCGACGCGTCCCTCGTCCAGGGCGCCGAGGCACACCTTCAGCCCCTCCCCCTCTTGACCAAGCAGGTTCGAATCCGGGACGAAAACGTCATTAAGGTGAAGCACCACGGTTTCGCTGCCGCGAATCCCCATCTTGCCGTGGATCTTGTCGCGCTCGACGCCGGGCGAGTCGCCGTCGACAACCACGGCGCTCAAACCGCCGCTGCCGGGCGTATCGGGGTCCGTCCGCACCAGCACCAGAAACCATCGCGCGTGCTGGCCGTTGGTGATCCACATCTTGCTGCCGGTGACCTTGTAGCCACCGTCCACCTTGACCGCCCGGGTCTTCGTTGACGAGGGATCGCTGCCGGCGTCGGCCTCGCTGATGGCGAAGGCTCCCAGCGACTCGGCTGCTCCGTAGTTCGAGAGCCATTCGGCCTTGGCGTCGTCCCGGCCGGAGAGGTTCATAATCGCCCCGGTCATGCAGTGAACCGAGATGGTGACGGCCATTGATGGTGAGGCATAGGCCAGCTCGCGGATGATGGCCGCGTACAGCCGCATTTCGCAGTCCAGGCCGCCGTACTCTTCTGGCAGAACGAGGCCCATCAGCCCCATCTCGGCGACCGCCGGGAGCATCTCCCACATCGAGGATTCGTCCTTGTCCCAGCGGCGGTCGGCCTCGAGCAGCTCGTTTCGTGCGAACTTTCGTACGGCGTCCACGAGCATTGCCTGGTCTTCGGTGAGGGTCCTGGACACGGCGATTCGGTCCTTTCGTTGCTGTCTCGAGGAATTCGTTATCGGCAGGGCTGCGATTCTAGCTGGTAGGAAGAGGCGTCGCCATCTCGGAAGCCGGCTGCAAAATCACGCTGGGTGCCACTGGCGGCTTGTCCGCCAGTGTAAATGGCCTGAGGCGGTACTCGTTTAACCGCACGGGCGGACAAGCCGCCCGTGATACCCCGACTTCCAGGGCCGCCCAATTTGGCACGAATCCGAGGACGCGGGCGGGATGGGGTCATGCTTAATGGCGTGCGTAAAAAATGTCCGCGGCCGACCGTTCCCACCGAGGACCGGTCAGCCGCGTCAGAGGCGGCTCTCCGATTTTTTTCAATCGCAGAGGCCCTTTCGGGCCTCTGCCCCCACTTATTCACCCGTCATCCTGACAGGCCACTCAACCCCCCACAGGCCCGCTAATACTG
Source organism: uncultured Phycisphaeraceae bacterium (assembly GCA_964574815.1). Taxonomy (GTDB): domain Bacteria; phylum Planctomycetota; class Phycisphaerae; order UBA1845; family UBA1845; genus CAZNPL01. The sequence goes on from CAZNPL010000001.1 coordinate 175,837, forward strand.
TTCGTGTCCCGGCCGCGAGCGTCGGCCGTGCGAGACACGGAAGGACAAGGCACTGGAACAAGTCAGCACACGCCATGCCAGGCGGAGCGATCCGGGAGAAAAACTGCAACTTATTGCCATACAAGGGTTTAAAGAATACGCCCAAGGCGGGAATACCACGCAAAGTGGGCAATAGTTCCCACCCGCCATTCTCGGACCGGGTAAAATTACCCAACATCGGCCCGCCGGCGTTGCGACCCGTCTTCACGCGAATTGTTAATGGCACGCCCCGCCTCTGCGATCCGGGAAAAACGGAGCATGACAGTATTAACCTTGTGCCACCGGCAGTTTGCCGGCCAGTGTGAGTGCCTTAAGCAGTGCTCGACAAACCGCACGGCCGGGCCCGCCTGAGGCGAGCCCATGCCACTCGGAATTCGAATGTGGCCAAAACTGTCACAGACGCCAACCAAACGCGGCACCGCTTGCCGCGTGGCGCAACCGCTTGTATTCAAGCAGGTTACAGGCGCGGCCGCTCGCGTGAGCGGGTCCACCCGCAACAGCGCCGAGCGATAATGACACCGGGCGGATAGCACCGACCGGATAGGGTCACGATGAACAGGCGCGGACTTCGACGATTCACACTTGCGGGGATCCTGCTGCTGGCGATCGGGCTTCGCTTCTTCGGACTGACCGAAGCGCCGCCGGGAATCAATCACGACGAGGCCAGCAACGGCTATGACGCTTATTCGATCCTGAAGACCGGCAAGGACCGTTGGGCGGCGTCGTGGCCCGTGGTCCTGGAGGGGTTCGGGCGAGCCGACTGGCGGGGGGCGCTCTATGCCTACCTTGTGGTTCCCTGTCACGCGGTCGTCGGCGAGCACCGACTGATACTCGGCACTCGGCTGCCCGCCGCGATCCTCGGGGTGGCCACCGTCGCATGCTTGTACCTGCTTGTCCGCAGGGTGAACAACGCGACGACGGCGTTATGGGCGGCGTTCTTTCTGGCCGTCGCCCCGTGGCACGTTCAGTTATCTCGCTTCGGACACGAATCGAGCCTGGTCCCCGCCTGCGTCGTGTTCGCATTGACGCTGGCGGCTTACGGCGGCTTTCGCTTCGGCCGGCGACAGCAGGACCACGTAAACCCATCTGCCGGCGCCGGTGAACGGCGCAGCACGGGCGACTTACGCATTGCCTTTCTGGGTGCCTCCGGCGCGCTGTTCGGGTTGAGTCTGTACGCCTATCCCTCGATGCGGCTGTTCACGCCGGCCCTGCTTGTCGCCCTTGTCATTGCCGACCGGCACCAAATCGTGGCCGCGATCCGCTCGCGCCGAAACCTTATCGCGCTCGTGGCAGCCGTGATCGCATTCTGCGTGGTGGCTGCGCCCATGGCGTACCTCATGGTGACCTCCTGGGACCGCGTGATGATGCGGGCTGAGCAGGTCTCGTTGTTCCACCAGGAAGGTTCGTTTCTGAATGCCGGAACGCAGTTCGCCGCGAACTACCTCGCCCATTGGGGGCCGGGATGGCTGATCACGCACGGCGATCCCTACTTTGTTCAATGGCCCGGCGCTTACGGGCAGTTGAACGTGGTGGTTGCCATGTTGTCGCTGGCGGGGCTCGTTGTCCTGGTCCGCCGGCGGCGCAGGGACGGCTCACTCAAGCTTCTGCTCCCCTGGTTGCTGCTTTACCCGGTGGCGGCGTCGCTGGCGCTGGACGGGCCGCACATGTTGCGGTCGGCGTGCGGGCTGCCGGTCTTTCAGTGGCTGGCGGCGGTGGGCGCATGGTATGTGACGGTCCGGTTCGGGCGAACGCTGCGCCGGCGGCGGATCGTCGTCGCCGCTGTCGCGATCGCGGCCCTGACCGTGTCGGCGTGCTGTTTTCAGTACTATTATCGCGTCTGGGCTCGCCGGCCCGACGTCGTCGCCCGGTATCAGCAGGCGCTGTGCGACGCCATGGTGGCCATCCGGCCGATTTATCGGAACTTCGATCACATTCACATTTCCGATCAGCGAAGCCGCGAGTTGCATTGGTTCTCGGGGGAGCCGTACATCATTGCGCTGCTCGTTCTGCCGATCGAGCCCGAGAAGTTTCACCGCTGGCCCAAGCACGTGGACTACGAGCGCCCGACCGATGGGTTCCACCGCGTCATTGCGTTCGGCCCCTTTACCATGACGACCCGAACGGACCTGCTCGCGAAAACGTTCCGGGAACATCCGGACGACGCGGTGCTCGTCGTGGCCCGTCCGGGCGAGGTTCGCGGAGGCGGTGAGTTGATCGAGGTCATCCGTGACGCTACCGGCCGGCCGAAGTTCGAGATCATCGCTATTCGGCCCTGAGCACGCCGGCCCGGACCTGCGCACAGCAGGCCGCCAAGGGCGGGCGGGGCCGCAGGCAGCGGAGCTTGCCCGTGCGTTTGCCGAGTCCGGCGACGATACGGGCACCCCGGCGGATAGTTGACCAAAGAGTGTTTAAAACCTGTTGAGCCGCGTGCGTCGCTCGTCGAGGCCGGTGGTATAAAGGGCCGCTTTCAAGTCGGGAAAAAAGAGCAAATCGACTTTAGCCGCCCCCCCGAAGTTGCCGTAATTCACACCAGACCGGTGCGGTTGACGGGTGGACACGCCGGCAGACGAAGGCGGGTCGGCAGGCTCGCCCAGGTCGGGCTCCAGCCTTTCCCAAAGAGCAGCATTGCATGCGGGCAGCACCCAAGACCCAGTGAGTGTGTTTTCAGGACTCTGTTTCGGACCCTGTAGCTTCCAGAGGAGTATCGTCCATGACCACGAACAAGCCTATGACGCAAAACAACACCAATCAGAATTTCGCGACCGGCTGCGGGACGAGCGTTCCGTTCGACTCGATTCAGGAGCCAGGCGCCTACATCTGCAACTGGAGCGGGCATCTGCTTCGCGTGCCCGACGACGGCATTACGCCGGGCCGCAGCCCGCTGATCAACATGGTCGGCGGCGATCAGCTTTTCGTCACCAAGATTTGTGACAATCCCTTTGTGACGGTCACCAAGGCGCGCCTGATCGCGTCGAACTTCGACCTGCCGGTCAACTTCTAAGCGTCAGGCTGCGCTGGAGCACCACGCCCGGATGAGGGAGCCGGGCGATTCACGGCCACGCATGCAATCCAAAGGGCGGCGGGACAAAGACGTCCCGCCGCCTTTCTCTATGCGCCGCGCATCGGGTCGTTCAGGAGCCGGACGCTGCCACCGGCTCCGCGGCGAACGTATCGGCCGCACGCGGAACGCTAATCGTAGTGGTGGCACGGTGGAGGGCGCACCAATAGCACCTTTCCCGCCTCGTCTGCGGACGGAAAGCGGTTTATGATTGATACAGTCGGCGGCAGAATCGGGCGAGCATCGCCGACCGCCAGGCGGCGGGTACCGTAGCAGCGTGGCTCCGGGACATAGAGCAGAGCCATCGCTGTGGTGACTTGAACAGAGTCGACGAGTGGTGCATCCCTTATGCAAGTCGGTGATTACCCTATGTGCAGATTCCGAAAACCGCCGTGCATCGGTCCAGGTACGAAGGGAGCGTTCGCAGGAGCAATCTTCGTTGTCGCGGCCTTTTGTCCGCTCACGGGCTGCCGCAAGACGGACGATCCGAGCCGGCAAGTCAAAGTTGACGAATCGAACGTGCAACAGATTGGCTCGTTTCACACAGAAGCGTGGGACAATGTGCCTACTTTCCGATTCCTTCGCTTTCGATACGTGGACGAATCGCGAACCGACTTCGTGGTCGCGCCTGGATTCTCCAAACCGGCGGACGAAGTACCTGTTGACGTCGTGTACCTTTACAGCGCCCGCGAGAAGCGGTTCAGCGCGGTCGGCATGGAGACCTGGCAAGGCGCAGGCGGGCCCGTGCGGGACGTATACAACAGGCGAAGATGGACAGGAGAGTCGAGTGTTCGCCTCGAAGCGCCGTTCGGAACCTATGGCACGCTCTACGGCGAGACCGGCGCGTTCCCGACGGCTGGATGGGCTGTCTTGACCGCGGTTGTCAGTGCCGAGGGGCGCTATGTGAACGCGATTTCGGCGGCGGGACCGCGCCGGCGCTCGTACATCTCTACACCGACACCGGAAGGACCCTACTACCTCCAGGTATTCGAGGTCAACGGCATGCGGCAAATTGGGCCCACGTACGAGTTGCTGCCAGGTACCTCAAGAAGATCGTGGTGGACGCCCGACGAACGCTATCTGATCATGGGAGACAGGGACATCACCGTGCTTCCCGTGTACAAGCTAGTGGGAGAACGATGAGCTATTCGCGCCGAATGCCGGTTCCAGGGCGCTGCCGACCATGTCATGATGGGGGTGACGGTCGTTGGAGCGGGACCATCGCTGCGGCGACTGGACGTATTACGTCGACGAGGAATGCGTACGTTACGCGAGTCGGTGATTACGGCGTGTGTAGCTACCGACAACATGAGTGGGGTCCTGGCGGGGCGAAGCGTGCCCTTGTAGGAGCGGTCGCGGCTGCGGCTGCGTGTTGGCCGCTCGTGAGCTGCCGAAGGACGGACAACGAGAGCCGGCCCGTTCCGGTTGACGAATCACGAGTGCACGAGATCGATTGGTTTCACGCCGAAGCGTGGGACGACGTGCCCGATTACGGGCACATTCTCCTTCGATACGTTGACGAGTCGTGTGAAGACTTCGTGATTGTCCCAGGATTCGCGAAGCCGGCCGATGAAGTGCCTGTAGAGGTGGCCTATCGCTATATCGCTCGGGAAGAACGCTTTGAGACGGTCGCACGACAGGCTTGGGACCACGCCACCGGGCCAGTGTGGCGGGTGCGCAGGCACAAAAAATGGACCCGCGGCACAAGTGTGGGGTTTCCCAGGGTGTCCGGCACTTATGGCACCTTGCGTGTAGGCGGGACAAAAGTCGAAACGGCGGGTTGGGCCGTGTTGACAGTAGTGGTCAGCCCCGACGGGGAATTCGTGGCTGCAAACTCGGCGAACGGCGAGAAACGGTGGTCCCTCTATACCACGCTACCGCCGAAAGGACCCTTCTATCTGGAGATCTTTAAGATCGCGGGCAAGCGGCGCGTCGGGCCCATCTACCGTTTCAAGAGGTATGGCGGAGGGTCACCTTTATGGTGGACGCCTGACGGGCGGTACGTTCTGTCAGGTCGCACTCACATTCTCGTTCTCCCGGTATTCAAGATGATCGGTAGAGACTGATTTGAGCGCGTCCGTTGCCGCCCGCTTCCAGGGAGAAAGAACGGCCTGGAGCTGCACGGCAGCCAGCCTGCTGTTTACTTGGTTGACTTGGGGCGGGCGGCCGTTTGGAGGTGCGTGGCTTGGCCCATGGCTGACTCGTCGCGGTGGAGGGTCTTTTCTATTTTCATCCAGCGGCGCTGGTCGGCGCGGTCGGCCAGCAGGCGGCCGCGATGGTCGCGCATCGGCAGGACGGTCATGCCGATTATGTCGATGACGTCGTAACCGGCCTGATCGAGCAGCTTGCGAAGCTGGCCGGGGGTGTACGTGTAGATCGGGAACCGCTCCTCGCGGTCGCGCGTCAGCCAGTGCGTGCGGCCGGTGCGGAGAAACTCGCGCAGGTCGTCGGGCTTGCCGGATTGCAGGTAGAAGTCGATGGCGCTGAGTCGATTGTCGAAGGTGGCCACCAGCACGCCTTCGGGCGCCAGAACCCGGCGGATCTCCTTCAGTGCTTTGGCCGGCGAGTCACAGCATCCGATGGGATCGCCCATCGCGACGGCCAGCGCGAAGTGACTTCGCGGCAGTTCGGACAGGTCGATCAAGTCGGCTCGGATAAATGTCGCGCGGTCGTCGTTTATCTCGGCCAGACGTCTTCGGGCGCGGTCGAGCATGGCATGGCTGATGTCGACGCACGTGACGGTGTATCCGCTCTTGGAGAGCCTGGCCGCCCACTTGCCGGTCCCGCAGCCCAGATCGAGCACCGGCGCCCGCTGATTGCCCGGCAGAAATCCCTTGAGGTGATCCCACGTCAGCCCGTCACGCCACTGCCAGTAGGCATCGTCGTAGCTGTCGTCGTAACGGGCCGCGACGCGATCGTGATAACGCTCAACCGCTGGTTTGCGTCTCCTCCCCATGCAGGCGAAGTATAACGTTCGAGCCGGCCGGCGCCGCGTCGCGAGGCGGTTGATCCAGCGGGCGTCGCGCCGACCGCCGCGCAGCCGGGCGCTTGCTCCGCATCGCCCACGCTTTCATCTCGTTCAGCTCATCGGGCCAGTCGGCCGCGGCACGCCTTCCGAGGAACAGCCCGTATAGCACGTCGAGCAGTCCGGCGACCTCTTCGATCTGGCGGAATCGTTCGACGAGCCGGTCCACATGAGTGCCCTCGGTCGCGTCCGGCAGGCGCAGGCCCGACACGGTGAAACGTGGCCCGTCTAACAGCAGGAAGTACTCGCCGCCCGGGCCGCCGAGAACCAGACCCGCCTTGGTCGGTTGCTTTCCGATGGCCAGGGCGGCGCGGGACTCCGGCGCGCTGCCCGGCCCGTCGCATCGAATCGTGTCGCTGCCGGTCAGGCGGAAGTCGCAATCCAACTGCATGACCTTGACGATCATGGCCGCGATTCGCAGGTCGCCGGCCTCGAACATCTTCTCGCGCACGTCGGACCGGAACCACAGCCAGGTCAGGAACTCGCGGCCGAGGAAGCCGCGGTCGTTGGGATCGAAATCACCCTCGCCGTCGTCGTCCCCGTTATTCGATGCCCTCGTCAGATGGGCCGGCACCGCATCCTCGATCGAGCGGGGGTCACCGGCCGCATCCATGATGCGATATGCCACCTGGTCGGCCGTCGCGGGCTCGAGCGTTGCGTTGAAGGTGTCGCGGAACAGCAGCAGGAACTTGTCGGCGGCGGCGCTGCCGAGGTTGCCGAAGTAGATCGTTCCGGAGCGACGATCGATCAGCACCGGCACCGAAGACGTCCGCCGAAACATGCCGCGTTTCGCTTCTTCGCGCGCACGCGCGATTCCGGCCTCCTTGGCGGCGTGACGTTCCTGCTTGGACAGGGCGCGTTGCGAGGACGCATCCAGGGCAGCCAGCTCCTCCATCCGCACGTAGCTGCGCACGATGTTGCCAGGCGGCGCCGTGCGATCCAGGCGCATCTGCACGAACAGAAAGCGGTCGTACAGGACCTTTTCGGCGTCGATATCGCTGTCGAACAGGTGATCGCCGCCGATCCAGCCGGCGTCGACGCCGTCGGGCGAGGCACTTCCGTTTCGCCCGAACGCATGCTTCCGCAGTGCCGTGATGATCGAATCGTCGCTGTGGTCGCCGAGTCCGCCCGTGATGAAATAGCGTCGGAACGTCACCGGACCGGATGTGAAGCTCACCGAGCGCCTCCCTTCTTCGGTGTCCTTGAATTCACGATGATTGCGAAGGGCAAGCTATCGCGGCCCGGCCGGCGGTCAACGCCGAATACGTGGTCCGAGCTGATGAATACGCGGTGGAGGAACGCTAACCTATGATGGGAATGCGGGATCCATCTCCCCAAACAACTTTCTCACAGAATTGCATTTGCGGTTTTCCGACGTGTTGACGTTATTACCGCGCATCGCCGGCGGCACGGGCAACGCCGGTCTCGCCCGCCGGCAAGTCCCGCGTTGCCCATGGCATCCTTGTCCGAACACCCAACAGGTACAAGCCGCCCGTGGTACCCAAGATCGAGTGCGGCCTGACTGTGACGGACCCATTTGCCGCGCAAGGTTGGCTTGCTTGACCGTCTGGGTCCCTTCTGCGATCATCACATGCGACGTGTGAATTGTGACATACCGTGACCTGAGTCAGTGGGGTGGCTCCGATGATCAAGGCGGCCGATCTGCGGAAGGGCAAGACAATCATCTATGAAGATGAGATCTGCGTGGTGCACGAGTCTCAGCACGTGGCCAAGGGCAACAAGCGTAGCTACATGCAAACGAAGCTGAAAAATATAAAGTCTGGCGTCATCCAGGACGTGCGCTTCGCGGTGGACGACCGGCTGGAAGTTCCGTTTGTCGAATCGAAGGAATACGAATTCCTCTATCACGACGGGCAGGCCTACATCGTGATGGACAGCGAGACCTTCGAGCAGTTCCCCATTGACAACGACATGATCGGCGACGCGGCCATGTACCTTAAACCCAATGAGAAAGTCACCGCGACGTTGGTCGACGGTCAGATCATCGACATCGAGCTGCCGCACGTGGTCGAGCTCGAAGTCACCGACGCCCCGCCGGTCGTCAAGGGCGCGACGGTCACCAATCAGCCTAAGGACGTCACGCTCGAAACCGGCGCTCGGGTGCGCGTGCCGGCCTTTATCGATACCGGCGAGCGCGTGCGGATCGACACGCGTACCGGCGAGTACATCGACCGGGCCAAGTAATCACGTTTGTACTTGCTCTCTCTCCGATGCCGCGTGATGCAATTGCACACGCGGCGATCTTTCTTGCGAATCAGCGGTGCACTCTCTCGGCCGGCTCGTTCTGCGCCCGCCACGGTACGCTTCACGAACGGCGACGACCTGAAAACTTTGACATGTCCACCGCCGCGGTCAGGATGTTCCGGCGGTTTCAACCGTTCGACGCTTGGTTTGCATGTCGCCTGAGCATCGTTCGCGAACATTCATGATCAGTATGGCTGTGATCGCTCGAAGCGGTTTTTCTGGCGCAACGAACCGGACTTTCCGATACTGACGCACGGATCGTTGGCAGCGCATGGTTCGGAGATGACACCGATGAAGGCCTTCACATCGCCTATCATGCAGCGAAGGACGGCGACGGATGAGTCTTCGCGTCGGGTTCCCGACGAAGCATGCGCCCGAACGCACCCGGAATTCCCGGAAAGCGCGTGCTCGCGCGGGCGCGTTGCAAGAAAAAAATCGGAAAAAGTTTTGACCCATCGCGCGCTCGATATCTCACCGCTGCTCCGCGGCCGTCACGCACGAAGCGCGGCAGTTCCTGACGGAGCGGACTCATGGCTCACGGCTCGAGGACTTGGCTCAACGAACACGAGCACGACGGGGAACGCGCGGCTGAAGGTCGGTGACCGCAGCATCGTGGTTGCCGAGGTTGGTCTTCGGCGTGCAGCTTCGTGCCGTACTTCGTTGTGACAATGAATTTGACAATTGCAGAAAAACGGCCTTGGGGGCCGAAAAAACAGGGTTTTCGCCGTGCCGCATTCGTGCGGGTGGTTCGCCGCGCGCCTGCATGTGCGCGCGCCGCATCTTTGCGTCGACCGGATCGCATGACGGTTCGCCGGCGGTGCGCTTGAGCAAACTGCAGCCACAAAGTGGCAGTGCCGTTCGCTGGCACCCGCGCGAACAGCGAACGCGCTGGGCGTACTGAACTCCGATTATTGCTCACGCGACGCGGCGCGCGGTCGCGCGCGTCAAGCGAACAGGGCGTGAAATTGGCAAAAAAAATTTTGACACGCCCCAAACGACTGTTAACATTCCCTGCAAGAAAGGAGGTGATAACCGATGGCCAAGAAACGAAAGGCTGCCAAGAAGACGGGCAAGAAGAAAAAAGCGGCCAAGAAGAAAAAGACTTCCAAGAAAAAAGGCAAGAAGAAAAAAAAGGCCAGGAAGTCGAAAAAGCGCTAGCCGGAAGATGAAGTGAGTCCGGCGGCCACGCGACGGATGGATCGGCTCACGCCACGGCAGTCGATTACCGAAACGCGTCGGCCGAATCGCCTCGCAAGAGGCGATTCCCAGATGGGAGGTGTCGTTCGCCACGGGGACACCTCCCGTCTTATGCGCCGAGCGGCGCCTGAGTCACACGATTGCGCCGGCCGCGACGTCACTTGGGTGCGCAGGCGCGGCAGGCTCTGCGGCCCTGGCGCCGTGCCTCCTCGGCCGTGGCAAAGGTCACCAGATTGTCTGCGCTGATCTGCTGCGCGAACTGGCAGTCAGGGCGGTGAAAAATGTTCGAGTGGCGACTGCCGACAAACGCGGCAGGAGAAGAAGCGGTGGCTTGCGGCAGGCGCTCGGTTTCTACCCCGTCGCCTGCTCGAATGGTGTCCACGAACGGCTCACCGGCCGTTTGCCAGGCGCCGCCGATCAGGTTGGCCGTCAACACCGCTGCGGCGCCCAGTCGGTCGATGCAGATATCCCGGCAGGCCTCTTCCATGGCCGCAAAGTAGATCCGCTCGTTTGCCCGGAACGACTCTCGATCGACGATCTCCAGCTTCGCGGTGATCTCGCGATCGGCGCGGGCAACCTGATCCAGAACCGCAAGCGAATCCTCGATGAACTCGAACGTCCGCGGCAGAACGTCCCACACGGGCTGGTAATCCGCGGTGCCGATCTGGAGGGCGTGGGCGTAATCGTCCGCATGCCGCGCCATCAGCCCGACGCCGAATCGCTCCCGAATGGTTCGACGGTCCGAGCGTGGGTGTACGCCCCGCGCCGAGCCGATCGTGATGTTTCCCGTCGCCGTGCCATCGTAGTTGGCCGAGACCCGAAACGGGTTCATGGCATCGGCGACGAAATGAGCGAGGTGCCCGGCTCGCGCCATCACCTCGTCGGCATCGCCCGACTCGAACGCGTCAACGAGGCGCTCGTAACACTCCTCGATCGCCCAGGGAAGCGTACCCCCTTTGCGAAAGCGCTGCTGCTGGTAAAGTTTCTCAGCCAGCAGCTTCTCCCGCGGGAAAGCGCGGCACGCCGCAATGCGGGCGTCGCGATCCTGCTCCTGCGCCTCGACGTCCGCCGCCACCTGATGCCATCGGTTGCAGCGACGCAGCGTACGATCCCGCACCCACGCCACCCCCGGCGCCATCGCATGCTGCTGGAACTGCTCCCGGTGTCGCCGAAACAACGGTGCGATGTCCGCCGGCAAACACTCGATCGACTTGACGGCCACCACCTGGTGCACGATGAACCGTTCGTCACGCTGCTCAGCGCCCGCCGCGGCGGTTGTGAACAACAGGCCGGCTGTGATCAACCCTCCGCTTTTCATTGCCCCGACTCCCACAATGAAGAAAACCTGAAAATGAATAGAATCCGCACCAAACCATCGATTTGATGATAACGCGCCTTCGGCGGGGACCGCAAATCAACTGAAGACGGTACGGTCTCAGCCGGGATCGACAGGGGCGTGCTTCAGGAGCGAGCCGGTTTCCGCGGGTTAATCCCCCTCGGAACCGGTCTGCCCCGCTTCAGCCAGAATCGCTTCCAGAAGGTGACGCTCGAGCGCGGGGTCGTGCCCCATGGGCACCCAGGCGCTGTCCTCGGGCCGGATGGGCGCGCCGGTTCGGGCGGCTGGCAGCTCGTCACTGAAGAAATGATATGCGGCGGCCGAACTGTTGAACTGACGATCCGGCGAGGTAAACCGCTCCGTCGCCACCGCAACCCGCACCTCGCGGTCTTTCTCGCCGACCGCGTCCGGCTCTTCCACCGGCGTGGGCCGGATGGTGACCTCGACGCGCCGTCGAAGTGGCAGAACGGTGGATTCCCACACGTCGCCGCCCGTCACCCGGTCTCTCCGCCAGAACTCGAAGAAGTGCGGCGCCGACAACGGCTCAGTCGCGATGCGCCCGTTGCGGACGTCGAGTCGATCGATGGCGAATCCGTGGGTCCGCAGAACCTCCTGCGACGCGGACCAGAGGACCTCCCAGTCGGCCTGGCAGTCGGCCGACGCAGGCTGAAGGGGCTCCGCCGGATCCCATTGTGGTTCATGGCAACCGGCGACAATTGCACACATGATGCCACAGACGCATGTTCGCAGAACGGCGCTCATTGCGGCGCGATGGTAGTTGCGCCGGACGAATGGTCAAGAGAGACCGTCTCACCCCGGTGCGTGACAGTTTAGGCGGGTGCCACTGGTCAGCCTCAGACGAATCCGCCCCCGCCGACGCCCGCCCCTGCACGTACGAGATGCCCCCACGCGTGCGGAACGATTTGCCAACCCTGCGCCCTGTCGGTAAAAGTGCTTTCGCAACAGGGACGGATCCGCCGAGGTACTCTTTGAGCAATTGGCACCGACCCGGCGGTCCGTCGCCGTGCCAGACCGACTACACGCCCGGTCGGGGTATGAAGGCTTTGGGGTACCGATGCGCGTCGCCGCAATCACATGGATTCTGCTCGTGCTGTACGGTCCCGTTCTGCCGCCATGGGTGTCTGCCCAGCCGGCCGCAACGCCCGACAATCATCTGACACCCGAGCGACGGCAGGAACTCAGCGAAATCCTGCACGTCATCACCAGCGTGCGTAACGACGCCCAGACGCGTCGCTTCGGCGCCGAACGCCTCTTCAGGTCCGGCCTGCCGACCCGGATCGACCGTGCCATCGAACTGCTCTCGTCTCCCGCTTCGGTGGGGACCCGCATGGCCGTCTGCGAGGCGATCGTTTCGGTCGGCAGGCGCCACCCGGACCTCCTTGACGATCGCCTCATCGAGCCGTTGCTCAACCTTCTGGGACATGAAAATGACGACTTGTCCACCGCCGCCGCCACCGCGATCTCGATGTTTCATGACGGCCACGTGGCGCGGCGCCTGGGCGCGATGGCTGCCGATGACCAACGGTCAATCGCCCAGCGGATGGCCGCGATCGATGCCTTGGCCTTGAACGCAGACGACCAGGACGCCGTCCGCGAGCTCATTGCCCTGCTTGGCACCGAAGACAAACGTATCGTCGCCGGCGCCCTGGATGCACTCGGCCCCGCCTCGCGCCTCGACTACGGCAACGATATCGCGGCGTGGCAGTCGTGGTGGGAGCAAAAGAGTGTCCTGGAGCCGCGGAAGTGGCTGGAAGACCGGCTCGAGTTGGCCGTGACGAACTATAGAACGTTGCTTCGCGACTATCAGGAGCTCGAGCAAGCGTTCGAATCACGAAATGAGCTGGTCGCTCAGCGCTTCGATGAGCTGCTCGGCACGATTTACCAACTGACCCCTCAACCGGCCCAGCGGGAAGCCCGGCTCCAGCAATGGCTCGACGACTCGTTGGCGGATTACCGCCTGGGCGCGTTGGGAATGATCCGGGCCCGGATTATCGAGGGGGATGCGCCGTCGCCCGCCATCCACGAAGCCGTCGTGAACGCGTGTGCCGATGGCGAACCGGAGGTCCGCATCGCAGCGCTGGAGATCATCGGAAGCCTGAAAAACCCCGACGACGCCCCGGTCGTGCTCGAGTTGCTCGAACGTGAACAGGTTCCGCGTGTACGTGCAACCATGCTGCGCGTGCTCGGTCGGTTGGAGAATGCGGCCGCCCTCGACGCCCTGATCGCCGAGTTGAACAACACGTCGGCCGACCTCCCCTGCGTTCGCGAAAGCGCTCGCGCCCTGGCGACGCTGGGCGCTTACGGACGGGTTGACCCGGCGTTGATCGAGCCCGCGGTCGAACCGCTCCGGCGGAGGTTCGAACAGGCCCCTGCGGATAACCTGCCTCTGCGCGAGGCCCTGCTGCAGGCGATGGCGGCGATCGGGGACGCGTCATTCGAGTCCGTGTTCGTCGAAAACCTCTCGGCCGAGGAACCCGAGCTGCTGCTGGCCGCGATGCGCGGCATCAGGGTGATCGTCGCCACCGAGCACATGGATCACCTGCTGATGAACCTGGCGCATGCGGACCCGCGGGTTCGTCAGGTGGCCGCCGAGGCCGTCGGCGCGCTCGGCGATGCCACGCACCTCGAGGCGTTGCTCAACCGGTTGACCCCTAACGTCGAGCCGAGCGATGGCGTCAGAGAAGCCGCCTGGGGCGCCTTCCGCGCGATCCTGGCGCGGCTTCAGAGCGACGAACGGCTTCGCTGGGCACAACGGCTCAGCGACCGGCCGGAACTTCAGATGCGTCTGCTGACCGAGATGATCGAGGACTGGAGTGCCAACGGCGTGTCGCCTCCCGAACAGGTCGACGCTCGCGAGCGCCTGGTCGCCATTCTCATGGCGCAGCAGAAGTTCGGCGAAGCCGTTCCCCATCTGCTGCAGTTGCGCAGGCACTACCTGGAGTTCGATCCGGCACGGGCGGCGGACCTGGGAGTCAAACTCGTCGTCGCCGTCCTGCGCAGCGGACGCCACGAACGCCTGAGTGAAATCATCACCGAGGTCGTCCAGACCGGCGATGAGGCCGCCGCACTTGCGATCATGGACGCGGTCGAAGCGCATTTCAGGGAGCTCACCGCGGGCGACACTCCAAAAGATCGTCTCGACGCGCTGGTCGAACGTCTGCGTACTTTGCCGCCCGAGCTCCTCGGCCCTCAATGGCCGCAGCGCCTTGAGCAAATGGACGCGGCCATTCGCGTCTCTGAAGATACCGAGACCGGCGACGCAGGTCCGCACTCTCCGTGACAAACCTCATCATGTCGTTGCACTGAAGGAATCCGCGCCGGCGTGAACTCGCGCGTGGGTGGTTCCGGTTCAACGGCGGTTCGCGTCCGCCGACTCATGACGGCCATGCCAGCGCCAACGGGCCAGCAGTGCCGCCGCTACGCCCACTGTCACGTAGGTCATCGGCAGGATGCGCAGGTAGTTGCTGACCGGAACGGTCGCCAAGCCATCGACCAGAAGCGTCGGCTGGGCGCGAACCCAGGCGTATAAGTACGCCACCAGGCAGACGACCGGCACTGCGCACATCGACCAGAACATCGAACGAACGGGAAAGTAGACCTGCGCTCGGTTGACGGCCAGGTACATCCCCGCCGCCACTGCGAAACACGCCTGACCGTGCCGAATCGTTCGATCACCCCGTCCGGAACTCAGCAGGCCGATCAGCAGCAGCGCCACGATCGTTGCGACCGCGATGTGCCGCAACCCCGCCGAGGGCAGGTCGCGCTGCTCGTCCGCATCGCGCCCAATCAGAATACGTCCCAGCCAGGGAACAGCCGCGACCGCCCACTCCGAGCGTGTCTTGCGATCGCCGCCGCGGTCGACGCCGAGCCATCGAACCATGAGACCTGACGTGATCGCCGCTGCGGCCACCAACAACGTCCAGAACAACACCTCTCCGGCAAGCAACCAACACAGCGCGCGGGTGTGCCCGTGCCGCATCAGCAGGTACGTCATGGTGCTCCCGCGAACCGAAACCGCCGCCAGCCCGATGCACACGGCAAACACGCCGATCTCTGGATGGGATCGGCCCGCCAGCACCGTGGCCAGCCCCGACACCACCACCGCCAGCGCCAGCACCTCCATGGCCATCGAGGTTCGGTCATCATGCGCCAGAAGGCTGACGGGTCCTTGCGGATCCGTCGGCTGAAGCGAGAGCGCTCCAATGAAGAGAAAAACTGCCGCGCCCAGCACCCATGCTGCGTGGAACAGCCAGCGCTCGTGCGAATCGGAAGTCTTAACTTGTGGCATAGCCTCGGCGACGGACATCCCCTCCCCGAATCTGCTGAACAGCGCACCGGCTGCGGCCGCAGGCAGCGCCGCGTGCATCAGCTCATGATTGCATACTCGATATCCCGCCCGCGCAGTGTCTGCTCCAGCAACTCGCGTTCGCGCTGTGCGAGCGGGCACAAGGGCAGGCGAAACTCCTCCCGGATCAGACCACACACCGCCATCGCCGCCTTGATCGGCACGGGGTTCGGCCCGAGGCCGCCAATGTCAGCGGCCAGGGCACATACGCGCCGGTGCCACTCACGCGCCCTGGCAAGATCTGTCTCAACCGCCTCGACCAGGACCCGCATCCAGGCGGGCACCAGATTAGACAGCACGCTGATCACGCCGACGGCGCCCTCGGCCATCAACGCCAGTGTAAGAACGTCGTCACCACTCAGCACGGCGATATCGCTACGTCTCGCCAGATCGGTCGTGCGCCCGACGCTCCCGCTGGCGTCCTTGAGCGCCACGATGTGACCGTACTTTTCCCGGAGTTGTACAACGGTCTCGTTCGCCAGATCCACTCCACAGCGGGACGGCACGTTGTAAAGCACAATGGGCAACTCGATCGCCTCGGCGACCGACGCATAGTGGCGGTACAGCCCTTCCTGAGTCGGCCTCACGTAATACGGCGTAACCACGAGGACGCCGTCCACGCCGGCTGACGCCGCGTGGCGGCATCGATCCACGGTTTCGGCCGTGCTGCCGGTTCCCGTTCCCGCCACGACCTTGCACCGCCCCGCCGCCCGCGTTGTGACCGTTTCAATGATGCGATCGTGCTCGCCTCGCGCAAGCGTCGCGGACTCGCCCGTGCTTCCGCATGGAACCAGTCCACTCACGCCCGCCTCGACCTGTCGCTCTACCAGCGCCTCGACCGCGGCCAGATCGACCTCTCCGTCACGAAACGGAGAGACCATCGCAGTGAACACGCCGTGAAACACAGGACTTGTTTCGGATCCGGCCATCTTTCCTACTCGCCTGTCGAGGTGGGCTGCAACGTGATATCCATCTTCAGCTCGACGGTGCGCGGCGTCCGGCGAACGAGCTTCACGCTCCCCTCGTGATACTGGTAACGAGACAGCAGATGCGTTCTGTATGACTCCAGATGTTCCGGCTTCGGCGGCTCTGCACTCATCTGCCGCCGGAATTGCAGGATCATCTGGAACGCGCGGTTCTTGTCGCTGATCGCCTCGGCAAGTTTCTCGACCGCGTCCGCCTGCGCCAGCGGGCCGCCGAACGAAAGGTTGTACCCCTCTCGAAACTTCTTTGCCGGCAGCGCCGTCGTACGCCGGCCCGTGTCCGACTCGCTCAGAATCACGCGGGCCGGCGGGAGATTCGCGATCTCCAGCATGATCCGGGAATGACCGGAACAGGCGAATTCATCACGCAACGCCCACGCCGCTGGACCCGTGTGCCAAGGCATCGGAAAATCTCGAAGATGGAGCTGCGCGGTCCGGCCGTTGATGCGCTGCAACGCGACCACCCCGGCTGTCGATTCAACGGTGTCGGCCGACCAGTCAACATTCACCGTGACGTCGATCGGTTCCAGCTTCCAGGCTTCCAGAATCAGCTTGGCCGCGACCGATTCCGAAAGCGGCGTTGGCGTCACTCCGTTCGTTGTGGTGAGATTGGAGGGATCGACCTTTTCAGACATTTCCGACAAAGCCCCGAACCAGTCGAGAACCGCGACGTCCTTCTTGGCGCACGCCGCCGCGATGGCCTCGCCGATCTTGCCGATGGCCTCATCGTATTCGTTCGCCGCAAGCGCCGCCTTCTTGCTGACCGTCGGCTTCGGGGGCGTGATCGCGAAGACTTTGGCGCCCGTGGCAATCACCTGGTCCAGGAGCCGCTCGTACTCCCGTCCCACGCGCTCAGCACGTATGGCATCAGCACGCTTCATCTCGCCATCGCCCAGGCCGACGCAGAGAACCATCACAGTCGGCTTCAGCCGGGTGACGAGTTCATCGAACTTCTCCGCCGCCTCAGCCGTTTTGGCGTACCCCATTGTGGTCGCGGGAATGTACCAGAAACGCGCCTGCGACTTGGGATACTTGACGCGAACGAACTGTTCCACCATCGAGCCGAAGCCCGGCGGTACGACCAGGGCGTCACCATAGAAAACCACTCGGTCTTCATCAGCAATGCCCGTCTGGCCGGCGGCCGCCGGAGCGAAAACAAGTATCGCCATGAGACAGGCCAATATCGCGCCGCTCGATCCGTTCGTCATGAAACACCCTCCCGCGGCGAATGAAGTCGTAACAGATCCTTCATCAGCCGCACCGCCTCACGAATGCCGACAAACACCGACCGCGAAACGATCGAATGGCCGATGTTGAACTCCGAGAATCCCGGAATCGCGGCTGCGGATGCGACGTTGCGATAGGTCAGTCCGTGCCCCCCGTGCACCGTCAGGCCGGAACGAAGGCCCAGTTGAACACCGTCCCGGAGCGTCGTTAACGCTTGGGCCACGTCATCCGGCGATTTGGCGTTTGCGTAACCGCCCGTCCACAGCTCGATCGCGTCAAAACCGACTTCGGCCGATGCCTTGATCTGATCCGACGTCGGCTCGATGAAGGCACTGACGACAATGCCCGCAGCGTGCAGCCGCTCGATCGGTCCGGCGATCTGCGTTGACAAGCGGGCCACGTCCAGACCCCCCTCGGTGGTGACTTCTTCACGACGTTCCGGCACCAGCGTGGCCTGGATGGGCTTCAGCGCGCAGGCGATATCGACGATCTCGGGCGCGATGGCCATCTCCATGTTCAACTTGACCGCGACCGACTCGCGCAGGAGCCTCGCGTCAGCGTCGTTGATGTGCCGGCGATCCTCCCGGAGATGAAACGTGATGCAGTCCGCGCCGCCGAGTTCGGCCTCAACCGCCGCCCATACCGGGCTCGGCTCGTCCGTGCGCCGCGCCTGACGCACCGTGGCCACGTGGTCGATATTAACTCCGAGTTGAACCATGAATGCACTCCGCGCACTTGAACATCTGAATGCTCGGGGGCATTATAAGGCGGGAAGGACAAGTGTAAACGAAGCCGCACGACCGCTCATGCGTCCGGCTCGATCGTCACCGTGAGCGAAAACGTGGCAAACTGTTCGGCGTACAACTCGGCACGTTCGCGATGCGTGACCAGCAGCAGAGCAACCCCGGAGTGGTGCGCCTCCAGCATGCGTTCGAGCGCCTCCTCCACGCTCAGCGGCGTCAGTCGAAACACCACTTCAACAACGTGCAGCATGTCGTTCACGTCGTCGTTGTGAAGGAGCACGCGATACGGCGGGAGCGTCTTCGGACGCGGCCGCGTTTTCGCCGGCGCTACGGCCGTTGTCGTATCCGATTCTTCTTCGCGCGGTTCCTCGGCGACTTCGCTATGTTCTTCTGGCACGGCAGTCACCTCTCTGTATCACAATATGCATCGGAACCGTCCGCGCCAAGTCAAAACTTCCGGCGCCGGAGCCGGCGGGGCCGTGACAGCTCGGTCAGCCCGGATTCGCCATGTCCAGCCGGATCACCTGGCGGGCGCGAAAGGGACGCCCGGTCATCGCATCCACAAACTCCACGAGAACGTCCAGCTCCTGCCCGGGCTTCAGATCCGAGCCCGGCGCAAACGGAACGACCACCTTGTAATGGTTCGTCCAGAACCTGCCGTACCAGGCCTGCCGAATCGCCTCAGCGTCCCGAAGCTGCACCTCTCCCACCTGCCGCGACACGTCCGTGCTGACGTGGTCGAAAAGCCTGATCGTGATTTCCCCCCCGCGCTTCAATACGTGCCCGTCACGGTCCACCGGTCGAAAATACACCGCCACGGCGTCGTCGCCGATCGCCCCGTCGGTGTCCACCCCCGAAGTGAGGTCCAGGATCTCGATGCGATCAACTTCGAACAACGGCTCGAGGGGCACATTGCCCGACGCCCGCAGATTTGCCAACTGGGTCCGAAGCGATTCGATCGTGGTGTCACGCTCGGCAAGCCGGTTTTCCAGCTCGATGTTGGCCAGCTTGACCGCGTTCAGCTCCTGATGCAGCGCCCGGAACTTCTCCGCCTCGCCCGCGCCGCATCCCGACCCGACCACCACGATGCACCAGCAGGCGGCGAAGCCCAGCTCCCGTCCCGAGTTGGTCGCGACACGCAACACGCTCATGTCGTCGGCGTATATCGCCAACAGCCCCACCCGGCAAGGCGGCCGCCCATCGGCGATACGCACGACCACGAGCCGTGGGACCATCTGACAGCCCCTGCTTCGCCCGGTATATTGGAAAACTCGCAAGATCCGTCACAGGCTGAATTGCCATGCCCGAGCTGCTGATACGAGATATGCTGCCTGAATTCCGGCTGGCCGGGGAGACGCTGCTGGCCTGCCGCTGCAACAACTCCCATTCGGGCAACCTCTCAGTGCGCTGCGGCGATCGGATCGTCATCACCCGAACCGGCGCGATGTTGGCCAACCTGGACGCCGGTGACCTGGTCGTCACCACTCTCTCACCGACACCCGCCGAGCAAGAGCACGCCAGCTCGGAGCTCCCGTTACACTTGAAAATATACATCAAGACACGTTGCCGGGCGATCGCCCACGGGCACGCGCTCGCGGCCGTTGCCGTGGCGTGGACCACAGATCGCATCAAACTGATCGACGTCGAAGGCGCTTATTACTTCGGGAGCGTGCCGGTCCTTCAGCACGTGCCAGCGACGGCGGACCCGAAGCTCGGGGAGGCCGTTGCGGCAGTTCTGGCCACCGAACCGATCGTGATCCTGAGGGGTCACGGTGCGTTTGCCGCCGCCGACTCCCTCGAACTCGCGATGCAGCGGATCGTCAGCGTTAACGACTCGGCCGAGCTGATTATCAAAGCCGTGCAGCTCGGCCTGGACGTGGAACAACTCGCCCAAGCGCCGTACCTCAACTTCCCGCCGGTCGCCAAGTGACGCGCCTCCCGAATGGCGCGGACTTATCCCCGTTGGTTGCCTCAGGCATTCGCAGTGGCGAAGGCTGCGGGACGTCGTCGGCGCCGGCGCTTCTTGGGCGCACCCGGGATGCGCACTTCCGGCGGCCGCGGTGATGCGGTGTTGGCCAGCGCGATCGCTTCGCGGATCGTGGGCGCGAACATGTCGGCGCTGATCTCCTTCCAGAGCCCGTCCGCGCGGTTGAAGACACCGCCGGAAACCATGATGTTCATGGTCGGGTTGCACCCCACGTCGCGAATCTGATCGACGAGCATGCGCGCGGACGGCACGCCTTGAGGCTTCGTTCCGTAGATCAAGAGGATGTCCGGCCGGAGCGCGCCAACTAGCGCCAGAACCTCATCGTTGGGCACACCGCCTCCAACGAAGTACACTTCCCATCCGTCCGACTCGAACAGGTCGGCGCACATCTGAGCGCCGAGCTCTTCGGGCTCAGCTTCCGCACACATAATGAGAATACGCTTGCCGTTCCGCTCGCGCGGTTCGAGCGATCGTTGAACCTGATCGGCCAGAGTACGGTTGATTCGCGTCGCCATATGCTCGACGGCCGTGTTGATGCGGTCGGAGCGAAACAGCTGCTCGACTCGTTCCATCGCCGGCCAGAGCAGCTCCTCATAAATAAGTCTGCCGGGCGTGTTCTTGGCGATCTCGCTTTGCACGATCTCTCGGCAGGTGGCGCGGTCGCCGGACAGCAACGGATGAAGGTAATCGTCGAGCAGGCAATTGGTCATGGACCGACTCCCTCTGTAACGGACCGGGCTTGGAAGATTCCCTGTCGGGGCCTCCTGCCCGATCCAGGAGCGGTCCGCCACGCATCTGACTGCGTTGGTGCCTGGACTCCGCCTGGCGAAATGAACCGGTAACGACTTTACTCTGTGTCGCAGGGGTTCGCCGGCACACGGTTCGTCAATTTCAACTCCGCGTAACTTACCGACGAAACTGGGTAACTATCGGCGCGGCTCCAAAATTATCTTGAGTGGAGTTGATGAGGCAAAGACACCGGTTCGCGCTCTTCGCCATCAGATGGCATATTCGGCAAAAGTTGCCGACCCGCGCACCCCGCGCGCCGATAATCATCGCCGCGTTGCAGTCGTTATACGCAATCAGCACCAGGGCCTCGCCCCGATGGCCGCTACAGGCGGCATGGGCGCGATCAGCACGTCGACGAGAGTGCCCATGCGAGCGCCGACCCGACCGGTACCGCCACAACCATGGAGCGGCCCGGCAGAGCGGCCGACTCGGGGCGCCGCTGGCAGCTTGCCGCCCGTGCCCTCTCGAGACAGTTGCCGATCGCGCCGGTTGCCACTGGCGGCTTGTCCGCCCGTGTATTGGCGCCTTCAATTGGGTTTTCGAACAGGTTCAAGCGTGCCTTACGCTGCGAGCCTCACGCGCGGTTTCTGCGCTTCTCGGACGCCTCGCGCCGCGCCTCCTCGCGGATCAGTACGCCCAGGTGCCTTCGTAAGATAACGTGGGGGGGAAGTTCCGCCTCAGGGTAAATCGCCGGCGGGCAGTCGACGCCCAGAACGTAAACCTCTTCATCACGAATCCGCGCCCGGAATACCGCAAACGTGCCGTCCTCGACGGCAAAAACCGCCGCCGGCTCAACGTCCCCTACCGGCTCACCGGGATTCGCTGATCTAATAAACGAAGTCACAGACTCGGCCGCGTCATTCCCGAGTCCCTCAATCGGTATCGCCGACACGCCGACCACCAGCATGAATCGCGTTCCAAGATGCAGATCGTACACCTGCTCCGATGTCAGGCCCCAATGCGGGTAATAGTTCGCCTCGGTTTGACCCGCGACGACCCAGTATCGCTCCGGCTCACCGCCTCCGAGAGAGGCCTCGAAGCTGAATACCGACATCGCACCCTCGCGCTCCAGCGGCTCACCGGTGAACGTGGCCTCCAACGACACATCCGCCGGAGCCGCCGCCTTCAGTGTCTCCGCGAGGTAAGCCAACGCTGCACTCTTGTGGTCATCGTTCATCAACGCGTCCGTTCAACCCAGTCGGGTTGATTCCGCCAACAGCGGGCCGACGTATGATGGGGCGCCTCTCTCACGCAATCGTAGCCCAACCAGGCCATATTTCCAGGCAACTCCCGCATGCCCACCGCACCCGGCCGAGGTTGACACTGGCGCCCCCCCAACCTACGGTACCTTTGCGAACCAAAAACACCGTGGATGCTAATGGGGTACTCACCGTGTATCAGTCACCGCTGCATGACTTTCACGTTTCCGCCGGCGCTAAAATGGTCGAGTTCGCCGGCTGGAACATGCCGATCTTCTACCGCGGAATCAACGAGGAACACATTCACACCCGCACCAAAGTCTCCGCGTTCGACGTCTCCCACATGGGGCGGATTCGCATCGACGGTGACGGCGCCGCCGACTTCCTGCAGTGGATCTGCACCCGCAACCTCGACGGAACGGCCGTCGGCCAGTCCAGATACACCCACATCTGCAGAGACGACGGCGGCATCCTGGACGACGCCATCGTCAGCCGGCACGAGGACCACTGGGTCGTCGTCTGCAACGCCTCCAACCGCGAGAAGATCCTCGCGTGGCTGAACGACCACGCACCCGGCAAAAGCGTCGATATCGCCGACCAGACCTTCGAGACGGCCATGATCGCCCTGCAGGGACCGGCGGCCATCGCCTTCGTGGAGAACGCCTTCGGTATCGAGGTTTCCGGCCTGAAACGCTACTGGTTCCTCGATGGTTCGGTCTTCGGCATGAATTACACGATCTATCGAAGCGGGTACACCGGCGAGGACGGGGTCGAGGCGATCATCCCGGCCGGCGTCCTCAACATGCTCCTGCCGCAACTGTTCGGCGACGATCTCAGCGCCGACGGCGAGTGCAGACCCGCCGGACTCGGCGCCCGCGACACGCTCCGGCTCGAAGCGGCCATGCCGCTCTACGGGCATGAACTCTCCGAGGACGTGGACTCGATCTCCGCCGGGCAGGGCTGGTGCGTGGATCTGACCGTGGACTTCATCGGCGCCGAGGCCATGCGCAAGGCCAAGGCGCGCGGCCCGACGCGCAAGCTCGTCGGCCTGGAGCTCGACGGTAAGCGCATTGCCCGGCAGGACCATACCATAGTAAATAAGGGCGAGGACGTCGGCCGGATCACCAGCGGCACGATGAGCCCCACGCTGCAAAAGAGCATCGCCATGGGCTACGTCGACGCCGCCCTCGCCGAGCCGGGCACCGAACTCGCCGTCGACCTGGGGCGCAAACAAAACCCGGCGAAGGTCGTGCCGCTGCCGTTTTACAAGCGCCCCAAGAGGAGCTAGGCCTTCGAAAACGCGCGTGTTACCGAGCCGCGACCGTAAGGGAACAATCTTTACCGAGCCGCGACCGTAAGGGA
>CAZNPL010000001.1:199512-271916 GCA_964574815.1 uncultured Phycisphaeraceae bacterium
TTACCGAGCCGCGACCGTAAGGGAACAATCTTTACCGAGCCGCGACCGTAAGGGAGCGGACGAATACAGAGCGGTATCGGACGACGACGACACCGCTTCCTCACGGGCGCGGCTCGGAAAGAAGCCATCCGAACGACGCAGGACAAAACACCGTGCCCGGCCGGCGATTCGAGCGTTCGATCCGGCCGGTGTCGCAGCGAGTGGAACAGGACGAGAAGACGACATGAGCGTACCCACCGATCGCAAATACGCCGAAACACACGAATGGTTCAAGGCCGACGGCGACGTCGTCACCGTGGGCATCACCCAGTTCGCAGCCGATGAGCTCACCGACATCACGTTCGTCGACCTGCCCGAGCCGGGCACCGCCGTGGAGGCCGGCAAGGAGTTCGGCGAGATCGAGTCGGTCAAGGCCACCTCCGAGTTGGTCAGCGCCGTCAGCGGCGAGATCGCCGAGGTCAACACCGCCTTGGCCGACGCCCCCGAACTGGTCAACTCCGACCCGTTCAACGACGCCTGGATGGCCAGGATCAAGGTGAGCGATACCTCACCGCTCGATTCCCTGATGGACGCCGCCGCTTACGAAGACTTCATCGCCGGCCAGAAGGAATAAACCGGGTGCCCCACAAAGGGGTCGCCCACGCCTTCAGAAGTGGGCTCGCGATTTGAATACCGTGCGACACGGACGGGTGGCCCACGTCTTCAGAAGTGGGCTCACGATTCTCGAGTTCACCAGGGGCGCCCAACGAACGTAAGCATCGAGCTACAAAAAGGAATCGAGAGCCCACCTCGAAAACGAGGTGGGCCACACGTCTGATCGAGGTTACGGGCTCGCCTCGGCACTCTTGAGAAACGCCACCGTCGCCGGCTTCCAGCGTTCCACCGCCTCGGCCGGACCCGTTACTTTGATAAAGTGGGGCCCGGTCGGATGGTTGATGATCGCTGCCAGCATGCGGTAGTCTTCCTTGGTCGTGACCCCGCCGCCCATCATGCCGCCGGTGGACATCGTGCCCGGGATATCCACAAGCGTCACCTGGATACCATCGCCGATCTCGAAGTCCGCCCGCTGGCTCGCCGCCGCCGTCGAGCTGCCGTCCGGCTGGCTGAACTGACCGTACCAGCGACGCAGGTTTGCATCGTCCATCCCCTTCATGTTGGGAAAGTGCGTGACGACCAGCTCGGCGTCCCCGACGTCATCGCCTCCCGCCGGCAGCACGAACTGAGCCTTCCGCGCCGCGGCCAGCATACCCCCGCCGGCTTGCGGATTCTGTTCGATCCATCCCTCGGGCACGGTCGCGCGGATCCCGGTCAGATCGACCGTCTCGCCGGTCATCTCGACGTCACTGATATCCACCTCCGGCATGACCTTGGGCACGCCCTTGTCCATGCCGGTGCGCATCGCGCCGTGCGGATTGATCGGGCCGGCAGGCTGATCGCCGGTTTCATCCAGCGGCGGGTGACCCGGCGGCAGCTCAGGTTCATTCGCCGATCCGGTCGCCGGCGGCGTCTTGTCGGCCGGCTTGGCCGACTGGGCGGTACGATTGGACGTGCCCGTCGCGGGCGGCCGGGGCCGCGCCGACGGCTGCTGCCGACAGCCGGCCTGAAGGGCGATTCCACACACAAAGAGCAGGGCGGCAAAGCCCGTGATTGTACGTAAAAACATCAGCACACGACTCCCGATCTTCTGATTGCGATACGTGACCCTGGGTCGCGCTCTTGTGGTGTTCGACCCCTGCTGAACAGGCAGAGGGCCCACGCGACCGAACTACCAGGACTTTAGGTGCGACGGGCCGCTAGAGCAACTTGGCCATCTCTTCGCCGATCTTGGCCGGGGACTCGGCCACCTTCACGCCGGCCTCCTTGAGGGCGGCGATTTTGGACGCGGCCGTCCCCTCCCCGCCGCTGATGATGGCCCCGGCGTGGCCCATACGCTTGCCGGGCGGGGCGGTCTGGCCGGCGATGAACGCGACGACCGGCTTGGTGACGTGCCGGCGGATGTAGTCGGCGGCGTGCTCCTCGTCGGTGCCGCCGATCTC
Organism: uncultured Phycisphaeraceae bacterium; assembly: GCA_964574815.1. Taxonomy (GTDB): domain Bacteria; phylum Planctomycetota; class Phycisphaerae; order UBA1845; family UBA1845; genus CAZNPL01. Next base: position 201,549 of record CAZNPL010000001.1, read on the forward strand.
GCCGATCATGATGATCCCGTCGGTGTCGGGGTCCTCCTCGAACATCTGGAGGAGCTCGTTGAAATTCAGCCCTTTGACCGGGTCGCCGCCGATGCCGATGCAGGTCGATTGGGCGATGTCGCGCGTTGTGCACTGCCAGACGGCCTCGTAGGTCAGCGTGCCGCTCCGCGAGATGATGCCGACGGCCTTGGTGCCGTTGGCCTTGGGCTTGTGGATGTAGCCGGGCATGATGCCGATTTTGCACTCGCCGGGCGTGATGACGCCCGGGCAGTTCGGCCCGATGAGATGCGTGCCGCGGTCGTCGAGGTACTTGCGGGCCTTGACCATATCGAGCGTCGGGATGCCCTCGGTGATCAGCACGACCAGCGATGCCCCGGCCTCGGCCGCCTCCATGGCCGCGTCGCCCGCGAACGGCGCCGGCACGAAGATGAGCGACACGTCGGCCCCGGTGGCCAGGATGGCGTCGTGGCAGTTGTCGAAAACCGGTAGATCGTGCTCGGATCGCGTTCCGCCCTTGCCGGGCGAGACGCCGCCGACGATCTGCGTGCCGTACTCCAGGCACTGCGAAACGTGAAACGACCCGGCCTTGCCGGTGATCCCCTGACAGATGATTTTGGTTTCCTTGTTGACCAGAATGCTCATGGTGCCGCGCTCCCGTAGGTTGGCATGTCCGCGTGATCGAAGAACGAATCAGTATGGTCCCCCCGGCCCACCGTGTCCAGAGGGGGTGAGGAGCCGTCAGCCGTAAGCCGGCAGCCCTTGCGAGCGAAGCGCCGAACCTGGACGGGACCGCTTCGAGGCACCTAACTTTCGGGCTTGCGAACGAGAGGGGCACGACCCGCGCGTTTGCTCTTCGACCGGGTGTGCCACTGCTTTTCAGCAGCGGCCTCTGATGGCCGGTGCTACTGGTCCGCCTCAGGCGGACCTGCGAGTGCGCATGCCTTTAGCGATACTCGCGCACCCGCAGGCGCGGATCGGCCTGACACCGACCCGAAGAATCCGGCACTGCTGCGTCCCGGAGGGACGTCCTGAGAGTAGCCCAGCGATTCAGGGCCTGTCGATTTAATCGGCCTCGATTAAATCGACACCCCTTCGATCGCCTGGCGCGCACCCAAAACCCAGGGTTCGGGGACACGAAAGTCGCAATCCGTGTATGCGATCGAGAATAAATCGACAAGCCCTTCATCGCTGGGGCTCGAGGGATCGAACGATGTTCGGAGTCCCGGAGGGACGATTGAGTATGCCCCTGCCTTCAACCGTCCCTCCGGGACTCGTCCGTCCAATGGATATGCATTCCCAGGGATGAATCGCTGGGCTATTCTCAATTGCCCCGCGGGGGCAAAGCGTCGGGAGCCCCGGCCGACACCTCACCAAGGACAAGCAGCGCCGCCACTCAGCCTGGAACCGGCCGCCGCAACTCAATTCCGCCTGGAGAAACGCACGTCAGCCCCGAAGGGGCGCCGCAACGTAGCCCCGGGTGGAGCGCAGCGCAACCCGGGGTACCGAAGCCAACCCCCAAAAGAAGCCCCTGAAAAGGGGCGACGCAGCACCGTAACGAGTGCTTTTGGGCGAAATTGGGACGTGAAAACCAGATGAGCGGCCCAATAATCGCCAACACGTAAAGCACCTGCCAACAACGGACACCGCGCCGATCCATCACGTGCTCACTCCATCTCCGTCGATCCGCGTTCCGCACTCCGGGCACACGCCCGAAACGTTGCCCGTGAGATTGTAGCCGCATCGCCGGCAGCGCCAGGTTTCGTCACTGATCGTCGCGGAACGCAGATGTCCAAAAAGGAGGCGCGCCGGGATGTAGGCCAGGACGGCCGCCGCGCCGACGCACGTAGACATGAGCAACTCGAACGACAACTGCCGACCGGTCATTGTCCATCGGACGATCGAGGCAAACAGGCCAAACAGAATCGCAAACAGGAACACGAACACCAACGCCGAAACCGCCAGCGAGTACCCGAGAGTCAAAGGCCGCTCCTTCCGAACCATGGCCCGTGCGACTACATGAGCCGCGCTCGCCACCGGCAACCCTACGGCCGCGGCAATCACCATCATGGCAACTGACTCAGCGTCGGGAAGCAGCGACGTCGGGGGAGTGACCTTCCAGCATAGATCCCAGGCGAGTTCGCCCACGTGGGCGCCCAGTGCGAGTGCGGGAACTCCGGCAATCGTGACCCACCACCTTTGATAGTACCCGCCGACGCAGCCCAGCAGGATCGGAAGACCGAGGAACCATAAGAAGACGAGGACGGGACCACCAATGTAAGGGCCGAGCAGGGTGTTGAGAATCAGATCAAAAGACGAAGCGACTAGGCAAACGCCGGTGAGCCACAGCCATGGCGCTATTCGAAGCGAAGGCCGGGGCTGTGCGCTCAAGCCGTGGTTCCGGTTGTAGGTCGGATGTGGCCGCATTCCGGACGGCGTGCGCATCAAACCGCCTCTCCGCATTCCGGGCACACGCCGGAGTCGTTGCCGGTGAGGTCGTACCCGCACCGCACGCACAGCCCCCTGCGTCGTCGCCGCTGATGCAGCGCGAGACGAAGCGTTCGTGGCACGACCATCAGAGCGACTGCCGGCGCGCCGAACATCACTGCGGGCATCCAAAACGGGACGGAGACAAATCTTACGTGTGACAGACCGCTCGGTGGCCGGTCAAAGCCCAGCGTCTGGATCGTCCCCGTCAGTGGCCGCAGGCCCGGCCCAACACCGGAATGCAGCATTGCGTGCTGGAGTTTTCCGCCGGGACGCAGGGTATGCTGGAGCCAGGGCCGGCTTCCGTCGTAGTTGTAACGGCCGTGGTAGATGCTCACCCGCCACGAGTACGCTGTCATCCGCACCCAATGCTGCTTCGTATCGATGATTTCCCAGAAGAAAGGATCCGAATGCGTCGCAAGCGCCACCAGCCCCGTCAGACATAGGGCGACGATCAGCAGTGCCGTGAAGATTCTGCGGATCATGTCGCGTCTCCACACTCAGGGCAGACACCCGACAGGTTACCCGTCAGGTTGTACCCGCAACCGGCGCAGATGCCGGCGCCGTTGGCCGGTGTCCAGCGAAGGCATACGAACGTCAGTCGGGCCGGGATGTAAGGGACGAGCATCGTCAGCACGAACAGGCCGGTCACGGCAGCGGTTTCAATCGCCTCGGCCGCGAACACGATGTCGACCGCGTCCGCAATGCCGGCGGACAGCCCCCGCCCGATCGGGTAGGCGAGCAGAAAAATGCCTGCGGCCCCAATCAGCGATACCGAGCTGGGAAGCCTGGCGGCGCGGCTGCGCGGGCGCGGGGCGTCGCGATACCAGAGCCAATATGTCGGAACAGCGATGGCCACTGCGAAACACCAATACGGTATGTCCACGCGCTTCGTCCTCGGCCGCCACACGATGTCAGGGCCACGGCCTCCGTAACGGCAGATCTGGTGCACGTGCCAGCCCCGTCCGGATCCACGGCCGCCCTCTTCCCACCAATACTCCCAGCCCATGCGCATGTGGGGGTCTATCGCCCAGGCGTGCCAGAAGAACGAAACCGAGTGCCCCGTTGTGATGATGTACCAGCGGCGTTGTCGGTAGCTGGCTCCGACCGGAACGCCGACGTGGGCGGCCACGAGCAGAACGCTGCACGCCAGCAGTCCCGCCCACTTGAGCCGGCGCCGCAGACGTGATGGCTTGCGGGTCATGGTGATCTGCTCCGCGCGCGGCGGGACATGAGCGGAGTCCCCGCCACGATATCCATTCTACCGTAAGGCACGCGCGCGTGTCGCAAGAGCGCCGTGGGAATTCGTCATGGTGCGGGGAGGATCGCAATGGGACCGGTGCGCATGCCGATCCTCAGAGCCTCAGCCCCAACGGGGCGATGCCGCCCGTAGCCCCGGGTGGAACGCAGCGCTCCACCTGGGGCTGGACCTTCCTCGCCCCCACAGGCGCTAGGCCTGAGCGTCACCCGAGCTCATTTCCTGCGCTCCGCTCGGCCGAATTCCTAAGCTCCGGACGGAACTCCGGGCCGTGCCATGCTACTGCAGTAAGGTAAACGACGTGCGATCCCCGGCGCTCCGGACAGAACTCCGGGCCTCGCCGTAACTCGTGCTCCTCGAACGTCGCCGCAGCCGAGACATGAAAAAGCGGGCGACGAGCAGCCTCGGAGGGTGCGGTTCAACCGAGGCCGCCCGCCGCCGGGCGATATTCTAACAAATCGACCGCCCCGACGTCGCCCAAAATCCAGGATTTCCGGCGAATTGGTGAAGCAAAAAGTCAAGTGCCGGTAACCAGGCACCAGCGAATACGACGTCGTCACGCGGCACGCTCTGTCTCAGTCGAGATAGACGATGTCGCCGGGCTTGAGCACGGGCGGATCGGTCATGCGCTCGGGGACTTCGTCTGCGTCCTCGGCGAACGAAGGGGCGATCTCGAGCACCACGTCCGGCTCCCCGTTCGGTTTGCGAGGCACGGCGACGCCGGCCGACTCGAGCCAGCGGGAGGCCCGGTCGATCTGATCGCGGACGGCCGTCGCGAGCGAATCGACGCCGGTGGCGTTCTTGACCGGCGAGAACTCCTCGGCCCGATCCACCTCGAGGATCACCGGGTTGCCTGCCAGCGGCAGAGCGTCAAATACAAATGTCTCCAGCTTCACCGCGTTGGGGCGTTGCGGCGTGCAGGGCGTACCACTTTCATCCAGGCAAGTGACGGCCTTCTCCGCCCGATGGTAGGGCAGATCGAAGTGCCGCGCGATGATCCGATCGACAAACGCCACATCGATCAGATGGATGGCGAGATTGCCCGAGTTGAATCGTCGCGTGCCGTCGGGATTGCGGGACCGGGCCAGCTCCTCCGGCAGATTCGAATACTCCACCACCGCGACCCGCCCGTCCTGCATGCACACGTTGCCGACCCGCTCGAGGTCGTCGGCCTTGGGCGTGACCTTGGCCGACATCTCCGCGTCCGTTTTGGCGTGCAGCCCGATGAACAGCGGATCGAACGGTTTGACCAGCGGATTGTCCACCTGGAAATACGAGATGATCTCGATGCCGTGTTTCCGCATGTCGTCCAGCGCCCCGCCGGCCACCAGCGCCTTGAGCGATCCGCCGTGTCCGTCCGGCGCCAGCGCGATGCGATCCTTGTCGTCCAGAAGCAGCCGCCCCTCGAAATCAAAACACGGCAGCATCCCCTGGCGAAAGAGCATCACGTCGTCCGGATCGAGCCCGAAGTAGTCGTGCTCCTTCAGATACGCGACGGTCTGCTCGTGATTGGCCTGGCTGGTCATGACGTACCAGCGAAGGTAGCACCCGTAGCGACGGCGCGCCGCCAGGATCATCTCGGCGAAAAGCTGAAACAGGCTCTTGCCACGGACGGGCGAGACGGAGAGAACCCCCTTGGGACCGTCAAACCCCAGTCGCGTGCCCTGCCCGCCGGCCACCGTGAAGGCTGCGACGCGTCCGGCGCGAATCAGCTCCGCGCCGAGCCTCGTGGCATCATGGTAAAGCTCGTCCTGCGATGCATCGGGCTGACGCGGGTAGACCGGTGGCGGCTCGAGGTTCTCCGGCACAACGTCTGCCGGCCGGTTGCGCACATGCGATTCAATCAGCGGCGCCACGTGCTCCCAAGGAATCGATTCGACCTGGCCCAGGAGCTGCTCACACCGCGCCAAATCGAGCTCGTCCCACCAGCGCAGCACGTGGCTCTGCCCGCGGGAGGCCAGCTCCGCGGCCACGCGTTCATAACGCGAGTCGATGCCGCCGGCTTGCGATCTGCTGCTCATGCGTGCATTTCCCTGGAATTCGAACGGCGGGCCGAGCCCGCCCTACGATGCTCAGCGGGCGCGGCCCGCCCCACGGTGCCGGCGGATCATCCGGTGTTGTCGATGTTGTGTCGCGTGATGCGCCCGCGATCGTCTTCGGTCTTGTATTCGAGCTGGTCCCAGATGTAGTCGAACTCGGCGCGGATGATAATCGATTTCCCGGATTCCGCCTCCAGTTGGGCAAGCGCGGCCCGTTTGCGATTCTGAAGATCGTACGCGACGTCCGGCGACACGGTCACAAACAGCCGGGCCACATCGTTGCGGTGGACGATGGTCTGGATGTTCCGCAGCACGTGCAGCGTCATCGATTCGGGACTCTTGACCAGACCGCTGCCCTTGCAGTGAGGACAGTCGGTATAGACGCCGTGCTTGATGGACGGCCCTTGCCGTTGCCGCGTCATCTCGATCAGCCCGAACTTGCTGAACCGCAGGATCCGGGCCCGCTCCTTGTGCTTCTTGAGCTCCTCCCGCAGCATCTTCTCGACAGCCCGCTTGTGACGGTCGAGCCGCATGTCGATGAAATCGCACACGATCAGCCCGCCCAGATCGCGAAGACGCAGTTGCCGGGCGATCTCCTGGGCCGCCTCCTGATTGGTTTGATAGGCCATCTCCTCCTCGTCGGCCACTGAGCGGAACTTGCCGCTGTTGACGTCGATGGCCACGAGCGCTTCGGTCGTGTCGATCACAATGCTTCCGCCGGAAGGGAGCCGGACGTTCCGCGCGTGGATGGCCTCGATCTGATCCTCAACCCCGTAGTGATGAAAGATCGGCTCACGGGCTTTATAGAGCTCAACCACCCCTTCGGGCGTGCGCGGCATCGCAATCCGCAGGAAGTCGCGGACTTTGTCGGCCGTCTCGGGTGTATCGACGATGATGCGCTCGAAGTCGGTGGTGAATACGTCGCGGATGGTCCGGATGACCAGGTCGGATTCCTGATACAACTCCGCCGGTGCGTCCGACGTGCGGACCCGCTTGACGACCGTATTCCAAAGTCGCTGAAGGTAGTTGAGGTCTCGCTGCAGCTCTCGCTTCGTTTGATCGACGCCGGCGGTCCGAAGAATAAACCCCATGTCCTTGGGAAGCTTCAATTGGCCCAGCAGCTCCCGCATGGCGCGGCGCTGCTCTTCGTCCTCGATCTTTCGCGACACGCCCAGCCGGCTCATGCCCGGCATCATGACCAGATAGCTTCCCGGGATGGACAGGTAGGTCGTCAGGGTCGGACCCTTGGTGCCCACCCCCTCCTTGGTGATCTGCACCATCACCTCCTGTCCTCGGCGAAAGCACTTCTGGATCGGGGGGCGTTCCCGGCGAGGCGTCTTCTTGCCCACCCCTTCCGGCTCGGCGCCTCGGCTTCCGAAGTACTGCGGCTGCACGTCAGAGATGTGAAGGAACCCGTGCTTGGGCAGCCCGAAGTCGACAAAGCAGGCCTGGATGCTCGGCTCCACGTTCGTGATGACGCCCTTGTAGATATTGCCCACATGAGAAGCGGCGCTCTGCCGTTCGATGAACAGCTCCTCGAGACGCTTCTCCAGCAGAACCGCGATGCGGCATTCGTCGCCTGACGATGCGTTGATCACCATGGTTCGGCCGGTCGCGCTCAGCTTGGGCAGGGGACCGGCCGCGGGCGCCTGGCGCGCGGGCGTCGCTCGATCCGGGGCGGTCGCAACCGACTCGGTCGATCTGCGCCCCGCTTCGCCGGTCGGCGACTCGGGTCCCCGGCGCTGTTCGGGATCGGGGCGATCCCGTTCCGCAGGGGTGGGCGCGCTTGCCGGCGGCCGCTTTGAAGCGCGCTTGCCACGCCGCCCCGATCGTCGGGCGGGCGCAGCGGTGGTCTTGCTCGACGTGCTCTCTGCTGAAGCTGCAGCGCTCCCGGCCTCAGCGCCGCTTGCGCTTCCCGCGCCGCCTGTCGTGCTCGTCGTATCGGACCGGGTCGCGGCTTTGCGTTTCCGGGACTTTCGCTTCGTACCGCGCCCGCGGCCCTTTTTCGGGGAATCCTTCTGTTCCGACGGAGCGGCATCAACGGCGGATGGTCCGGCCGGCTCTTGAGATGAACCGTTTCCGTCCGGGCGAAGCTCGCGGTCCGATTGATCCGCGGTGGACGAAGCCGGCGCCTCACTCGAAGGGGCCGTCTTCCTTTTCTTGGTAACGCGTTTTCGTCTTCTTGGTGCTTTTTTTCGATCTGGTGCGGTTTCAGTCACGGTATCAATGATCGTATCTAGTGCCATGTCACATGTCGCCGGCGGATTCGGTGGTTCACATGTTCTCCGCCGATTCCCAGGACGTGGCAGATTTCCGCCGGTCGGACTGATCCGCCCCCGGTCACATACAGCGTGAAACTCACCCGGTCGTCGTCCACGCGGATCTCGTCGATGTACGGACGAAGGTCAATACGCACGTGCGCGGACTGCTTATGGACGAACCGGTCAAAGTGAATCGGCTCAAAACGCATCAAGCGAGCGGCGGTCTCGGCGACGGCATCGCAGTCGAACCCGTTCAAGGCCGCGTCGTACTCAACCTTCCGGGGAATCGTGCCGGATTTGGACGTCAGGTGGACTGCGTCGAGAATCCGGATGCCCTCGGGCATCTGTCGGGCAAGACGGGATACCAGTTCCTGCGGTTCGATCGGCTCGATCAGCTCCAGGACCAGGCGCTCGGCATCCGAGGCGACGCCCACCGGCCGCGGCAGCGGCAGCGAAAGGCGCGCGCGAGGATTGAACTTGCCGCTCGAGTGGATCGGCATGCTCGCTCGGGCACACGCCCGATGAAACAGGCCAAGCGTTTCCTGGTGCGACAGGAAGCGAAGATCACCCGTAACGGCAAAGTCGACCGCGCTGCGGTACCTGGTGTCTGACTGTCGGCTGCTCTGTTCTCGCAGGGAGCACCGCTCGTTTCAGCGCGCGGCTTACCCCCGTGTCACCGCGCTTAACTAACATCAATCTCATGCAGCCGGAAGATCGATCGCCTCGGATCAAATCGGGTCTTCCGGCAAAAGTTTCTTCGTCTCGGCCCGAAGGTAGTTGGTCACCTGCGTGTCGGTCTCAAACGTCAAAGCCCTTCGAGCCACGCGCCGCGCCTTGTCGGCCGTACACGCCCGGATCAGCTTCTTGATCTCGGGAATGTTGTTCGGCGCCATCGACAGCGAACGCAAACCCAGGCCGAGCAAAAGCAGCGTGTAAATCGGTTCGCCCGCCATCTCGCCGCATAGACTACAGTCAACCCCGGCCCGTTTACAAGTACGAATCGTGTCGCGCAGGGTCCGGACGACGGCCGGGTGGCTGGGCGAGTAGTAGCGCGAGACACGCTCGTTGCCCCGATCGGCCGCCAACAAGTATTGTATAAGGTCGTTCGTTCCGATGCTCACAAACGATACTTCTCGGGCGAATTCCCGACACTGGCTCGCGGCCGCCGGCGTCTCCAGCATCATCCCGATGTCCAGATCTCGTCGGAACTCGACGCCCATTTCCTCCAGGTCTTCCATGGCGTCACGGAGCGTCATCTTCGCCTGTCGCAGCTCCGTCAGGCTTGTCACCAGCGGAAACATGAGCCGGACGTTTCCCTTCATGGCCGCCCGCAGAATCGCCCGAAGCTGCGACTTGAACATGTCCAGGTGCTGGAGGCTGTAACGCAGCGAGCGGTTGCCCAGCATCGGGTTACGCTCCGGCTCGATGGATCGCTCCTGAGTCACCTTGTCGGCCCCGAGATCGAACGTCCGAATCGTGACCGGGCGCTCTCCGGCGGCCTCGATCGCCGAACAGTACGCCTTGAACTGTTCCTCCTCGTCCGGCTCCACGTCCCGCAGAAACAGATACTCGGTACGGTAAAGTCCTACCCCTTCCGCACCCTTCGAGAGGCTGGCTTCAACCTCACGAGGGTACTCAATGTTGGCCAGCAACTGCACGCGCTCGCCGTCCTGCGTCACGGCCGGCAGATCCTTGAGGGTACCGAGCTCGTCGGTCAGCCGAACGTAATTGGCCTGCCGCACCCGGTACTCCTCCAAGGTGGCCGGGTCGGGATCGGCGATCACCATGTGATTCACGCCGTCGATAATGATAAGGTCCCCGCCACCGACCAGCCTGGAAAGATTCGAAAGTCCCACGACCGCAGGACGCCCCCACGATCGCAGAAGAATCGCCGTGTGCGAGGTCGGCCCCCCCACGTCAAGGGCCACGCCCGCCACCCGGGTGGTCGAAAGGCCGGCCGCCTGCGAAGTGGACAGATCGTGGGCCACCAGCACGACCTGCTCGGTCAAGTGGGCCAGATCCTCGCCCGTGCCCCCCAGCAGGTTACGTAAAAGTCGCCTTTCGATGTCCTGCACGTCCCGAATACGCTCGGCCAGCAGCGGGTCGGTCATCTGCAGAAAACGCCGCTGCTGGGTGCGCATGACGGTGCTGGTTGCGTAGGCCGCCGAATACTGCTTGTCGCGGATCAACGCAACGATGTCGCGCCGCAACGGCGGGTCCCGGAGAACACCAATGTGCCAGTTGAATACGTCGGCGGCGTCGTGGCCCAGCCGCTCAGAGACATCCCGCCGCTGTGCTTCGAGATCCTTGATCGACTCCTGAATCGCCCGATCCAGGCAGCTGATCTCGTGCTCCGTCTGACTCACTCGCACGGACCGGCGAGGGATGCGCAGCTCCTCGGCGTCGAGAACCACAGCCTGGGCGATGGCCACGCCGGGAGAAACCGCGATACCCGTCAGGATCTGCATGGGCGTACGATCTGTAACGGTTAGGGCGAATGCCTTCGGGCGATCCGCTCGAAACATGCTCTGGAACTACTTAAAAGAGCGCCGCTGATGGTACTGGAAGGGTCACCGCTGCACAAACAGACCGACCGCTCGAAGCCTCATTTGCTCGCAAAACAACGTGTGCCTGACACGCCATGAAAGCGGCCGCAGCTCCTGCCAAATGGGAGGGCGACGCCCCCGCCGAGCCGACGACATCCCACGAGCATCACAACGAAACCGAGCGTGAAAAAGGCCAGCGTAATGCGTCACGCATCCGGTGAGCACCCGCCGCGGCGATACCCAAAACGCACCGGTCACAAACTGCCACGAAACCGGTTCCGAGTTCGAACACCATACGCAAGCAGTGGCCCACAGCCGCCGGCACGCGACCAGCCCCTCGAGCCAAACCGCGACCGCGAAACACGCGATTCGGCTCCCTCGCTAGAGTTCTTGATTGAACTGTTTATTTACGAGTTCCGCAAGAGCTGAAACAGCTCGCTCCGCGTCAGGACCTCTCGCTGAGATGAGCAGCCCGGTGCCGGCCGTGGCGCCCAGCAGCATCATATCCATGGCACTCTTCCCGTCCACCTGCTCGCCGTTGCCCGTCTCGGCACAGACCTGAATGTCGGCCTCGAAGCCCTGAGCGAGCTCAACAAACTTCATCACGGGACGAGAATGCAACCCCTCTTTGTTGAGGATGGTGACTCGTCGCTCGTATGAGTCGCTCGATCCGAACACGTCGGCACAACTCCGGGAGGGAATTCAGGGGACGTCGCGATGGAGCCGGCGGCGCCGTGACTTAGCCGCCCGAGTACTCGTCGGCCTCCTTGATGAGATCGATAATCGCCTCTTTCGTGTCCGCCTGTTTCAGGAACCGCCGGAAGTTGTCTCTTTGCAGATGCCGAAAGATCTGCTCCATCGCCGCCAGGTGGGCGTCGGGGTCGTCCCTCGGGCTTACCAGCAGGACGACGGTGTATACCGGCGCGCGATCCAGGGCCGCGAAGTCAACGCCCGCACTCGATCGCCCGATCGTGGCCACCATCTGCGCAGCGCCGTCATACTTCACGTGCGGCACGGCGACGCCCTTGCCGAACCCCGTACTTCCCTCGTTTTCACGCCGGATCGCGATGCGCGCCACCGGCTCGACATGCTCGGCAGCCAGTGCACCGTGATCGGCCAGGGACTGAACCAGTTCCCGAATCACGCCATTGCGGTCTCGTGACTCGAGCTCGGGAACGATCGAATCGTAGCAAAAGAAATCGGATAGATTCATGGAGCGTAGGCCTGCCACCAACGGTTTGCGCTAACCCTCGCCCTCGTCCGGCGAAGGCGGCCTCTTATTCTTGTGCGCCCGGGTGCGCGATTTTTCCTTGTGCTTTGTAATCTGGCGTTCAAGTTTGTCCACTGCCAAATCCACCAGTGTACGCCCGTCGTCCCCCACCTCGCGCGCGATGAACGGCTGCCGGGACCCGGGGTTGACCAGGAACTCCACAAAAAGCTGGTCCCCCTCGCGACCCCAGAGCACCTCGACGGCCTGAATCTTTTCAAAAAACCGAGGCAGCTTCTCGGCTTTCTTGCGCGTATAATCCTGGATTTCGTCCGGAACCTCAACTTGTTGTCCACTGATCGTGATCTGCATGGCCGGTCTCTCCTGTTTACGACAAACGCCTCCTCGCCAGCAAACCGCCACCGATGCCCCGGGCGTCTCAACGCGCCTCCAGCCCCGACCGCCGGCCACGTCCCGACGGTGCCTCCCCGGGCTTCACCACGCCGCCGCTGACCGTATACCGCAATGCCTCGTCGATGGTCAGCGGAAGCTCGAGCACGTCCTCGCGAGCCACGGTGATCGTATAGCCGGTGAACGGGGTCGGTGAGCTCGGAATGAACACGGTCACCAGGGCGCGCGGATCGTGCTCGCCCAATTGCTTCATCGGGGCCCCGGTTACCAGCCCCACCGACCAGATCCCCATGCGAGGATACTGGACCGCCACAACCCCGGCAAACTCCAGCTTCTTGTCAGAAATCAGCAAATCCGTCACCTGCTTGATGTTCGGGTAGATCGCGTTGATCACCGGGATACGTTGGATGCCCGTCTCCACCACGGACCAGGTGCGCCGCCCCATGAAGCTCGCCAGAAAATAGCCCACAAAGTAGATGAGCGCAATGCCAATTAAAAACCCAATGAAATTAAAAAACTTCCACTTTCGAACGGCCAGCTCCCAAAGTGCATCGCGCTTCGCCCTGTTCGCCCGCTCGATATCCTCCTGCGTGATCCCGCGACGCTCCTTCTCCTCCTTCGGCAACGCGGTCAGGGCGTCCACCTGATTGATGATCTTGTACTGCACCGTCAGTTGCCGCCCCTTGCGGTCCCACTCGTTGATCGGGTCGCCCAGCTCGAGCGCCGTTTTCTCATCGACGCCGAGCCACTTGTGCGGCGGACCGCCCCAGGCGTAAGCGGCCACCACCCAGTCGGTAATATGCTGCCCGATGTTCTGGTCGACGAAGCGGAACGCCCAAGTCAGCAGGGCAATGGTGAGCAGGGTCGGCGCCAACGCAGCCAGCCCGCGCATGAAAAAGCGTTTGAATTCGTCCATAGATCAAGCATCTGCTCAAGTGCCGGATCCGGCGAGAAGAATCTAAGCCTGACACCATCCACGGTCAACCGTTGCAGCCGGGCACCGCGCCGACTAGCATCCACCTGGAGATGGGTTTGATCCGCACGTCCTTTTCCGATGGCCACGAACCGCGCGTCGCCGCGTTCATGCTCCTGGCCCTGATCGCCACGATGTCGCTCGCCGGAGCCCTGGCCTGGAGCCGCCGCGGCGTTTCACTGGGTGACGTGAGGACTCCGGACGGGTGGCGAATCAGCTATCGGCCGCCGGCGCACTGGCGCGAACTGAATCCCGACCAGCTAGGCGACGACGTCCGGGCTTACGACAGCGGAGGACCCTCGAATCGAAAGCGACTCCTCATCCTCCAACGGGACACCCTTCCGCCCGCCCGCACACCCGAAAAACTCGTGACCCTCTTCATGGCCAAAATGGAGCCGCCGGCAACCACCATCCACGCAGGACGCGCGCAGATCTACTCCGCACCCTTCGGGCCGTTTCCCGGCGCGACGATGGAGAACGAGGCCAGCGGCGTGATCGTATCGGCCGCCTACGTCGACGGAGAGTCCTACGGCGTCGCCCTGGTCAGCAACGCCCGACTGGCCGCTCGCGACCGCAAAGTGGCACGAAGCGTGGTCGACTCGGTCGACTACGCCCCTTGAGCGAGTAGCCCTTCTCAATCTTCCCATTTTGCCCGGTCGCCATTGTCGGCGGAGGTTTACATTTCGTATATTTCATCGGAAAGGCATTTTCTCTCTCGACGTCGGTCTATACATCAGCTAACATGCATCGTGTATACGATTAACCACATGCGCTTTTGAACCGGGCGATTGCAACGGCCCGCTCCCGGCGTTGTGCAGTAAGCCATTGCGGCACGTCGGTTTGTATGTATGTCCGCAGCCCGTCACATGGCGGTTGAGTCGGCGGTCACTTCAATCAAGTGAGGTGTATTATGCTGGGTCGGGGATCCGGGCTTTTCACAAAGGCGTACCGGCGTCCAACGGATCGCGTTCAAGCATTCAGTCTTATCGAGATGCTGGTAGTCATCAGCATCATCGCGCTTCTGCTGGCCATCCTCTTTCCTTCTCTGCGTTCCGCGCGGGCCCAGAGCCGAAAGGTGGTCTGCTCGTCCAATGTCGCCGCGATCGGCCGCGCCGCCGCAGCCTACGGCGCCGACTGCGAGGGCTGGCTCTGCGGGTCGCCGGGAACCAGCGGCAGCGTGATGTACTATCGTACACCCAGCCCCGAGCCGGAGGACGTGGACTTCGACACCGACCCGGTGCAGATATGGGATTATGCCGGCGTCCTGGCCGGCACCTACATGAACATGTCGCTGCCGGCCGACCGCGCCGAGCGCTTCGAGGCCCTGGTCGAAGGCGTGTTCTCGTGCCCGTCGAACCGCTTCAAGGCCGACCCGGTCCGAGGCCGGAACGGATCGGACGCATGCGGTTCGTTCAAACGGCTGCCCATGGTGAGCTACAACACCTTCCGAAACTTTTTGATGTGGCCACGCACCATGGTGAATCGCAACCCGGCAAAGCCGTGGGGCGACAAGGCGCCGCATCCCGAGGCCAGCTTCGACCATCTCGACGGCCGCACACTTCAACCGCGGCATTACATGCCGCACTTCGCCCGCATCACCAACCCGGCCGGCAAGGTCTACCTCGCCGACGGCAACCGCTTCACGACCGACGAGGGCCGCATCACGTACCACGTCGCCTGGAACGCCGAGGACGGCGGTGCGTTCTGCAACGGCGGCCCGACATTGCGTGAGTACGACGCAGGCTACTTCGTTCTTTCAGCGTATCATTTCGACAGGCGACTCGGCTCCTACGCCTACCGCCATTGGAGCAAAGGCGAGCGGGGGATCACCGCGTTTTACTTTGATGGCCATGCAGACTTCATCACCGAAAGGCAATCCCGCCAGCCCGACCGCTGGTGGCCCCGCGGTACGATCATCCCCTTTCCCGAGTTCAACGAAATGTCCCTCCAGCACCTGATCGGCCGCTTCGATCGGGATTTCAACTACGTAGTAGGGCGTTAAAGACGTCTCGCGACGGCCAAGGAACAATCCGGGAGCCGCCGTGCAGTCTGCTCCGCCGGCGCACGGGTATCTTCCACGACGCGCAAGAGCATCTTTCCGGACCGCCTCTCGACTTGAACCTGGGGCCGTGGCCCGGTACCATGTTACTCGGGCTGGAGAGGAAGGAAGTTACACAATGTCCAAGTCTCTAGCTCAGGCACTTCCGCTTTTCGTCCGGGAGGGCTCGGCGGAATCATCGCGCGGGAAGGGACCGACTGCGCGACGACGACCTGCCCGCTGCCGTGAAACTTGCATGTCGAACGAATGGGAGGCTGAATGATGTTTGGGGGAATGTCGACAAACCTCGGAGGAAGGCATTGCCTTCTGAAGAGTCGTTGCCTCATCGCGGGCGTTGTCCTGCTCGTGGCGCACGGCGTCGCGGCTCAGACGACATGGTACGTGGACGACGACAACTGCCCGGGGCCGGGAACCGGCGGTCAGGCCGATCCGTTCTGTTCGATTCAGGACGGGATCGAGGCCGCCGCTGGAGGCGACACGGTGCTGGCCGCACCGGGGACGTACTTCGAGATGATCGACCTGCTGGGCAAGGCGATCACGGTGCGCGGCGCCGACGGGGCGGAGGTGACGATTATCGACGCGGGTGGCCTGGGCCGGGTGGTGACCTGCGCCACCGGTGAGGGGCCGGACACGATGCTGGAGGGCTTCACGATCACCGGCGGCGCGGCGCAATTCGGCGCCGGCATGTACAACGCCGGAGCCAGGCCCACGGTGTCGGGTTGCACGTTCACGAACAACATCGCGGACGGCGGGACGGACGCCGTTGGGATGGGCGGCGCGATGTACAACGCCGGCGGCAGCCCGACGGTGGCGGACTGCACGTTCAGCAGCAACCGCGCCATCGGTTCCAACGCATCGGGCGGCGCGATCTATAATTCGGAGGGCAGTCTGACGCTCACCAACTGTGCCTTCAATGCGAACAACGCCCATACGACTCGTCTTGGTGCGGCTTCCGCCGTGGGCGGAGCGATTTACAACGGCGAGGCCGACCTTACGGTCACCGGTTGTGCGTTCACCGCCAACTCGTTGTCGGGCAACGAAGAGGCGTGCTGCAACGTTTTTCAGCAGGGCGGCGCCATCTGCGCTTGGGGCGGAGACGCGACGCTGTCGGACTGCACCTTCACCGACAACCTTGCCACCGGGGGAGGCATCCTTCTGGCGGAAGGCGGCGCGATGTATATCGGGACCGCCACTCTTGCACTGACGAACTGCAAATTCACTAACAACTCAGTCAGCCCCGTCGGCGGAGCCTACGGGTTCTGGCTCCAAGGCGGCGCCATCTACGCCTATGACGTCACTGCGATGTTCACGAATTGCACGTTTAACAACAACTCTGCGACAGAAGGCACCGGCGGCGCGCTCTATGCCGCGTACGGCAGCGTTACCGTGAGCAACTCTACGTTCAGCGGGAACTCAGCCGACGTCGCGGGCGGAGCGATCTACGATGATCATGGCACGTCGCCCATGAACGTTGTGAACTCCATATCCTGGTCAAATCCGGGCGGCGAGATCGCCGGAGCCGGCGGAACGACCGTCACCTACAGCGACGTCCAAGGCGGCTTCCCCGGAGTGGGCAACATCGACGCCGATCCGCTCTTCTTCGACGCCGACGGGCCGGACAACATCCCCGGCACGCCGGACGACAATTTACGGCTTCTGGGGGGCTCTCCGTGCATTGATGCCGCGGACAACACGGCCGTCCCTGCGGGGGTCACCACCGACCTGGACGGCTTCGGCCGATTCGTCGACGACCCGGCGACATCGGACACGGGCAATCCCGGCCCACCGGGCCCGATCGTTGATATGGGACCCTACGAGTACAGCCGGGGAGACTGCAAGACCAACGGCGTTCCGGATCGTGTGGATATCGGCGTCGGCACGAGCGAGGATTGCAACGTCAACGAAATCCCGGACGAGTGCGAGCCGGACGAGGACTGCAACGGCAACGGGATTCAGGACATTTGCGACCTGTTTGACGGCACGTCGGATGACTGCAACGGCAACGCCATCCCCGACGAGTGCGAGCCGCAGGAGGATTGCAACGCCAATGGCGTCCAGGACATCTGCGACATCGCCGCCGGCACGAGCCGTGACTGCAACGGTGACAACGTGCCGGATGAGTGCCCGCTGTGCACGCGCGATTGCGAATGCTTCGACTGGGACCCCTGCACCTTCGACTACTGCGACGCAGGCCTGTGCTACCACGATCCACAGCTCTACGGCGATACGCAGCACAACGACACGGTCAACCTGTTCGACATCTTCTGCATTCTCGACGGCATCGCCGGCGACTTCAGCACCTGCTCGTTCGAGCAGTGCGACGTCCACCCCTGCACCTGCAACGAAGTGCTGAATCTCTTCGACGTCTTCGCCGTGCTCGATGCCATCGGAGGAGAGGACGCCTGCTGCAGCGGACCGTAAAAAGAGCCGTCAGCCATTAGCCCTCAGCCGTCAGTAGGCACCGTTGGAGGCGCGGCGCGTGTCACGTGCAAGAGGAGCCGCCTCGGCGGCGAAGCTCACCCGGGCGTATGGGTCCCGTGCCGGATGAGTGCCATGCCCACGCTTGCATGGTCATGCGGTGCGTCGTATGCAAATACGTCGATTCAACCGGGCGGCTCCGCATCCCCGCCCCGCGCCTCAGGAGCGCCCGGATTTCCTCTCCGGTCGCGCTGTGCGACACTGCACTGCTAACCGCATCTTTCTTGTCCGCGCGAAGATTATTCATCATCGTGCGTGCGTGACCTCCGCGGAGTCGGCAACTTCGAGTGCCAGACGAGCCTCTTCCTTCGTCCCTTGCTTTGCTCGCGGCCAACGGCCACGGCGCGCGTTCTGGATCATCCTTGCGTTATTGAGTATGGTTGGTCACGGGCACGAGCGACCGTGCCTTCCGCGGCGGCTCTAAGGAGGTGGCGATGCGACCGACCTTGCGACTGCTTGATGATCAACTCCGCGACCGGATCATCTTGGAAGCACGCGACCTCCTCTGCAAACTCGGCGTCGAAATACAGAACGACGGCATTCTGTCGATGCTGTCCGACCACGGCGCCGAGATCGAGGCCGGTCGCAAGCGCGCCGTGTTCACAAACGACCTGATCGACCGCGCGCTGAAGTCCGCGCCCGGGCCCTTCGCCCTCTTCGATGTCCTCGGCGAACAGACGCACGATTTCAGCGGCGACAAGGTCCACTTCACACCCGGGTCGGCCGCCATCAACATCCTCGAAGAACCCCACGGGGCCATTCGCAAGCCCGTCACCGCCGACTACGTCCGCTACGCCAAACTGGTCAGCCGCCTGGACCACCTGGCCTCCCAGAGCACCGCGATGATCCCGGCGGACGTGCACGAGCGGATCTCCGACAGCTACCGGCTCTACCTCAGCCTGATCTACTGCGAGAAACCCGTGGTCACAGGGGCCTTCACGATCGAGGCCTTCGAGATCATGCGCGACCTGCAAGTTGCCGTACGCGGCTCGCCCGACGCCCTGGCCGCCAAACCCCTGACGATCTTCTCCTGTTGCCCGACGGCCCCGCTCAAATGGAGCGACGTGACCTCGCAAAACGTCGTCGACTGTGCCCGCAGCGGAATCCCCGTCGAGTTCATCTCGATGCCGCTCTCCGGCTTCGTCGCCCCCGTCACCCTGGTCGGCTCGATCGTGCAGCACACCGCCGAGACCCTCAGCGGCGTCGTGATCAACCAGCTCGCAGCCCCCGGCGCGCCGATGCTCTACGGCGGCTCGCCGGCCGCCTTCGACGTCCGCTACGAAACCACGCCCATGGGTGCCATCGAGACCATGATGATCGACTGCGCCTGCAACGAGATCGGCAAGCACCTCGGACTGCCCACGCAGGCCTATATCGGCCTGAGCGACGCCAAGCACCTCGACGCTCAGGCCGGACTGGAGTCGTCCTCCGGCGCGACGCTGGCCGCACTGGCCGGAATCAACAACGTCTCCGGACCCGGCATGCTCGACTTCGAGAGCTGCCTCAGTCTCGAGAAGCTCATCGTCGACAACGAAATCTGCGGCATGGCCCTTCGCCTGACCCGCGGCATCGAGCCGCGCGACGACTTCCCGGCCCTGCCGATCTTCGAAGAGCTCCTGCGCGACAAGCAGTTGCTGATCGCAGAGCATACGCGTGCCCACCTGCGGGAAGAGCACTATATGCCCGGCGCGGTCATCGACCGGGCCAACCGCTCGCGCTGGCAGGAAGAAGGCGGCGTGAGCCTGGCCAATCGCGCACAAAGCGAGGTAGACCGCCTCCTCGGCGAGTACGAGCCGTCGCGCCTGCCGGACGATGTGAAGAAAGAGCTCACACGCCTCATGACCGACGAGGCCAAACGCCACGGTATGGACGCGCTTCCGGATCTTCAGGCATGACGGACGTTTTCACCTACTCGCCCCGTGAGGTGCTTCCTGACCGCGAAGAGGTGCTTCGCAGCCAGGGATACCCTGAAGAGGCCCATATCTCGCCCGCCACAGAAGCGCTCTTTCGCGACGCGGCTGCCGAGTTCCTCCATGCGGCGGCGCCGGTGGGCGTCGTCGAACCAATCCCCATCGGCACGTTCCTCATGCTTTACCGCGGCGAAGGACACAACGCGCCCCGAACGCCCGTCGCCGATATCGCACCGCATGCCGACGCGCTGGCTTTGTTCGTGGCCACCATCGGCGAACCCGTCTGCCGCCAGATTCGACAGGGATTCGCCGATAGAGATTATGCCAAGGCGTACATGCTCGACACGATCGCCTCGGTCGCCGCGGACAAGACCGCCGAACTCGCCCAGCGGCGATTCGAAGAAAGCCTCAACGAGGCCGGAAACGCAGGCCGCGATGTCGCCGTCCTGCGGTACAGTCCGGGTTACTGCGGCTGGCACGTGACCGGACAGAGAAAGCTGTTCGAAAACGCAAAGCCGGATCGGATCGGCGTCTCGCTCACCGAAAGCTGCCTGATGCAGCCCTTGAAATCCGTCTCGGGCGTGATCATCGCCGCACGGCGCGAGGTTCACGATTTCGACGCCACCTATCCCTGCTGCGCCGAATGCGACGACCAGGGCTGCCGCAGCCGGATCGAACAGTTGTATGCAAAGTAAAGACTTTTGCCGGCGAGGACACAGACTATGGAATTGCTTTCGAAGATTGCCGAGGGTGTCATCGGCGGCGCCGAACAGGATGTCGTCAGGCTCACCGAACAAGGGACCCGCGATGGTATCGAGCCGACCATAATTCTGGACCAAGGCCTCATCGCCGGCATGGAGGTTGTCGGTGAGCGCTACAAGAAGCACGAGATCTTCCTCCCCGAGGTGCTGATGGCCGCCAAGGCCATGCACGCAGGCATGGACGTGCTCGAACCGCTGCTCGCCGACACCGGAGCGCCCCGGAGAGGCCGCGTCGTCATCGGCACCGTCCAGGGCGACCTCCATGACATCGGCAAGAACCTCGTCGGCATCATCCTCAGCGGTGCCGGCTTCGACGTGATCGACCTCGGCAACGACGTCGCCCCCGAACGGTTCGTCGAGGAGGCCGAATCACAAGGCGCGACCGTGATCGGCATGTCCGCCCTGCTCACCACCACCATGCCGGTCATGAAGCGGGTCGTCGATTGCCTCACCGAACGCGGCCTCAACGGCAAAATCAAGACCATCGTCGGCGGGGCACCGGTGTCCGGTGCATTCGCACGCGAGATCGGCGCCGATGCCTACGGATTCGACGCATCCAACGCCGTGGACCGCATCCGGGAGTTCGTCGGTGCCTGAAAAACTCGCCCCCATCCTCGACCGCCTCTCCGCCGGCGAAATCCTCGTCGCCGACGGCGCCATGGGCAGCATGCTGCTCGAACGCGGGCTCGAACCCGGTCAACCGCCCGAGAAGCTCAACCTCTCCCATCCGGAACTGCTCGAGGGCATCTCACGCCTTTACCTCCAGGCTGGCGCCGACATCATCCAGACGAATACCTTCGGAGCCTCGCCACTCCGGCTGGCCCGGCACGGCCTCGACGGCGACGCCGCCCGCATCAACCAGCAGGCGGTCCGCGCCGCCCGAGCCGCCGCCGGAGACCGCGCCTACGTCTCCGGCTCCTGCGGCCCCAGCGGCCGACTGCTCAAACCCTACGGCGATACCGAACCCGACGACCTCTACGCCAGCTTCCTGAGCCAGATCGAGATTCTCATCGCCGAGGGCGTGGACGTCGTCTGCGTCGAAACCATGACCGACCCCAACGAGGCCGTCCTGGCCATCAAGGCCGCCATGGCGGTGTCGCAGACAATCCCCATCATGGCCACCATGACCTTCGACGACACGCCCCGCGGCTTTTTCACCTGCATGGGCACCACGGTCGAACAGGCCGTAAAGGGTCTTACCGAATCAGGGGCGCAAATCGTCGGCTCCAACTGCGGCAACGGCATCGACAACATGGTCCGGATCGCGGCCGAGTTCCGCACCGCCACCGACCTCCCCATCCTCATCCAGTCCAACGCCGGACTCCCCGAAATCCGCGACGGCGTCGCCCGCTACACCGAAACTCCGGAGTTCATGGCCGCCAGAGTCCCCGACCTAATCGAAGCCGGCACATCGATCATCGGCGGCTGCTGCGGCACGACGCCCGAGCACATCGCGGCGATCCGAAAACAGGTAAACGCCCTGCGCCGGTGACAACAAAGGTTTCGATCGCAATCCCGCACAGCCCCCACCGTTGAATTCCGACGCCCTCTTGTGTATCCTGGACAAAGCTGGAGAGGGCGGGAGCATTGAGAAACGTGCGCCGAACGTCTGGTCCAGCCGTACACCTTCGCCTGCCGATCAGCGGGCGCGCCGGCGACCTGATTCAACCCCTTCATCAAAACTGTAACGCGAATCGCTCGCATTCCACGAATCACGCGTCCGCGCGGAGGGTCTACAAAGTGAAACCGGCAAAATTGATCATTGCATGGGCGGTCGGCTTGTGCAGCGCGACCGCGGCCCTGGCCCAGGTGTCACAGCCGAACGAGCAACGGCCCGAGCGCCAGGATGGTCGTCTGATCGAACGGCTGCAATGGGTCTCGCCCCACGGCGAGCTGCCGGGAACGTATCGCGATTACCTGCACGCTCGCCCCCTGCAACCGCCACGCTTTACGCCGCTGGGATGGTTGAGACCGCAGGCCGGCGCCGTGCTGCCCGGACAACTGCAGTCCTCCGCGATCTCCATCCTCGTCGACGAGACCCTGTACCCGTCGATCGCAACCAACCTCGCATTATACGAAACCGACCTGACGCTGGACGGCTACACGGTCTACACCGAGACGGTCTCCGGCGGTACGCCGGAAGACATCAAGGCATGGGTCCAGGGACGCTATGCCGCCGGCAGCGACGGCGTTCTCTTCATCGGCGACATCACGGCCGCCTGGGCCGAGGTGTCCGGCTCCGTCTTCCCCAGCGATCTGTTCTACATGGACCTCGACGGCTACTGGGCCGACGCGAACTTCGATGGCGTCTACGACGTCCACCAGGCCGGCAGCGGCGACGAAGGCCCGGAACTCTACGTTGCCCGCCTGTACGCCCACACCCTGAACTACGACACCGAAGCCAACATGGTCAACAGCTATCTCAGCAAGGCCCACGCCTACCGCACCGGAGCGCTCACCCAGCCCTGGCGCGGGCTCGAATACGTTGACGAAGACTGGCACACCATGGACGTCGCCCTCAACCTGGTCTACGGCGGCGACGTCGAACGCTACGACTACGGCTACTTCACCACCGGCGCCGACTACCTCGAACAGATGGACCTGGGACGCCACTTCGTCCAGGTCTGCGCCCACAGCTACTCCGGCGGACACCACTTCGGCACCCGCCCCACCGACTCGGCCGCCTACGCCCACACCTACGTCTACAGCCCCTCGACGCAATCGGCCCGCCTGCTCCTTGGCAGCGACGACGGCATCAAGGTGTGGCTGAACGGCCAGGTCGTCTCGAATCACGACGTCTACCAGGGCTGGACGCCCGACCAGTTCGTCGAGAGCATTACGCTCGATGCCGGCTGGAACCGCCTGCTCTGCAAGATCAGCCAGGGCGGCGGCGACTACAGCTTCTCCGCACGCTTTACCGACCTGCAGGCCGTCGACATCGCTGACCTCCGCTATCAGTTGAACGACCCCGACATCCACGGCGACGAACCCGAATACATCCGCGCCTGGCTCCTCAACGGCTTCCACCAGGACGTCTCCGACAACTTCTGGAACTACCTCACCACCAACTACCTCGGCGTAACCGAGTCCGGCATCAACCCGACCGCCGGACAGTCCATGGGCGGAAAGACCTGGACGGCTTACTCCTCCGATGGGGGCTACGTCGATCTGGACGCCTACGCCGCCGGAGCCGATTACGGCTGCACCTACGCCTTCGCCCGAATCTACGCCGACACGTCCAAGTTCTGCCAGCTTCGACTCGGCTACGACGACGGCGCCCGCGTCTGGCTCAACGGGCAGGGCATCGTCACCGATAACCGCTACGGCGGCTACGAAAACGACATGACGAGCGTGGACGTCACCCTGAACGCCGGCGAAAACCGCCTGCTCGTCAAAGTCTCCGAGTGGATGGGCGAACACGGCTTCAGCGCACGCTTCTGCCAGACGGACGGCAGCCTCGTGGAAGGCCTCACGTACGACCCTGCGCCCGCCCCCGTCTCCTTCATCAGCACCTGGCTGATGAACGGCCCCTACGTCAACCCCGACGGCGCCACCCGCCTGAGCGAGGACTATCTGGCCGGTGAAAACCTCGTCCGCCCGAGCGAGGGCGACGTGGCCCCGCTCGGTACATGGCAGCGCGGCACGGGATCGGGTCAGCCCTTCGACCTCGCCCTGTTCTACGACCACGGCGACTGGGTCTACTCCCAGACCATCCAGGATCGCGACCCGCCCGTGCTCTTCTACAACCTCTTCGCCTGCGGGCCGGGTCGCTTTACCGACGAAAACTACCTCGCCGGCGCGTACATCTTCAACACCACCTACGGCCTGATCACCGTGGCCTCCGCCAAGAGCGGCAGCATGCTCAACTTCCACGACTTCACCACGCCGCTCGGCCAGCAGCAGTCCATCGGCCAGGCCTACCTCCAGTGGTTCGATGCCCAGGCTCCCTTCGAACAGTGGGAGCGCGAGTGGTACTACGGCATGGTCCTCAACGGCGACCCGACCCTTCGTCTGATCCAACGCGGCGACCTTGACGCCGACGGCGACGTGGACACCGCCGACTTCGCGCTATTCGAGACCTGCTTCACCGGCCCGGACGGCGGGCCCCTGCCGTGGGAATGCATCCTCGGCGATTTCAACGGCGACGATGACATCGACTGCGAAGACTGGGATGGATTCCAGTTGGCCTGGACGGAAACCGGCGATCCCCCCGTCCTGCAATCTTGCTTCGCCGAGTGCGGTAATGGCCTCGTCGAGTACGGCGAACTCTGTGACACCGCCATCGCGCCGGGCGAACCCGGCGCCTGCCCCACGGAGTGCACCAGCGAGGATCCCTGCATCATCGCAACTCTCATCAATGCCGGCACCTGCACCGCTCACTGCGAATTCGAGGCGATCACCGAGCGCATCAACGGCGACGGATGTTGCCCCGAAGGTGCCAATGCGATTATGGACACCGACTGTGAGCCGCTGTGCGGAAACGCCGTCTGCGAGGGCGACGAGTCCACCACATGCCCCGCCGATTGCCTCTGCGTGACCGACGACGACTGCGACGATCAATTCGTCTGTACCTACGACCATTGCCTCGACGACATCTGCACCTATGCGCCCGGCCCCTACGGCGACGTCGACCACAACAGCGTCCGAAACCTGATGGACGTTTTTTGCATCCTGGACGGCATAGCCGGCGATTTCAGCACCTGCTCACTGAAAGACGTCGACATCCACCCATGTACACCCGACGGCGTGGCGAACCTGTTCGACGTCTTCGCGGTCCTCGACGCCATCGGCGGCACCGACCCCTGCTGCGGCGAATGACGCCCGAGACGTCACGACGACTCATTTCCCGCTGCGCCGGTGAACACGGCGGAAATGAAAACTGAGGGCAGGAAACGGTTTCAACCAGTCTTGTGAGAACCGCTTGTTTCCGGCTTCTCCGTTTTCGACCAACTCTTGACGCAAAGTGAAACGCTTCTTAATCTGGCAGAACCTCTGAATCACGTTGTTCGGTTGCCAGTGTCACGAGTTTCCACGTTGGCCGGCGGCGCACGCGCGCCTTGGTCTCAGGGAGTAAGCATGATGAGAAGACTTTCCCTTGTTCTATTGCCAAGTGTGCTTTTTGCAGGATGCCAGACGAGCCTCGATGTCCGCCAGAATGAGATGCTGCAAGCGTGGGGTGAAGGAAATCGGGCGTTTGCTGAGGCCATCGACGCATATCGCCAAGTGATGAATTCGATCGCCGAAACCTATCACCAGAACCAGGAAGAACTACGCGACACCAAGTGGGAACTCTGGCTCAGTCAACAGACAAGCGATGACGGCGCGCTCGTGTATCGCGCTGAAGACGGCAGCATCAAGCCAATGCAGGTTGCTCAGTTGCGGGCGGCGCTGCGCAGTCGAGACGACGCGGCGACAACCATCAACGGCAGCAGGCGCGCATGGGCGGATGCGGACGCGAAGATCAGCAGAGCAATCGATGACTTCAAAAAGATGACGAACGTGGGGATGGCGACAAGTGCGGAAATTGCAAAGGCCAAAAAGTCGGCCCAGCAGTTTATCGATTCCGCGCTGAATGCACTGGCCGGCTTCGCAGCGGGTGCGGGCATCGGCGCGCTCTAAACCACAAGATTGGAGAAAGAGGATGTCGAGAATTGGCGGTGCAGACAATCTTCCGGACTTCTCGGGCATACGGCCCATCATCCGGCCTGAGGATCTAAGCGCACTCAACGCAGCGCTCCAGGAGTTCGAGTCGAAACACGCGGACTTCATGGCCGCGGCGGATAGGGCCGAACGCGCGGTGGAGGTGACCTTGTCCTGGGTGAACCTTGGAGAGAAGGTGCTGGCGCTGGCGGAGGGTGTGATCCAAAGGCGAATCGAATCCGATGCCGCGGCCGGTCAACCGGGTACGCCACTTGATGGGATCAGGCAGAAGCTTGCGAGGTTTGCGTCCATGCAGGCCGAAATAAAGAGCCTTCTCCCCGGCTTGTTGGCTTGAGTTGGCAAGACAAGTCGATATGCACACAACGCTGTGGCGCCCGCGCGTCAATGGCTCACCGCTGACAAGAGTATAACGCCACGCGAGCACGCCGATGAGCAGCGATGCCGGCATAGGTCGAAAACCTCTGCACTGTCCGGTGCCGGACCGAAGGGATTCCGTGTGTCCTCCCGCCGGCACGGCGAAATGGACCCCGGACGGTACCCCAGCCTGTACGTCGTGCGTCCTTGCCCACACCTTGCTACCATGTCCGACAGAACCGATCGAGCCCTTCCGGAGCACTGTCGTGGGAACCCTGCGGATTCGGACGGCAAAGAGTGCTTGAAACCATGAAATGCATCATCATCCTCCCCGACGGAGCCGCCGACGAGCCGCTCCCCGAACTTGACGGCCGCACCCCCCTCGAAACCGCGGATATCCCCAACATCGACTGGGTCGCGAAAAACGGCCGGATCGGCCGCGCCGTCACCGTGCCCGACGGCTTCACGCCCGGCACCGACGTGGCCACCATGTCCGTCTTCGGCTACGACCCGCATGTATACTACACGGGCCGGGCCCCCATCGAAGCCGCCGCCCGTGGCCTCACCGCCGGCCCCGATGAACTCATCTATCGCTGCAACTTCGTCACCATCCTCGCCGGCTACATGAAGGACTTCACCGCCGACCACATCGACCAGACCGAGGCCGATCAGCTCATCGCCGCCCTTAACGATCTGTTCGCCGACGAACCGTGCCGCTTTCACAGCGGCGTCTCCTACCGGAACCTGATGATCGCCGCAGGATACGGCGGAAAGGGCCTGACCTGCGCCCCGCCGCACGACATCCCCGACCAACCCGTCGCCGACCACCAGCCGCGCGGAACCGGAGCCGACCGCCTCCAGGAAGTGATGCACCGCGCGCACGCCATGCTCGCCGACCACGAGGTCAACCGGCAACGCCGCGACCAGGGCCGTCCCCCGGTGACCGACATCTGGCTCTGGGGCCAAGGCCGGCCCACCGAACTCGAACCGTTCGCTTCACGCTCCGGCCTCAACGGAGCTGTCATCACCGGCGTCGACATCATCCGCGGACTGGCCGTCCTGATGGGAATGCAACTCATCGAGGTCCCCGGCGCCACCGGCTACATCGACACGAACTACGAAGGCAAAGGCGCCGCGGCACTGGAAGCATTGGAGCGGTACGATCTGGTTGTCGTGCACGTCGAGGCCCCGGACGAGGCCGGACACCTCGGCGACGCGAAAGAGAAGATCAAGGCCCTGAAACGCATCGACGCGACTATCGTCGGCCCACTGCTCGAGGCCGTACGCCGGCACGACGCCTGGAAGATCCTCGTGGCCCCCGACCACCCCACCCCGGTCACCACCAAGGCCCACTCGGCCGTCCCGCCGCCGTTCTGCTTCGCAGGATCAGACATTCAACCGGTCGAGCGCCAAACGTTCAGCGAATCCAACGCCGAATCCGGCCCCCTGATCGACCCCGGTCACCAACTCATGCAGTTCCTCCTGGACACCGGCGGCAACGCCATAAGATAAAGTAGAGTCACCCTTGTGGGTGACGCGTTGCCCGGCGCCACGTAGTGTCACACGCCCGTTGAACCAGGGGACCATCGGCAAAACGAGGGCGCCACGGGAAAGCGGAGCCGCCCCCGGCGGCGGAGCTTGCCCGTGCGACACGGCGAACACTTGCCTCGTAAGCGACTCCCCCTTCTACGGAATGTTCTTGCTCTGCAGGGTCAGACTGAAACTCATCTCGTCAATATCCCAGCTCTCGTTGATCCGATCCCCTGAACTTGAAAGCTCCAGGACCTTGTCGATCTCGCGGTTGTTGCGCAACCCGCCGAAGAGATCGGCGAGGAACGGCGACTCCGTCTCCCGCGTGTTTCCTTCGCTGTCCACGCACGTGCCGTGGATCATCTCGTTCTGATCCACGAAACCGGCCGTGATGCTGAAAGACCGGTAAATCGACGGCGCGTCGTTGCCAACCGTATCTGTCAGAAACGGCCGCACGTCCAACGTCCCGATCCCCAATGCGTCGCTCATCTCCAACTTTCCCGACCCCGACTCGATACACTCCTCGTCACCGATCTCGTATTCACTGCGGTGACTCCAGGTGGCCGATCCGGCTGCCAGCTCATACACGCCGCCGGTAAAAATCCCGGGCTGAAACGCCCCCGACGGAAGCAGGATCGTACCGAACGCGCCGAACGGGACCTGCCCGGCGCCCGACATGATCTCCTCCAGCGTCGACGTATCCCGCGTGAACTTGATCGTCCCGAACGTGGCGTCGGCAACGACCGTCTCGTCGGGTTCCGTCCGATCGAACTCATACTTCGCCGTTCCTTCCCACGCTCCGCAGGCGACGTCCGTCAGGAACACCCGCGAAGGCAACCCCACGTACCCCACCGGATCGCGCTCGCCTTCCTCCCAACGGGCGTTGGCCATAATGATCACGATCTCTTCGATGCTCTCACTGCCCGCCTGCTGGCAGAACGGCGCAAACGCAACATCGGTCAGATTGAACGCCTCATCTCCCCACGTGCCGTTCTGCTTGACCAACGCCATCACGTGAAGCCGATCCCGCTGCTCCTCGTCAAGCTCCTCGGCATACAGCGTCTCATCGCCAACCCGTCCGGCAAATAGCTCCGGCACGCCTTCCTTCAATTCGTAGGTCAGCCCGTTGGCGAACAGAACCGAACGAATCCCGCTGTCGGTCAGATCGATGCGGAAGTACTGCGCGCTCAGCGGTTCGAGGCCGCCCTTGTCGCCGTCGGGTCCCTCCAGTTCCAGCTCGATCTGGTCCTGGTCCCCCGAAAGCAACGGCCTGTCGGAGTGCGTCGGATCCGCCCCGGCCGCGAGGAAGTCCCGTTGCTCGTAGCTGTCAATCACGTGGTCGATACCGTCCTGGTTCCAGTTGAACACAGCGAAGTCCGCCCAGTGCTTGGCGATCCCTTCGGGCACGGCCCGATCGACCGCCGTCAACTGGTCGGCTACCTGAGCGCTTTCCCACGCGAAACGCACGATGTCCTCTCCGAAGAACCTGACGTGATGGAAGAAGTAGAGATACGCCCCGTAACGCCGATTGTTGGTGTCCGGATCCGTCTCGAGCGGATCGTCCAGGCGGTTCAGAAAGGCCGGCGCATCCGCGTGCTCCATGTGGTCGTTTTCGAACACGAAGTGCTCGGCCCAGGTCGCAGTCGCGTCCGCCAGCCACCGGTAGTCGGGAACCAGCTTCCCTTCCGAAAGATCAAACGCGAACTGGATCGCGTGCATGAACTCATGCGCCAGGTTCGCCCGGATCTTCCGCTCGTACAGCGCCGTGCCGAGCCCGCCATGGTCGTTCGCGATGTTCTGCACGTCTTGTACGATGTGCGGCCGCCGCCGCGAGTCGCTGAAAACGCTCTCAATGAGCCCCGGATCATTCGGCGGCGTCGATCCGTACGTGCTCCCGCCGATCTTCAGCAGGTAGATGTCGAACCGCCCGTCACCGCCGCTGGCCTCGCCGAGCTCACCGTCCGAGAGCGGCGCCCGCCCCATCAGCCCGACCAGCTTGTCGTAAACGTCCGCCATCGCGCCCTGAACGACACGCGCCGTCGGCTCCAGCGAGTTGTCCGACTTTGGCCACTTCACTACGGCAACGCTGTTGCCCGAGCCGTCCTTCACGTCATATTTGTCGAAATCCCCTTCCGGCGGATCGGCAAGCGGAGCCGCCAGCTTCGCCTTCGCTTGCACACGCCGCTGGTACCAGCTTCCCGGAGCATCCGGCGGCAGCAGGAACGGCCGCAGCTCGTCCTGCACTTCCGGCGAAAGTTCGTCGAACCGCGAATAGATCTCCTCGAGAACGAACGTTCCCTCTTCCTCACTACCGCCGCCCGAAAACTCCGCCGGCAGCCGATCATCGCCGAAAACGGAAAAGGCCTTGAAGCGAAGACCGGCGATCTCGTCGATCTCACCCGCCGCGACCGCATCCTCGATCATGCCGAGGCTCGTCGGCCCGCTCGGAACCGGAGGCGGCGGCACATCGTCATCCGGCTCGTCCCCATCCGGCTCATCCCCGTCCCCGTCGCCATCATCCGGCGTATCGCCGACCGTCACGGTCAGGCTGGCCTCACTGCTCCCCTGCAAGCTCACCGCGGTCAGCGTAAACTCGGTGGTCGAATCCACAGTGACCTCGACCAGTGATCCGCTCACCGGCCCCGGCTCCGGCGTGATCACCACTTGGAACGCCCCGGCCACGTCCCACGACAGCTCGACCGTCCCGCCTCCGGCCGGCAGCGAAGTCGGTGACGCGTCAAAACCCTCAATGACCGGCGCACCGTCACCGCCGGTGCCATTGTCGTTTACGTTTCCGTTATCGTTGCCGCCGGGCATCTGAACCGGCACGCAACCGGCCAGCAAAGCAGCGAAAAGAACAAGACAAAACGCCAGGCGACGTGCGCTCATGGTGCAACCTTTCAGCAATCAGGGAGTCGCCGCACGGCCGGCATGATCCGGGCGAACAAACTGTCCGCCCGCAAAACCGATGCGTGACAAGAAAGTGGTTAACTAGCCAATTATACGAGAAATCGTCTCATGCCCGAACAATCAACACTGTATGCTATAAGCTCCACGTCCCTCGCGTCAACCACCCCCAGCTAGCTGCAAGACCAGGTGAACGAAACAAACGACGACTTTAGATAAACGCCCCCAGGTGCCGCCAACAGGCCCCATCCTTCGCGAACCGAAGGGTGGGGGACGGACACTCACGCCGGCAAATGAACGCCGACGATCGCCAACCCGCGCTCGACCGCGCTCCGGCTGATGGCTGATCCGCCTCAGGCGGAATGGCCGACGATTTCTTCCTGACAACTCAGAACTGACCACTGAGAACTCCTCTTGCCGGCTGACCGAAAACGCCCTTTTGGCCGGTGCAGCACCGCGTTCCACTTTTTCCAGAAAAATCTTGAACAGCCCCCGTGTTCTTTAGGCAGAGGGAAGGCAGCGCACCCGGAGTGCGCGCCTGTGGGGACAACGAAGGATGAAAGAACAATGCCCGGCCAGACCACCCGAGTCGTCAGTTCTCAGTTTTCAGTCATCAGTCGCCAGAAAGCCGCGTGCCATGCCACCAACTCTTCCCACCGCGGCTCAACACTGTCCGCCCACACCCCTGTCTCCTGCCTCCTCTTTCACTACCAAACGAACCCACCGGCCACCCGGAATCTGCGTCAATCTGTGGAATTCGCGGATCGGATTTCCAAAGGAACCCAACGCGGCGCGAATCGTCACCTTTCAGTCCCCAATTATCCTGTCCCCGCCATCAGAGCCGGGAGCGCCAGCGACCGGACCCGCACGCGCCCCCGCGCAGCAGACTCCGGCGCCAAACGAAGCCAAGCTCTTCGACGGTGTTCAGTTGCCACTCATCAGTTATCAGACCTGCGTCTTCGACGTCGCCCGTGTTCCCCGCCTCCCGAAACGCCAACGCCGGAAGTAACGGCGCGAAACGAACCCAAATCAAGCCCGACAGCCAAAAGCCCGCCGGCTCCGGATCGCCTTGTACCTGGCCGCCGCCTTCGTGCCGCAGCCTGCACGCCTCAGGCGGATGCCTGCGCCCCTGTCCTCTCCCCTTCGTCCCCGTCCCTCTCTTCTTCTCTCAGCTTTGCGCCCGGCAACGCCCGCCCTACACTCCTGAGCATGCACACCCAGCCCGCTGACACCACCGCCTCCCTCCCCTACCTCACCGCAGGCACGCCCGGCATAGGTGGCCGCATCAAGTCCCGCCCGGACGACTTCCTCGTCGAGGAAACCCCACTCTACGAGCCTTGCGGAACCGGCACCCACCTCTACCTTCGCATCGAAAAGCGAGAAATGACCACACACGAAGCCGCGCGCCGACTCACCCAGGCACTCGGCAGACCCGCCCGCGACGTCGGCTTCGCCGGCCTCAAAGACGCCAACGCCGTCACACGCCAGACCCTCAGCATCGAACACGTTGACCCCGACCGCATCGCCGGCCTCGACATCCCCGGCCTGACCATCCTCGAATGCAGCCGCCACACCAACAAGCTCAAGAAAGGCCACCTCCGCGCCAACCGCTTCACCATCAAACTCCGCGACGTCGCCCCGACTCCCCTCGGACCGGCCGAGGCCGTCCTCCAAGTCCTCACCCGCCGCGGCGTCCCCAACTACTTCGGCCCCCAGCGATTCGGCAACCGCGGTGACAACTGGCAGATCGGGCTCGCCGTCCTCAAAAACGACCTCCCCGAGGCCCTCGCCGTCCTCCTGGGCCGCCCCGGCCCCGCCGACACAGGCCGCGTCCTCGACGCCCGCCGCCACTTCGACCTCGGCCGGCTCGAAGAAGCAATCGAAGCTTGGCCCCCCAACAGCCGCATGCACCGCCACGTCTTGAAGACCCTCCTCAAGAGCGGGAGCAACGCCCGCAAAGCCTGGCGCGCCGTGGACCGAGACATGCGCTCCTTCTACCTCTCCGCCGCCCAAAGCTACCTGTTCAACCGAGTCCTCGCCGAGCGCATCGACGCCCTCGACCGCGTCCGACTCGGCGACCTCGCCTACAAACACGTCAACGGCGCCTGCTTTCGTGTCGATGACCCCGACGCCGAGCAGCCCCGCTGCGACGCCTTCGAAATCTCCCCCACCGGCCCCCTCTTCGGCCGCCGCATGACCCAACCCGCCGGCGCCCCGGGCCAGCTCGAGAATCGCATCCTCACCGAAGCTGGCCTCTCCCACGAAGCCCTGAAACAACACGCCGACGCCCGAACCGAAGGCGCCCGCCGCCCACTCCGCGTCCCAATCACCGACCCGGCCGTCACGGAAGGGCGCGACGACGCCGGCCCGTTCCTCCGGCTCTCCTTCTCCCTGCCCGCCGGCAGCTACGCCACCGCTGTCCTCCGGGAAATCAGCAAGCACCCGGCCCCGTCACCGCCCCTCAGGAACCATCCGCCGCTACCGGAGACCCGACGTCCACCAGATGAAACGCCCAGGTCTTGATCAGCAGATGCAAACGTGCCCCCGGCTCCAACCCCAGCCGCTCGAGCGACCCCCGCGTGATCCGCGCCCGCAGCACTGGCCCCCCGTCCACCTTTATCTTTACTATAGGAAAGCGATCGTGTTCCACCTCCACGATCCGCCCCGGCAGTTGGTTCCGCGCACTCGTCCCCGATACATGCTTCAGCGAAAGCAGAATGTCCTCGGGCCGAACCGCTACCACCGCCGCAGAGCCGACCTCCCCCCGGCACAGCGGCACCCGCAGCACCACCTCCCCCACCTTCAGTTCCGTCACGTCCTCCGCGACGCGATGCTCCGCCACCACCCCGGTCAGCACGTTCTCCGTCCCGCATAACGCCGCCAGCGTCACGCTCGTCGGCGTCTTCACCACCTCCGCCGGCGGACCATCATGAATCAGCCGCCCCTCCTCGATCACCAGAATCCGATCCCCCAGCCGAAACGCCTCGCTCTCGTTATGCGTCACGTACAGCATCGGCACGCCCGTCGCCCGGTAAAGCGCCCGAAGCTGATCCAGCAAGACGTGACGCATCCCCACGTCCACCGCCGACAGCGGCTCGTCCAGCAACAGCAGCTTGGGCCGCGAAACCAGCGCCCGGATGATCGCGATCCGCTGCCGCTCCCCGCCCGACATCCGCGCCGGATACCGGTCCGCCAGATGCCCCACCCCGAAATCCTCCAGCCACCGCCCAACCTCCGCCTCATCCCGCGCCCCATAACGCACGTTCTCCAGCCCCGTCATGTGCGGAAACAGATTGTGCTGCTGAAAGATGTACCCGATCGAGCGCTTCCAGATCGGCACATTGGTCCGCTCGCTACTCGAGTACAGCGTGCGCCCGTGCAGCGAGATGCGCCCGCGGTCCGGCCTCATCATCCCCGCGATCGCCTGCAACGTCGTCGTCTTCCCCGCCCCGCTGCGCCCGAACAAGATGGTGATCCCGCCCGAATGCTCGAAACCGAGCTCGAGCTTCATGCTCCGCAACTGCTTCTCGATCTCCACCAGCAGCATGACTCGTCTCAGGCTCGTACCACCCCCCGCCGGCCGGCCGCCAACCGGTTCGTCGCATAAATCACCGCCAGTGACAACAACGTCAGGATCACCACCAGCGTCTGTGCCATCCGATCCTCATGATTCGTGAACGCATGAAAGATCGCGCTCGGCATCGTCATCGTCCGACCGGGAATCATCCCGGCCAGCATGAACGTCGCCCCGAACTCGCCGATCGCCCGAGCGAAAGACAACACGGCCCCCGCAATAAGCCCTCCGCCCGCCAGCGGCACCGACACCCGAAAGAACGTCACCATCCGCCCCTTGCCCAGCGAATACGACGCCAGCTCCTGCTCGCGGCTCACCGACTCGAAGGCCGCCCGCGCCGACTTGATCATCAGCGGCATCGCCACCACCGCCGACGCCACGCACGCCCCAAGCAACGTCAGCACCACGCGAATGCCCAGCTTGTCCTCGAGCATGCCGCCCAGCGGCGACCGAACGCCGAACACGATGATGAGATAGTAACCCGTCACGGTTGGCGGCAGCACCATCGGCAGAGTCAACAGCGCATCAACCAACTCGCGCCCCCGAAACCGCCGCTTCGCCAGCCACGCCCCGATACCCGTCCCCACCGGCACCACGAACAGCGTCGCACTGACCGCGGCGATCAGCGACAGCTTCACCGCCGAGAGAATATCGCCCCACCGACCGCCGCTGTCCGCCACGTCCCGCGACGCTCCAAACCATTCGCCACCTTCCCCTTCTCCGATGCCGGGCACCGGCGCCGTGAACCCGTGCGCCCGCAGGATCGCCGCCCCTTCATCGGATGTCACATACGCCACGAACGCCCCAGCCCGCTCCGCCTCATCCGTGGCCACAAGAACCGCCATCGGGTAACGGATCGGCTCGTGCCACTCCGGCGGCACCGAATACGCGACTTCGACACGCTCGCCCGCCACGGCCGCATCCGTCGCATACAACAGCGCCGCATCCACCTCGCCTCGCGCCGCGTAGTCGAGCACCTGCCGCGTGTGCACGCCGAACACCAGCTTGGGCCTGAGCTTCTCCAGCAGCCCGCGGTCAACCAGCGCCTGATGCGCGTAGTGTCCCACCGGAGTGTCGACTGCACCCACCCCCACCCGCCTCACCCGCTCTGACAACAGATCATCCAGGGAACCGAGCCCCCCTGGATTCCCCGGCGGGCAGATCAGCACGAGCCGGTTGGCCGCAAACCGGCGCACGCTCCGCCGATCGACCAGCCCCTGCTCGACCAGCCGCTCCATCGGCCCGGACCCAGCCGAAGCGAACACATCCACCCCGATTCCGCCCGCGGCCTCGATCTGCCGCTGCAGCCCGTTCGAGCTTCCGAAGTTGAACGCAACGTCGGTATCAGGATGTGCAGACTCGAAACGCGCTTCAATATCCGTGAACGCGTCGGAAACGCTGGCGGCGGCCGAGACAACCAGTGTCGCGCGACCAGCCGCGCCGACCGCATGCTCGTCACGAGGCGATTCCCCAAAAGCCGACAACGCGCAGAGCAGGAACACCGCCAGCGCAGTCGCCCGCAGCCACGTCCCGTTGAGTATGGATGCCTGCCAGCGCAAGGAAAAGTTCTCGGACCATCGTCCGGTTCGTGACATTCGAAGACAGGCCGCCACGAACCGGACCAACAAACCGTAACCCCGACCAATGACCCCCGCAACGCCCGAGCCGATCAGTATCGCGACAGCCATGGAGCGGCCATAGTGACCAGCACCCGCCACGCGAGCCCTCAAGTCACCCTCCGCAACGCCCGATATCCCCTCAACGGGGTTCAGGGGTCGGACAATAGCACGATCAAAGCAAACGCACCGAACCGTTTGAAGGCCCCAAGAAGCGCTCCATGAGCTCGCAACAACGCACAACCCCGAAACCCGCATCCCCCGATACGGAGCAGCACCTGCAAGCCCTCATTTCCACACGCCGGCCGAATCTGGCTTGCGAAAAGCTCGACGCTGAGGCCGTCATCTACGACGTCCAAACCGGCGCAGTGCATCACCTCGAAGAGACTGCGCTCTGGCTATGGGAAGCTTGCGACGGCCACCGATCCCCCAATGAACTGACCACCGCCTGCGCCGAACGGTTCGACGTTCCGCTCGCCATCGCAGCGACACACGTTAAACAGGGCCTGCACCACCTTAGGACGCGCCATCTGCTCCTCACCGCGGACGAAGCAGGCGAACCTCCGCCTGAAACGTGTGGCCCCTCGCGACGCGAGCTCCTCAACAGCGGCGCAACCCGAGCAATCCTCGCGGCCCCTGTCATCTCCACATTCTTCGCCACCGGCGCAAACGCCAGCGGGCCGAGCTACAGCGCGGCATTCGGCCCCGGAGGCTGCAAGACGCCGGGCTACTCGTGCGTGACACCGCAGGACTGCTGTATCAACCCGCCGGATGGCCTCTGCCACGAAACCAACCTGGTCTGCTGTGTAAAGACCGACAAGGCCGGGTGCAACAAGGATGAGGATTGCTGCGAGTACCCCACAGCGAGCTGCAACGCTGGGACTTGTCAATGACGAGCCGATCGAACCAACCCATCAAATCCGAAGAACTGAGCGCGATGTCACACCGACGCACAACGTCGGAAGCTGCAGAAGAAATCCCACACGCTGTGAGGACGTTTCGGAGGCAACCGGTTATGCGAACCAGGCGGGAGAAACGAGCTTCACTCGATCAGCTCGACCGGGCGGGTGCCGCCGATCTCCCCGAATATCCCGGCCAACGCCTCAGTATATTCCTGGATCGAACCCTCCGAGTGATAGTGGGCGCCCTGCCCGATCTCGGCGATTTGCTGCATCAAAGTGACGTCGGCATCCTGCCCCACCGTAACCGTGACCATCTGCAAACCGGCCGCGCGGGCCAGGCGCGCCGCCTCCAACGCGCCGTCCGACCCGCCGCCACGGTTTGCATGCCCGTCCGTCAAAATCACGATCACTTTCTGTGATGACATGCGCGAGCGCGGGCCGGTCAGCTCCTCGATCGCCCGCTGGATGCCCTCGCTCATGTTCGTCCCCGTGCCGTAGTGGTCCGGATTCATCCCGTCCAGATGGTTGGCGATTGCCTCGAAATCATGCGTGAGGTCCACTTCATGAACGCCGTATGTGTTGTAGCTCTCCAGAGACACCAAATCGTGCGCGTTCATATCAATAAGCATGTTCATCATGGCACGCACCGCCCCCTTGATGGCCTGGAACGGCTGAACCGGTACGTAGGCCAGCTCCGGAGTTTCGTCGGGGCCTTTGCGATTCTGAAGCGTAAACTCCAGAAACGTCTTGATGCCGTATTGATACTGAAATATCCCCCCGGTGCTGAAGTTGACGTAGTCGCGCCAGATCTGGGCCGACGTCGGCATGTCGTGTGCAAACACCGGCTCCACCCACTCCAGTTCCCCGTACTCGATCCGGTTGTCACCGTCGCCCGTGTCGGACGGTGCCACGTTGCGTAGCGTCCACTGCCCGCCGGGCTGTCCGCTATTCCAGTACGCAAGCCCCAATGCCACCGCTACACGGTTTACGTAGTTTTCCTCGTCGGCCACGCCGAGAACCACCCCCGCCTCGTCTCCGCTGTAACCCAGTTCGCCCAGATACGAACCCAGCCGAGCGTCGTTCCAAGCCGAAGTCGGCGCAAGCGTGATCAGACCCGTGTCCGTACGGTGGTCGTATCCGGAATCCGACGGGTAGCCGCCGAAGGCCAACCGCTTCATGAAGCCCCATCCCGGTCCGGCCGACTGCAACGGATTATCCGGAATCTCGTGCGGCGCCCACGTGCTCACGGCGCTGTCCGAGCCGCCCGGAAGGTGATCCCAGACATCCCAGAGATTGACCACCCGATCCTCGTAACGACTGAACTGGCTGTCGAACAGAAGCGACCCCGATACGTCCGCCGCAATGGCGATGTCACGCGGCGAGATCGCCGCCGTCGCACGCGCCGCCGATCTCGTTTGCGTCTTGCCGAAGATGCCAGCAAAGTACAGCGGCAGCGGCCCGTTTGGCGAACCCTCCGACAACCGCACGCGAACGCGCACCGCGTCGGGCCTCATCTCCGTCGCCTCGAAGTCATACGTGTTACCCTGCGGATCGTAGTTCGCCCGTCCGAAAATCACGTCCGCCTCCGCGTCCAACGTCACCGAGCGCCCCAGAACGGGGTTCAGCTCCACGATCCGCTGCGCCTCCGCGCGAGCCAATTCCAGGCGGTAACCGTCCGGCACGCCGTCGCCCAGCACCTCGGCCGCCGCCAGCGCACCCGCGTCGGCCGCCCGTTGCAGGTCCACCCGGGCGTTGATTATGACGCCCACGTCCACGGACAGCGCCGCGAAGCCGACCAGCACCACCATCATGACCGCCGTCAAAACCAGAGCGGCCCCGCGACGACGATAAAGCACTTGTTTGCAGGCAGGCGCGAACATTGGGACCCGACTCCTTTGCTTCCTCGGCCACGGATGCCTCACACGCCCCCGGCGTCCGTGGGCAGCGCGACAATCCCGATGCTCGTCGGGACTCAACGCTTTGCGTCCCAATCTTGCGATTGGTTTGCCCTGTCGAGGTGTTCAACTCAACTATCGAATACAAAAGAGGATCGATCAAATCCCTGGCGCCCGAATCACGCACCTGAGAAGCGTTGCTGCAAGCGCTCGCCCTCTGACAGTTCAACGAAATGATTATGGGAAAGTCCGAAACAGCCGGCCCGGCTATACGTACACGAAACTGGCACCGACCTTGTAGCCACCGATCGTACTCGTGCAGTGACGAATACGGATGGGAAGCCAGAAGGCGTCGTGGATATGCCGCAGTTCGATCAGATCGTCGCGGGCCAGCTTGCGCCTGCACGTGAACCCGACACCCTCGAGAGAAATGTCCCGACCGGTGGCATTGACCACCTCCGTGCCCAGGCGCAGCTCCAGGGGCTCGCGCCACGGTGCGTGGCGCGGCGTTGCCCGTTTCCCCAGATAATCATCCGGCGCAGTCGAAGCCTGCGCGGCGTTCACCCACTCTGCGACAATCGATTTGGCGTGCTGTTTCGTTGCAAGCATGGTCCGCTTCCGACGACCGGAGTGTCGCCCTCAGCAAATCTCATCGTCCCGCCCTGCGGCCTCCATGACTTCAAAGTCAGTCCGCCCTCGCCGCGTTGATTCGGGCAGCCAGTCAGCGAGACGCCGTTCGCCACACCGGCGAAACCCAACCACCCTAGTCGAACAGAAATCGCGCTCCAATCTTGAATCCACCTACCGTCGCCGTGCAGTGGCGAATTAAAATCGGCAGCCAGAAATCATCCTCTGGCCGGCGCATGTCAATGATGTCCCCCCGCCGATATTCGTAACGACAGTTGAGCCCGACGCCCTCGAGACAGATGTCGCGACCGTGAGCAATCACGACATCGCTGCCGGTGCGTAGCTCGACTGCCTCCGCCCAAGGCGTGAATCGCGGAAGAAGACGCTTCACCAGGTTCCTGTCCTTTCGAACGTCCTGCTCGGCCTCCTCCACCCACTTCTTGACGGTCTGTCGGATCCGGCTCTTCGGCATGCTCTTCATGTTGCCAGGCTCCTGTCACCAAACGTCCGAAAACGACGCCGCCCGCTCCGAATGGCGCCCCTATGCAAGTCGGTAAACCGCATGGACGGCATTAGCGGGGGCCGGCAGGCCCCGGTGGCCTCCGAAGCATGCATCGTGATGTCGGTTCGGGTTCCGCCTCCGCACGGAAAGTCCCCTCATACATAACGTCAAATACGCACCACCCCGGGTCAAACGGCGTCGACGACGAGGAATTGTTGGCGATAAGAACAGGAGCGTATATTGAGCGGAAAGACGCGCCTACCAGGGAAGCAAACGCAGGACACGGCAAGCGCTGTCAGGTGTGGCGTTACATATTAAGCTGCAAGCGGGCGGCTTCGGACATTTTCTCGGGCGTCCATTCCGGCTCCCAGACGACCTCGACCTTCGCGTCCGATACGCCGTCAACCGCCTTGACTCTCGCCTCGACCTCCGGCGGCAGGGAACCGGCCACCGGGCACGCCGGGGAGGTTAACGTCATCTGGACGTGCACGTTGGCGTCGGCGTCTACGTCGATGTTGTAGATCAAACCGAGATCGTAAATGTTGACCGGTATCTCCGGATCGTAACAGGTGCGAATCGCCTCGATCACCGCCGAACGCGTGGCGTCCGCCTGGAGTTTCTCTGGTGAGGAATCCTGATTCGTTGTCGATTCGTTCGGTTCCGCTGTCATAATCACTCCCAGTAGTGAACGTAGATGTGAGACGCGGAGACTACTCCGTAGTTACCGTCGCGTCCCCGCTCTCGATCGCCGCCTTCACCGTGTGCCACGCAAGCGTTGCGCACTTCACCCGCGCCGGATACTTGCACACGCCTGAAAAGACCTCCAGCTTGCCCAGGTCAGGCCCCTCGCTCGTCTCGACCGGCTCACCCGTCACCAACCCGTGAAACTTGGCGAACATCGCCTTGGCCTCTTCCAACGTCCGGCCCTTGACGCACTCGGTCATCAGCGACGCCGACGCGGTCGAGATCGCACAGCCCGAACCCTCGAACCGCACGTCCTCAACCAGCCCGTCCTTGACCTTGAGAAAAACGCTCACGCGGTCGCCGCACAGCGGATTGTGACCACAGGCCCGCCGGTCCGCGTCCTCCATCTCGCCCCGATTGCGCGGACGCTTGTTGTGGTCGAGAATGACTTCCTGATAAAGATCGCCCAGGTCCGACATCAACCAAACACCTTCGCCACCTCGCCGACGCCCTCCACCAGAGCATCGATATCCTCATGGGTATTGTAGAGCGCCAACGACGCCCGGGCCGTGGCCGGTACGCCAAAGTGATCCATGACCGGCTGAGCACAATGATGCCCCGTGCGAATCGCGACCCCGTGCTGATCCAGAATCGTGCCCACGTCGTGGGCGTGAACGTCCCCGACGAGGAACGACAGCACCGACGCCTTCTCCCGCGCCGTCCCTATCACCCGCACACCGTCAACCGACGTCAACGCCTCCGTCGCATACGCCAGAAGCTCCGACTCATACGCGGCGATCCGGTCCAGCCCGATCTCGTTCAGAAAATCGATCGCCGCCCCGAGCCCGATCGCGCCCGCGATGTTCGGCGTACCGGCCTCGTACTTGTACGGCAGATCGTTGTACGTCGTCTTCTCGAACGTCACGTACTTGATCATGTCGCCCCCGCCCTGATACGGCGGAAGTCGATCCAGAATCTCGTATTTGCCGTAAAGCGCCCCGACACCGGTCGGCCCGAAAGTCTTGTGGCCCGAGAACGCGAAGAAATCGCAGTCCAGCGAACGTACGTCCACCGCCAGATGCGGTGTCGCCTGGGCGCCGTCCACCAGCACCGGCACCCCGCGCTCGTGCGCGGCCGCGATCATCTCCCGAACCGGATTCACCGTACCCAGCGCATTCGAAACGTAAATCACGGCCGCCATCTTTGTCCGTGGCCCCAGCAGACGCACGAACTCCTCGATGATGACCTCGCCGTTATTGTCGATCGGCGCCACCCGCAGCCGCGCCCCCACCTGCTTGCACAGAATCTGCCACGGGACGATGTTCGAGTGGTGCTCCATCCCGGTGATCAGCACCTCGTCGCCCTCGCCCACGTGCGTTCGGCCGTACGTTTGGGCCACCAGATTGATCGCCTCGGTCGTGCCGCGGACGAAGACGATCTCCTCCGGACGCTCAGCGCCGATAAACCGCTGTACCTTGTGTCGCGCAGCCTCATAACCGTCGGTCGCCCGCATGCTGAGCTGATGGACGCCGCGATGGATGTTCGCGTTCGATTCCTGGTAGTAGTCCGCGATCGCGTCGATCACCGCCCGCGGCTTTTGTGTCGTCGCCGCGTTATCCAGATACGCCAGCCGGCGCCCGTTTACGCGCTGCGCCAGAATCGGAAACTCCGCGCCCACCCGCTCCACGTCGAACGTTTTCGCCGTGCCGCGATCCTTGATGTCCGTCGGCGGTACCGCCATGATGGTCATTTCGTTCCTCGAAGAAGATGCCCTTCCCGCAGTCGGGTGAACACCAGAGATTCAAGCTGCTCGCGCAACGGCTCGATGCGAACTTCCTGAATGCTCTCACTCGCGAAAGCGTACACGAGCA
Organism: uncultured Phycisphaeraceae bacterium; assembly: GCA_964574815.1. GTDB lineage: Bacteria > Planctomycetota > Phycisphaerae > UBA1845 > UBA1845 > CAZNPL01. The sequence goes on from CAZNPL010000001.1 coordinate 244,059, forward strand.
GGCTGCGCGCCGCCTCCTCACCGATCCCACGCGACCGGAGATAGAACAAGGCGTCCTTGTCCATCTGCCCGATCGTCGCGCCGTGCGAACACTTCACGTCGTCGGCGAAAATCTCGAGCTGCGGCTTGCTGTCGGCGATCGCCTGGTCCGAAAGCAGCAGGTTCATGTTCGTCTGCATCGCGTCGGTCTTCTGGGCGTCGGGGTGCACGTAGATCCGCCCGGTGAACACGGCGCGCGACTTGTCGTCCAGCACGTTCTTGAAGTACTCCCAGCTCCTGCAGTGCGGGCTGGCGTGCTCGACGCGCAGATGATTGTCCACGTGCTGCGTCCCGCCGATCATCGAAAGACCGTTCAGCGTGCACTCGCCCCCCTCGCCGTCCAGCACCGCATGGAAATTGCTCCGCACCAGCGACCCGCCCAGCGAAATCGTGTGCGTCCGGACCCCGCTGCTGCGCCCCTGATGAATGTGCAGGTCCGAGGTGTGAAACGCCGACTCCGACTCCCGCTCCACCTTGTAGTAGTCGATGAAAGCGTTCTCGCGGGCCACGATCTCGGTCACCGCGTTGGTCCAGTAAACTCCCTCCCCAAGGCCCGCGTGCGTTTCGACAATCGTCGCCTGGCTCTCGATCTCGCCCACGATCAGGCAGCGCGGGTGCCGGACTCGAGCCCGATCCCCCGAGCTCCAGACGAACAGCACGTGCAGCGGCTCTTTGGCCACCGCCCCGCGCGAAATATGAATCAGCGCTCCGTCCTCGAAGAACGCCGTGTTCAATGCCGTGAACGGCTCCCGATCGAACGCCGCCCAACGCCCCAGGTGGGGCTCCAGCAACGCAGTCTCGGAGTCCATCGCCTCCGCAAGGTTCTGAACCCGCACGCCGTCGGGCAGACCGCTCAACGCCGAAAGCTCCGCCGAAAACCGCCCGTCCACGAACACAATCGTCGGGCAGCCGGCCTCGGCGAACACATACGGCTTGATGTCGTCCGGCGAAACCGTCGCGCCCGCGCCGCCGTCGAGCTCGAACTCCGTCTTCACCAGCGGCGCAACATTCGTAAATCGCCACTCCTCCCACCTGGTCGTGGGAAATCCCAGCTCCGCGAATCGCGCGATCGCCGCCTTGCGAAGCGGCAGAATCCACGCGCCGCGACCGCCCAGCGCCTCCTTCTCGAACCGCTCGTAGTCGGCCACAAACGTCTCGTGTTGTTCTTTCACGTCCAACATGGGTGCTTGCCTTACGATGTTGCCGCGCCCGCGGGTGCCTTCTCGAGCCAGGCGTAGCCGCTCTCCTCCAGCTCGAACGCCAGTTCCTTCCCGCCGGATTTCACGATCCGCCCGTCCACCAGCACGTGCACGAAGTCCGGAACGATGTGATTCAGCAGACGCTGGTAGTGCGTCACCACGATGAACGCCCGGTCCTTGCTGCGAAGCTGGTTGACACCGTCGGCCACGATCTTCAGCGCGTCGATGTCCAGCCCGGAATCCGTCTCGTCCAGGATCGCCAGCCGCGGCTCCAGCACCGCCAACTGAAAGATCTCGTTCCGCTTCTTCTCGCCGCCAGAGAAACCCTCGTTGATCCCCCGGTTCAGCAGACGCTCGTCCATTTTGACCAGCTTGGCCTTCTCCTTGGCCACCTTCAGAAAGTCCATCGCGTCCAGCTCATCCTCCCCGCGATGCTTCCGTATCGAGTTCATCGCGGCCTTGAGGAAGTAGTTCGTCGTCACACCGGGGATCTCGACGGGGTACTGAAACGCCATGAAGACGCCTTCGCACGCCCGCTCGTCCGGCTCCATCTCCAGCAGGTTCTTGCCCTGGTAGATCACCTCGCCTTCGGTGACCTCGAACGTCTCCCGCCCGGCAAGTACTTGCGCAAGCGTGCTCTTGCCCGACCCGTTGGGACCCATGATCGAGTGAATCTCGCCCGCGTTCACTGTCAGGTTCAAACCCTTCAGTATTTCCTGCCCGTCGATGTTTGCGTGTAAATTCTTGATTTCCAGCATTGTCTGTTCGAATCCTCAATCGGCCGTCCGTCGCCAACCGCCGCCGGCCGGGTGCCATGGGCAAGCCAAGCTTGCCCGTGCCTCGCCAAACTTATCCCACACTGCCTTCCAGGCTGACCTCCAGCAGCTTCTGAGCCTCGACGGCGAACTCCATCGGCAGCTCCCGAAAGACCTCCTTGCAGAAGCCGTTCACGATCATCGACATCGCGTCCTCGGGCGAGATGCCCCGCTGATTGCAGTAGAAGATCTGGTCCTCGCCGATCTTCGACGTCGTCGCCTCGTGCTCCATGTGCGCCGTGCTGTTGTTCACCTCGATGTACGGGAACGTATGCGCCCCGCACTTGTCGCCGATCAGCATCGAGTCGCACTGCGTGAAGTTGCGGGCGTTGGCCGCCCCCTTGTTGATCTTCACCTGCCCGCGGTACGTGTTCTGACCCCGCCCGGCCGAGATGCCCTTCGACACGATCGTGCTGCTGGTATCCTTGCCGATGTGGATCATCTTGGTGCCGGTGTCGGCCTGCTGGAAGTTGTTCGTCATCGCCACCGAGTAGAACTCGCCGACCGAACCGTCTCCCTGGAGGATGCAGCTCGGGTATTTCCACGTGATCGCCGACCCGGTCTCGACCTGGGTCCACGAAATGTGCGAATTGCGACCGGCACACTTGCCGCGCTTGGTCACGAAGTTGTAGATGCCGCCCTTACCCTCCTTGTCACCGGGGTACCAGTTCTGGATCGTCGAATACTGGATGGTCGCATCGTCCAGCGCCACCAGCTCGACCACCGCCGCGTGGAGTTGGTTCTCGTCACGCATCGGCGCCGTGCATCCCTCCAGATAGCTCACGTACGACCCCTCTTCGGCGATGATCAGCGTCCGCTCGAACTGCCCCGTCGACATCGCGTTGATCCGGAAGTACGTCGACAACTCCATCGGACAGCGAACGCCCTTGGGCACGTAGACGAACGACCCGTCGGAGAAGACCGCCGAGTTCAGCGTCGCGTAGAAATTGTCCGAGTACGGGACCACCGAACCCAGGTACTTCCGCACCAGCTCCGGATGCTCCCGCGCGGCCTCCGAGAACGAGCAGAAGATGATCCCCATCTCCGCCAGCTTCTCCTTGAACGTGGTCGCCACCGAAACCGAGTCGAACACCGCGTCCACCGCCACTCCGGCCAGTACCTTCTGCTCCTCCAGCGGAATGCCCAGCTTGTTGTACGTCTCCAGCAGCTTCGGATCGACCTCGTCCAGGCTCTTCGGGCCGTCCCCCTCACGCTTCGGAGCCGAATAGTAGACGATGTCCTGGAAGTCCACGGGCGGATACTTCACGTTCACCCACGTCGGCTCTTTCATCGTCAGCCAGTGCCGATACGCCTTCAGCCGCCACTCGAGCAGCCACTCCGGCTCGCCCTTCTTCGCGGAAATGAGCCGGATGATGTCCTCGTTCAATCCAGGCGGAGCACTGTCGGATTCAATGTCCGTAACGAAACCGTACTTGTATTCCTGGCTGGCCCACCGATCGATTGTCTTCGTCGATTCCGACATCCCTATCTTCTCTCTTTCTGAGTCTCGTCACCTTTACCCGTGCGTCGCCCAGGGCCGCCAATGCGGGCGCACCGAATCCCTCCGGCCTGAACACGCCGGTCGAATCGTCAAATTCTCAAACTGCTTCAAACGAATTCGCCCGCGCCGGCAACCGCCGTTTCCCCGTCCCGACCGATCGAACCGGTTAAGCCTGGAAACTGCTGCCGCAGCCGCACGTATTGGTGGCGTTCGGGTTATTGAACACGAACCCCCGGCCCATGATCTCGTCTCTGAAGTCCACAGTCGTGCCGTTAAGGTAAAGATGACTCTTGGGATCGCACACGACCTCGACGCCGTGCATGTCCCATGTCTCGTCATCTTCACGCTTGGTCTCGGTCAGATCCAGTGAGTAGCTGAAGCCGCTGCAGCCGCCGCCCTTCACGCCCACGCGAAGGTAGAGCTTCCGCGGCTCCTGTCCGCCGTTGCGCGACGGATCCTGCTGCTCCTCGATGATCTTCGACACCTCTCTGGCCGCCGTTTCCGTCAGTGTAATCGCCATAGATCATTCGCTCCTCGACGCCTGCCCCGCCGGGACGGCGCCATCACTGCAATCTCGTTTCTCAGCGCCAACCGCTTTCCCGCCGGCGACACCGTTCAATAGATCCACACCTAAATCAGCCGGTACCCGATTCGTCGCAATGTGGTCCAACGTCACCTCGCTCAGAAAACGCCGCAACATCGAGTGAACCTTCTTGACCGGCTCCTTGATCGCGCACGCCGATTCGATCTCACAACGGCGCTCGACCATGTCCACGACCTCGTTGCAGCACAGCGCGAGCTTCACCGGCCCCTCAACCGCCTCGATCAGCGAGGCCAGGCTGATCTCACTCGGCGCCCGCGCCAGCCCGTAGCCGCCGTTGGGGCCGCGCGTCGAGGTCACCAGACCCGCATGTCCCAGTTGATTCAAAATGTTCATCAGCGCTGGAACCGGAAGCCCGAGCCGCTCGGCGATGCCGCGAGCACTCACACGCTCAGATCCGGCACTCGCTAAATGTGCCATCGCCACCAGGGCGTAATCCGACTTTCGGGTCATTGATAACAAGGTCGAAATCCTTGGTCTTCCACGCGTTCTGACTGCTTACTGGATATATATCACCAAATCGGTCTTAATTCAACCTCTATTTACTACGATTTTGGTGATAATTTGTCGAGGAGCCGATAAACGGCCCGCAATGGGGCAACTGCAGCACGCAGCCCCCCGAGCGGCCGTCGTCGGGTACCATGCGCAGCCAGGGTGCCGCTGGCGGCTTACGCACCGGTGCTCCTCGCGGGTGCCCTACCCACGCTTGCGTGGGCAGGCTCCTGTGGCTGCAACGGGTCCGCCTCAGGCGGATCCGAAAACGCCTCCCCTCTGTCACCCAAACCAACCTCACTCAATCGAAACCGTCGGCTGATCCGCCTCTGCAAGCGCCCGAACGCTGATCTGCCCCGCCAACCCCTTCGACACCGTCTCGATCCCCTCCCGGACCGCATCGCCAGCCTCAGTGAAGAATGCCTCAGGCCGCCCCGAATCCGTGTGCTCCCGCACTTTGCCGTTCAATGGAATGCCCCCAAGAAACGGCACTCCAAGCTCCCCGGCTGCGACTTCCGCCCCGCCATGATCAAAAATCTCGTCCCGATGCCCGCACTTCGGACACAGGTAGTAGCTCATGTTCTCGATGATCCCCAGGCACGGGACGTTCAACTGGGCATACATCAGCACCGCCCGCCGGGCATCCAGCAGCGCCAGATCCTGTGGTGTGCAGACCACCACCGCCCCCGTCATCGGGATCGTTTGGGCCAGTGTCAAGGGCACGTCCCCCGTCCCCGGCGGCAGATCCACGATCAGATAGTCCAGCTCACCCCACGCCACCTGCTCAAGAAACTGCCGAATTACGCCGTGGACCATTGGACCGCGCCAGATCAGAGGCCGGTCACGCTCCACCAGAAAGCCCATGCTGACCACCTTGATCCCCGCCGCATCAATCGGCACGAGCCGCTCATTCGCCACCTCAGGACGTTCACCCTCGACGCCCATAATCGTCGGAATCGACGGCCCGTACACGTCCGCGTCGAGAATTCCGACCTTGGCGCCCTCTCGATGCAGCGCCATCCCCAGCATCGCCGCCACTGTGCTTTTGCCCACGCCGCCCTTGCCGGCCCCCACAGCGAAGACATTACGCACCCCCGGCAAGGCCTTCGGACCGGTGTGCTGCTCGCGAACCCGCCCGCTGAACTCCACGTCCACCGACTTGACCCCCTCCACCCGCTTGACCGCCTCGGTCACATCCTGGCCGATTCGATCCTTCATCGGGCACGCCGGCGTCGTCAGCTCGACGTGGATCTTCACGTTTTCGCCGTCGATCGAAACGTCCTTGATCATGTCCAGCGAAACAAGATCCTTGTGCAGTTCGGGGTCGTTGACCGTCCGAAGTTGCTCGATAATTCGCTCCCGCATCTGCTCACTCATTGATTCGGCTCCCTGGCCAACAGGCCCTCGCTGCCAACTCGTCAAAACGTTTGCTAAGGGGTTCTAACGTCAACGCAAACCGAATTCCACCTCAGCGACCTGGCCGGTGTACGACCGTCGGCGGCTGCCACAGGTGACTTGTCGGCCCGTGTCGCACCTCCAGCGCCGCTTCGCGCTGCCGACACTGGCAGGCGACCTGCCGATGAGACCGGCGCAAAATCTCACGAACCCCGCATGCTCACATGCTCCCCACCACAGAGGAATTGTGGACACCCACGCCCGATCCTGGTAGTTTCCGACCGGGCGCGCGTCCGTTGGCAAGGGCCGTTGTTTGCGTAAAACACTGGTGTTGCGGAATGACCCGCATGCGGTGTCGCGCACCCGGGCGCGATCGATTTCGTATGATCGCAAAATGGACCGGTGCGTATCCGGTTTCGCCCTCGTTAGGAGGCACAGCCGGTTGGGCAAGCAGGAAAAAAGCCGCCCGAGCCGGCTCTGATAACGCATAGCTCGCCTCAACCAACCGTTCGCAAGGAGTGCGATGGAATTACCAAGACGAAAGAAAGACGATGTCTACCTGCCCGACGGAACGTTCACCGCGACAATGGAACGGTTGCGCGAGACCAAGGCCGCTAAAGACCTTCGAGTCGGCATCGTCAGCGCCTTCGACTTTCGAACGCGCATGCTGCCCTACTGGTACGCCGACACCCGTATGGCCCCCTGCTCCGCCCGCTCAATCGGCGATGCCCTCCACGGTTCCGGCTTCCAGCACATCCGAATCGTCCTCCAGCAATGGAACCCCAACTTCAAGCCCAGCCTCGCCGAACTGGACGGACAACCCCTCGATCTGCTGCTCGTCTCGGCCATGCAGGTCCACGCCGAGCCCTCCTACGACCTCATTCGCGATGCCTTCAACCTCGGCGACCGCAGACCCCTCATCATCGCCGGAGGCCCCAAGGCGATCTACGAGCCCACCGATTACTTCGAACTCGGTCCACTACCCGGCGTCGGCGCCGACTGCGTCGTCACCGGCGAAGTTTACGTCCTGCTGAATCTGCTCGATACCATCCTCAAACACCACGAACCAAACCACTCGCTGCGAGCCGCCTTCAACCGGGCTCGACAAGCAGGCAGCCTCGCTACCGTGCCGGGAGTCGCCTACCTCTCCCCCGAACACTCCAACGGCCGCCCCGTCGCCATTAACACGGGTGTCCAGCGCCTCCTGCGAAACCTCGACGAAATGCCTCTGCCCGACGCCGGCTATCGCCTCCTCGAGCGACCGCATCGCGGCAAGCGTCTCAAACCGGCCCCCGCACCGTCCCGCAAGATTCGCCGCTGGACGCCGATCGCCTCGGTCATCACCACCCAGGGCTGCAAGTTCAACTGCTCCTACTGCCCGATCCCCGCAGTGAACCAGCGAACCTGGCGCTATAAAAGCCCCCAACGCTTCGCCGCCGAAATCAAGAGCATCCACGAGAACTTCGGTATCCGCCATTTCTTCGGCACCGACGATAACTTCTTCAACAACCGCGAAACCGTCGTCGACCTGATGACCGAACTGGCACGCACTGAAACCGGCGGCACCTCACTGGGCAGAAAGATCAGGTTCTACACCGAGGCCACCCAGTTCGACGTCCACCGAAACCAGGACATCCTCCCCCTGTGCCGGAAGGCCGGCCTCCGCGGCATCTGGTTCGGCATCGAAGACATCACCGCGGATCTGGTCAACAAGGGACAGAACGCCGGAAAGACCTCCGAACTCTTCGATTTGCTCCACAAGATTGGCATCCAGCCGATGGCCATGATGATCCACAGCGACGACCAGCCCCTCCGCTCTCGCGACGGCTCGCTCTCCGGACTGCTTGACCAAGCCCGCTACCTCTTCAAGTCCGGCGCCGTGTCCTACCAGTGCACCTATCTCGGCCCGGCGGTCGGCACCCGCGACTTCGAACCCGCCGTCGAATCCGCAAATCTGTACCGCAGCGTCGGAGGCCGTCCCGTACCGCAGGCGTTCTACGACGGCAACCACGTCGTTTCCTCCGCCCACGCCAAGCCGTGGAGCCAGCAGATCAACGTCCTCCGCGCTTACGCGTCGTTCTACAATCCCCTCAACACCCTGCGTACCATCCTCGGGTTGCGCCGAAACTCGGTCTCTGCGAAGCGGCTCCTCTTCCAGTTCATCGGGCAGATCGGCCTCGTGCTGACTGCCCCGCGCATGTTCCGCTGGGCCTGGCGCCTGAAACAGGGACCGATCGAGGTCTACAGCGCTCTCGAGCACGCCAGAATACCGATGATCGACGCCCAGACCGGCCGGCAAGTCCAATGGGCCATCGAGACCATCCCGACCCCTGACCTGATTACAAACAAGTCGCACCCGACGCCACCAACTCCAGCTCCAGCACCAACCTCAATCGCCGACCGCGACCTGAACCAGCGAGCTGACGTAATGCTCCCGGTCCTCGGCCAAACTCCGCAAGCTGCGAACGCATGGTCAGAGCACATTTAGTCGTTTGTGGTTCGCTGACGTCACTGAATGTTCCTGCAGATGTTGCCGCAGGACCTTGGCGGCGGAGGCCAGTAGGGCGACACCCAATCGGCTCCTGCCCGGAACGCCAAACCAGAAGCCGACCTTGGTGTAAAACCGCGTGCCGTTGAACCAGCGTACTTCGCGAAAAGATTCGATCTCGTCCCAGCGAACCTCGACGGGCTGACCGAAAATCGGCCGCAATTGCAGGCCGTCCGGAAGCAGGACGGTGATGCCGGGCGACTGCCATAAGCCGTCAACGATCAGACTCGCAATGGCCTCTCCGTCACCCGCCGGGACGGACTCGCGGACTTTGTCCACCTTGCGGCCAACAATTCCGAACACAAGCCAGATAACCGCCCCGATGCAGCAGAAGACCAATGCGACAAACGCCTTCGCGCCGACGGCCGGGTACAGGGCCAATGCAACCACCGCCGGAACGAGGATCATGACGGCCACGGCCACTCTCAATAGCTCGCGTTCCCAGAGCCACTGCTCCCACACGCTCCTCGTATCGCCAAGGGCCATCGGACCACCTCCCCCGCTAACCCCTCCGGCCACCCAATGCAGGCCGTTCTTCAGCCTTCTACCGGTAGTCTACCACACGCCGGTCCCACGGCCGCAGAGAGAACCCACCTGCAGACCATTTCCGAGGGCTTGGCGTTCAATCGCGCAGGAGGACAACCACCGGGGCATGGTTCTCAATGCACGAGACGAAAGCTGTTCGCCACGTGTGGTGCCCGCTCGACGTACTTGCGAAACAGGCCGTCGGCCAGCATGTCGTAGAGATTGACGACGTGCGACGGGTGGTAGTCGCGGCGACGATAAAGGCGGGGGGTTTCGATCGGCCACTGCGGGACTGCTGGCATTATGCCGGCCTCGTACTCCGCCAGTGACTGAATGATTTTGGCGACCCCCGCGATGATCGCCTTGCAGCCGACCGTGTGCGGCGTGTCGTCCGCGACGATCTCCGGCCGCGCCTGGTGGATGATGGCCCCGCTGTCGATGCCCGCGTCGATCAGGTGAATCGTGGCCCCGACGAACTCCGGCTCGTCGTTCACCAGCGGGTAGAAGTTGGTGGCCGTCCCGCGGTAATAAGGTGACAGGCCCAGGTGCATGTTGATCATCCGCCCCTCGAACGCATCAAGCAGCGGCGGCTTGATCAGGTTGGTGCCGTAGACCAGCAACACGTCTGCCCGCTGCGTTTTCAAAAACGCGACCGTCTCGTCCGTGTTCAGCGCGTCGGGCTTGACTCGCCGCACCGCCGCGCCGTTTCCGGCTTCGACCGGCTCGACCGCGCGCCCGAAAAACCGCTGCTCCTGCCGGAGCCGATCCTCGAAGTGATAGCGCACGATGCGCGCCGTCCGCTCATCGTCAGCGGTCGCGGCCGCATCGACCGGGCGGTAACCCGTGTCCTGATAGACGACGGCCACCACGTCGAACCGGTCAGCGACGGCGTTGGCGACATAACAATGTCGTAATTCGTCGCTAGTCAGGATGCCGACGCGAAGTGCCATACCCTTCGTCCGATCGCTTCCGTCCTGATTCAACCGTCCGTGTCGCGACCCGCAACCCGGTTATCGCCAGCCGAATCCGTCTTTCAGCCGCGTAAGCTGAACAGCATGTGGCGCAGCACACCGCGGCGACGTTGCCGGCCAACCGCTCGCAAACGCCGTCCGCCCGCCCCTCTTATATCGCATGGGCCGGCCCGTCAGCTTGACGCTTTCCGTGTGGCGCCTTACCGTCCTCCAAGGCTGGAGAAGACTGTTACAGAAACCCGTTTCAACAAACCTCGGGCCAACTGCATAGGAGTCAGGACCATGGCACACGAACTACCACCGCTACCGTATGATTTCGCGGCACTCGAGCCGCACATCGACGCCAGAACGATGGAGATCCATCACGGCAAGCACCACGCCACATACGTGAAGAAGCTCAACGACGCCATCAGCGGCCAGGGCGACCTGGAGGGCAAGAGCATCGAGGATCTGCTCGCGAACATCTCCTCGGTGCCGGACAAGATCAGGACGGCCGTCAACAACAACGGCGGCGGCCACCTGAACCATTCGATCTTCTGGAACAACATGAGCCCCGACGGAGGCGGCAAGCCCGGCGGCGCCCTCAGCGACGCGATCAGCAACAAGTTCGGCTCCTTCGACGACTTCAAGTCCACGTTTACCACAGCGGCCACCGGCCGGTTCGGCAGCGGCTGGGCGTGGCTCTGCCTGGACAAGAAGGGCGAGGTCGTCGTGCAGGACTTCCCCAACCAGGACAGCCCGGTGACGGCCGGTCTCAAGCCGCTGCTCGGACTCGACGTCTGGGAGCACGCGTACTATCTGAAGTATCAGAACCGCCGCCCGGACTACATCAACGCCTGGTGGAACGTGGTCAATTGGAAAGACGTGGAAGAGCGCTTCGCCAAGGCCAAGGGTTGATCGTCGCCGACAGCCGGCGAACAATAGTGTCAGTGAAGCGGCACGGTGGATGCGTTCGCCGTGCCGCTTTCTTTCGCCGAACGCCCGCGCTCGGAGGGGGCGCCGCCCGATGCAGGTAGACCAGAACAGCCGAAAGCCCCTGTGGGACGCAGAGGAGCTCGAACAACCGCATCGCCAGCGCGACAAGGCCGAGCGCGTGCGGCGCATGTTCGACGCCATCGCGCCGACGTATGAACTGGTGAACACGCTGTTCAGCGGTGGCCGCGACGCAGCATGGCGGCGCAAAAGTGTTTCGCTTGCCCGCGTCGGCGATTCGGACCGCGTTCTCGACGTGGCCTGTGGCACCGGCGACTTCGCCCGCGCGTTTAGCGCCGCCGCCGCCCCTCCGCGCGTCATCGTCGGTTGCGATTTCGCCGAACAGATGCTCGCGCTGGCCGCCGCCCGTTCCGCAACGAGCCTCGTGTGGGTGCAAGGCGACGCCCTCCGCCTCCCCTTCGCCGATCATTCATTCACGGTGGCCAGTTGCGCCTTCGGCGTTCGGAACTTCCAGGACCTCGAGGCCGGACTCCGCGAGATGCACCGCGTGCTGGACGTCGGCGGGCGAGCGGTCATCCTCGAATTCTCGCGTCCCGCCCACCCGCTGTGGCGCAGCGTGTACGAGTTCTACGCGACCCGCCTCATGCCGATCGGGGCCTCGCTCGTCAGCCGCGACCGCACCGGGGCCTATCGCTATTTGCCCAAGTCGGTGGTATCTTTCCCCGACCCCGCGGACCTATGTGAGCTCCTGCACGAAACGGGGTTTTCCGAGGTGTCTGCAACGCCCATGACGCTGGGAATCGTCACCGTTTACGTCGCCCACAAGGGCAGGTGATGGCCAATCAACCGAAAGAATCCCGTACTCCCTCGCCGGAACCGCCCCCGGCCGACGTGTGGGGCCGCACAGAGCCGAAGTACCGCCGCCGCGCGGTGATTCTGCTCACCATCAACGTGCTGCTGTTCGCCGGGCTGGCCTGCTTCGCCTATTGGCTGCGGACCGGCGTCATCTTCGCCCCCGGCGCCGACGACTACGGCGGCCGACTCGCCGAAACGTTCCTGCCGACTCTGGAGACGAAACACACGCCGACCGGACTCTCCCTCGGGCCGGTCAGCATCCAGCAGGTCCCGATGATGATCCCGGTGCTGGCGCTGGTTCTCTCCGCGCTCGTGTCCATCCCCATCCTGACCTCGATGCTCTATCGCTTCTGGTCCGCACTGCCGTTCATCGCGGCCGTCGGACTCCTGGCCGTCATGCCGTGGCTGGCCATCGTGCTGCTGGCCTCCTGCCTATTGGCATCGGTGAAGCCGTTTAGAGCTTCGTCGCGCTTCGTTTCGGCCCTGGTCAGCCTGCTGCCGATCATCCTCTATTTCTTCATGGCCTCCCGGCAGACCGAGCCGGTCGTCGAGACGCTGTCGAGCCCGGCCGACCAAATCAAGGTCGTGGCCCCGCTGGTGCTCGCGGTAATCGCCTCGGCCGTCGTCATGGGCGTCGTTCTGGTCATTGCGAGTATGGTCAACTACCGCCCCGGGGCGATCTCTCCGCTGCTGGCCATCCTTTTCTTGACGCCCGCCATCCTCTTCGAGTTCCAGGTGGGGCGAGACGAGCTCTACTACCGCCTCATGGAGCGCGAGTTCGGCCCGGCGTCGGAGTACTTCGTTCGGCAGGAGGTCCAGACGCTCTTCGAGGCCTCCGTCGAGGAGGCCGAAGCCCGCCGTAAACACCTCGCCCCGGGAGCGGCCGCGGAAATTCTGGAAACCCGCTGGCTGCTGGAGCTGGACTCCGACACGAGCGAGGTTCTGAAAAGGCATCGCCGCCGGGCGGTCCAGGCGGCGGACCGCTTCACCCGTTACTTCCCCGACAGCGTGTATGCCTGCAACGCACTGTATCTAAAGGCGCGTGCCCAGGACATGCGTGTGGATTTGAAAGCGTTCAAGCGCGAACGAGCCATCGTCTTCTACGACGAGTTTCCCAGCGAAGAGTCCCGCAGATCCTGGGAACTTATCGAGGCCAACTGCCCTGAATCCTCGACCGCCGCCGTCGCGTCTCTCCGACTGGCCGAGCTGGACGCCCGCGACGCCCGCATCGACGACGCCCTCGCAAGACTGAAGACGCTCGCGGAACGATTCGGCGAAACGGAAATGAGCCCGGCGCAGTCGCCCCCCCCTTCCGAGTCAACCGGCCTGATGCGACGGCAGCCGCCGGAGGCGGGCCTGGGCATCCCCGTCGCCCGCCGCGTGATCGAAGGACGCAAGCTTCGCTATCTGCTTTCCAACAACCGCGACGCACTGTACGGCGATGAGCCGCTGGCGGAATACGTCGGAATCGACCCGCGCCAGTTGAACTCGAACGATCGTTACCGGCGGATTCTGCGGGAATTCCCATCCTGCCGGCTCACGGACAACGTCAACCTGCGTCTGGCCATGGCCGAACCGAACCTGGATCGCCGGGTCGAAGCGTTGGAGAGCTGCGTCGCGCAGGTCGACTCGGGTGACGCCCTGCCCGAAGCGCTTTATCTTATAGGCATGGCGTATGCGGAGCAGAAGAAAACGTCCGAAGCGCGCGACGCACTGGAACGCGTCGTCTCGGACTTCAGCGGAACCGTCTGGGCGGAGCAGGCCGAACTGCGGCTTCGACGATTCGAACGCACGCCATTGGAGACCGAATGAACGAGACCCTGGCAACAACGCGTATCGTGGTGGGCGTCACCGGGGCCAGCGGTGCGCTCTATGCCAAACGACTGATCGAATGCCTCGTCGAGGCCGAAGTCGAAGTTCACCTGGTCGTTTCCTCCTGGGGAAGAAAGCTCTTCCTCGATGAACTCGGCATCGCGACGATCGACGCCGACAGCCTCCTGGGCCGCGCCGACGAGCGCCTCGTGATCCATCCGGTCAAGGCCCTCGACAGCAAGCTTGCCAGCGGCTCCTTCCATACTGACGGAATGATCGTCTGCCCGTGCAGCAGCCACACCCTCGGCGAGATGGCCGCCGGCATCGGAAACTCGCTCATCGCTCGGGCCGCGGCCGTCACCCTCAAAGAGGCCCGCCGACTCATCATCGTTCCCCGCGAGATGCCGGCCAGCCGCATCGACCTGTTGAACATGCTCCGGCTCCACGAGGCCGGCGCGATTATCTGCCCGGCCAACCCCGGCTTCTACATGCTCCCCAGGACCGTCAGCGACCTGGTCGATTTCGTCGTCGGCAAGCTGCTCGATCTGACGGGCGTGCCACACCAGCTCAACACGCGCTGGAGCCCGCCGGGCAAAGGGGCCGAAGGCGATCCCTCCGAAGCAAAATCATGAAGGGCCCCGCTGCCGCCGCCCGCGTCTGGTCCGACATGATCAAACTGCAGCACTCCGTCTTCGCGCTGCCCTTCGCGGTGATGGCCACCTTCCTCGCGGGACGCCACATCGAAGACCTGCACCGCCCGTACGCCGGCCAACTGGCTCTGGTCATCGTGTGCATGGTCGCCGGCCGCAGTGTCGCAATGACCTACAACCGCATCGTCGACGCCGAGATCGACGCCCGCAACCCCCGAACCGCAAACCGCGCCCTCCCCGCCGGTAAACTGTCCAAGCGCGCCGCCTACATCTTCCTGTTCATCGCCTCGGCCCTGTTCGCTGCCGGTTGCTTCGCCTTTTATTTACTGTTCGACAATCCCTGGCCCATGCTGCTGGGCGGCCCGGTCCTGATCTATCTGTGCGGCTACTCGTTCGCCAAGCGATTTACCCGCTGGTCCCACTTCTACCTCGGCTCGGCCATCGCACTATCGCCGGTGGCTGCCTGGATCGCCATTCACCCCGACAGCCTCGGCTGGCCGGCCGCAATGCTGTCGGCCGCGGTGGCGCTGTGGATCGCCGGCTTCGACATCATCTATGCATGCCAGGACATCGAAATCGATCGCCGGGACCGTTTGCACAGTCTGCCGTCGCGCGTCGGACCTCGCCGCGCGCTACTCATCACGCGCGTCTGCCACCTTTGTGTCGTCCTGCTGCTGATCGGGTTGGGACTGCTGGCCCCGCTGGGCTGGCTTTACGATGCGGGCGTGGCGATCGTCGCCGTCCTGCTGGCCGTCGAAAACGGACTCGTCAAACACGACGACTTTTCGCGGGTGAACCTCGCCTTCTTCACGATCAACGGCGTCGTCAGCGTCGCGCTCGGCATCCTCACCGTGCTGGACGTTCTGATCCACAGCCCCGGCGGTGCGTAACACTCGGCGACTACGCCGGATCGAGCCCCATCAGCCCGCAAACGATCGACTTCATGTCCGTGTCACGGTAGACGGTGCCGTCCGTAACATGCGGCGTGCGCGCCGAGCAGATGAGCCCCCCGCGCTGGCTGGCGTCGCGCGCCGGAGCGCCGTGAGAGCCGCGAACCAGATCGGCGTTCAAAGGAATCGATCTGGTGGCCGGATCGAAAAACAGCTCCACCGCGTCGTAGCCCGGCTTGCTGTGGATATCCACCGTCCGCGCGAACGCCGGGGCGTCCGCCTCGTCCTCCCACCAGTAATACGCGAACCAATGGTCCGGACGCGACGACAACACGACCTCACCGGCATGCGGGTGATTCAACCCGATCGACCCTCGATCGTCCCCCGCGTAAACGCCATCCACGCCCGTCATACCGCGAAAGAGCGACGCAACCGGCTCGATGGCATCGGCGGCCGCATAAACGTGAGCGCACTGATGATCAACCATCGCGAACGCCTTGCTCGCCGCAAAATCGATCACCGCGCCGGCGTCGCTGTCACACGTTTGCAGCAGGCCGGCGCGGCGCAGCTCGATGTTCGGATACACCACACCGGTGACATCCGTCATTGCGTACTCGGAAGCGACCAGGAAGACGACGGTCGCACCCATAGGCCGCTGTCGCAAGAAGGCGTCGAACTCGCCCAGCAGGGCGTCCAGCTCCCGCACAGCTTGTGACGCCTCAGAGCTGTCCGGACCGAATTTCTGGGCGGCATAATCAAGATGCGGAAGGTAGATATAGTGAAAATCGGGATCGTAACGTTCGATCAGCCATTTCGCCCCGGCCAGGATCCACTTCGAAGATTCGATGTTCGCCAGCGGTCCCCAGTAATGCTGCAAGGGAAAGTGGCCCAGGTCATCGAGAAGATCTCGGTACAGACCCTCGGGCTTCGAATAACACCACAGCTCGGTCGTGCCATCGGCCTTGTGAATGGGGGCGGGCGTGACGATATACGTCGCGGACGCGTCCTTGATGTTCTGAGCGTGCCACACCGCCGACTTCCGCCCGGTCGACGCCAGCACGTCCCAGATCTGTCGCCCGCCGACGACCTCGTTGCGCCCCACCCAGAACTCCACCGCCCGCCGATCGCGATGATAGAAGCCGTTGGCGATGACGCCGTGCACCCCGGGGCTGGCGCCCGTCCACGTCGAAGCCTGAACCGGCGACGTGATGCACGGGAACGACGGCGCCAGCTCCGCGCTCGCGCCCGAAGACGCCCAGCCGTCAAGCGTCGGCGCGAGCGACACATCGCTCACATCGCGAGGCCGCAACCCCGGAATCGACAAGTAGATCAAATGCTCGGTTGCCACCAAAACCTCCGACCCTCGTCAGTCTGTCCCGGGCGCCTGCCCGCGTACTTACCTCGGCCACAATGCCGACAGGAACTCATGCGCACGCCGTGCCACCTCCGGCGCGTCGTGGCTGTGTCGAGACAGTTCCACGTGAACCGGCCCGCGATAGCCCACGCTGCTCAGCAGGTTGATTACCTCGGTAAAGTTAACCTCGCCCTCGCCGAAGAACAGATGCTCGTGCCGCCCACGACGCATGTCTTCCAGATGCAGGTTCAACAGAATCTCGTGCCACCGGCGAAGATGCTCCAGCAGGTCCCCGTCGGCCAAACAGTGAATGTGCCCTACGTCGATCGTCAGCCCCAGCAGCGGGTGATCGAGCGCCTCGTGTAACCGCCCGAAGTCGCTCATCCGTTCAACGAACATCCCCGGCTCCGGCTCGAACGCCAGCGGCATGCGATACGCCTCCGCATGCGCCAGCACATCCCGCAGCCCGTTGCACAGCCGGTCGAACAGCACCGCATCCGCGACGTCCTCATCGGCCGCCCCCGACCACAGCGAAACACAGTCCGAATCGAGCTCGACGGCCACGTCAACCGCGCGGCACAGATACTCAATCCGCCGGCCGCGATCGCTCGCGTCGGCGCTCAACAATGTGGGCTGGTGTTTGCGCCGCGGATCGAGCAGGAACCGCGCTCCGGTTTCGACGGTCGAGCGCAGACCGTGCCGCAGCAGCAGATCCTTGACCCGCCGCGCCGTCGCCGGCCAATCATCATCAAGCGGGTTGAGGTGATGCCGGTCCAGCGTGATGGCCACGCTCTCATACCCGATGTCCGCCAGAATACGAACGGCGTCATCAAGCGCGTGATAGCCGAACCCGCTCGTAACATACCCCAGGATCACCGCGCGCATCTCCTCGCATCGCAGGCGAGACAGACAAACCCGCCGGCCTGCCTCGACCCGACCGAGTGCATTCTGATCGGTTCAGCGCAACGATTCCACTGCCGCACCCCGAAGTCCGCTCAGCGGAGGATCAGTTCGTGCGGCATGACAACGGCCACGCCCTCGCGGTGGATCAGCTCGATCTTCTGCACAGCACGGATCATCGCCTCGACGCGGAGCGGGTCGAACCGCTGCAGCACCGGCAGCAGCGTCTGAATCAGTGAGGACTGCATGCCCGGCAGGCGAAAGCCCGTCCGGACGTCGAAGTCCGAGGGACGCTCACCCTGACCGGTCAACTCCTGCATCATCATGTCCAGAAAGTTGCGCGGCTTTGGAATGACGCGAAGCTCGTAATCGCTTATCGACGCCATGCGCGCCGCGTGGTCCACGGCCTCGGCCAGCCCGCCGATCCGATCGACCAAGCCAAACTCGACGGCCTGCTTGCCGGTGAACACCCGGCCGCCGGCGAGTTCGTCGATCGGCTTGGCCAGCTTGTCCTTGCGGCCCTGGACGACGTGATCCTTGAAGACCTCATAGATCCCGGCCATCCACTCGCGGATGTCCGCCCGTTGTTCCGGAGTAAAGTGCTGCGCCGTGCTCATCAGGTCGGCGTTTTCGCCGCGTTTGTGCGAGACCCAGTTCACCCCGAGCTTCTCCCAGCCGCCGGAGGTGACCAGTTTGCCGCCGACCACGCCGATCGACGCCGTGATGGTGGTCTCGTCCGCAAAAATGTGATCGGCGCCGCAGGCCACGTAATACCCGCCCGAGCCGGCGACATTCCCCATCGACACCACGAACGGCTTCTTCTCCCGCACGATCTGCGTGGCCCGCCAAATGACCTCGCTGGCCAACGCCGACCCGCCGGGCGAATCCACACGCAGCACCACGGCCTTGACGGTGGGATCCTCCGCGGCCTCGTAGAGGGCCTTGGAGATGTTGCCGCTGTAAGCCGCCCCGGTGCCGCCGAACGGCGACGGCTGGGCGTAACCCGGAAGGATCATCCCCTCGACGTACACGATGCCGATCCCGGTTCCGCCCATCTTCCTCCCCTGCGTGATCATCTTGCTCAGCTCATTGAAGAACGTGAACGGATTCGAAAAGTCGACCGTCATCTTGTCTTCTTTGCCGTAGCGGTTGTCCACCGTGATGCCGGGGCCGTAGATGTCTCTGATCTCGTCCAGGAACTCGTCTCGATAGCGCACCGCGTTCACCAGGCCCAGCTCGTGCGCCTCTTCCGCGGGGTACGGGCCTTCGTCGATGATCTTCCGGACCTGCGTCTCGGAAAGACCTCGTCCGTCCGCGATCATACTCACAAAGCTGCCGTACAATCCGTCCAGCAACCAGTTGATGTTCTCCTCGGCCGGCTCGCTCGGCCCGGTGCGCGTGAACATCTCGCCGGCCGACTTGTACTCCTCCATCTGGAGGATGTCCGCCTCGACGTTGATCTTGTCGAGCATCTCCTTGATATACGGTGACTCGGCGTAAAGCCCCGTCAGCCAGACGTCGGCCGTCGGCACGATGACCAGATCCGACGCGCTGGAGAGCATCGCGAGACTCGCCGTCGAAAGACCGTCCACGTGCACGAAGACCCGCTTGTCAATCGCTTTGAACTTGCCGATCGAATCACGCAGCTCCTCGAGTTGGGCCGTCCCCATCGCAAGGTCCGCCATGGTCAGCGCAACAGCCTTGACCGAGTCGTCTTTGCGCGCCTCCGCCAGCCGCTCCAACAGACTCTTGAACGACGTCACCCGCCCGCCGGTCAGCCCGAACGGATCTTCCTGTGGGGTTTCCGTCAGTTGGCCGCTCAGGTGAAAATGTGCGATCGTGCCCGAGCCGAAATCGCCCGGACCCGCAATCGCCATTGGCTCACAGGCCACGACAAACAACGCCAAACACATCGACCTGAAAAACAGTCTGGACATGAGTCACCTCCGCGAGAGAACGCGTCTCCTCGACCACTGTGGAGACTTCAGATGGTTTTCATGTACGATTTTAGGGTTTTATCGGCAACGAGTCGCCGGGCGGGCATACGAACCGACAAGACCGTACAACACCGACATACTGTGACCGTGGACGGACGCCTGCCGTGATTTGCCGCCCCATCAAGCCGTTAACCGCCGCTCAACCGGAAGGAAAGCTGTTCGAGATGCACCGAAAGGTCGACGGCCGACACCGCCGAATCCCCGTTCTGGATCGCCACCGGAGCAAAATTGAGAATCCCCCGCACGCCCGCCTCGTTCATCTGACGGGCAACATCCCGGGCATCGTCCGCCGGAACGGCCAGAATGCCGAGCTGCACACCCTTCTTCTTCACCACACGCGGCATGGCCTCCATCGGTTGCACCGTCAGCCGCCTGCCGCTACCGACCGTTCTGCCGATCAGCCGCCCATCGCGATCGAACACCGCGACGATGTTGAACCCCCGCTTCGAAAAGCCTCGGTAGGACAAAAGCGCCCGCCCCAGATTACCGGCCCCTACAAGCAGGACGTTCCACTTCTTATCGGTTCCGAGAATCCGCCGCAGACGCTTGATCACGTCGCTTACCCGGTAACCGATCCCCGGGTGGCCAAAGTGCCCGAAATAAGCAAAGTCCTTGCGCACCTGGGCGTCCGAAATGTTCAACGCCTCCCCCAACTGGCGACTCGACATCGTACGCCGCTCTTGAGCCTGCGCCGTCTCCAGTTGCCGTAGGTACAGACTCAGGCGTCGGACGGCCGGTGCCGGTATCCCCCTGCTCTTTTTCATCACCCGAGAATCTTGCAGAACACCTTCGCAGTTGATCGTTATCGAAAGCGACTATATCCCCCGCCCGAACCCGCAGTCAACACCGTCCGATTATCGGCCCGACAACAGGACGCGTGACCGAACCGGCACCCCTCGAATTTGAGCATCACGGGTGGATCGCCCACTACGCACTGAGCATAAGGTGCCGTCGTACGCCTGGCGGGTGCCACGCGCAACTCGGTTCTCGCCGGGTGCCACGGGTCCGCTTCAGGCGAATCCGCCCGTTTTTCTCGCAGAGCCAAGCGACCTGAACACTTGCAGGCAGGCTGCCGGCCGCAACCGTGCGAGCCTTCGCTCGCCGCCAAGCCGTCGTTGCAGAACGCCCGCCAAACGGCCATCAGCCGCGATTCGTAGTCTGTCACGCTGCCGTAACTTGCGCCCCAGCCTCGTTGACTCACCGTCTGACGGTTTCCAGAATCAATTGTAGCCTCCCAGCTATGAACGCGGGGGCCACAACAGACGGGCGGAGCGCCGTTGCCGGTGCGCAACACAGCCCGTTGGGGAGAGGAACCGACCGAGGAGCAATTCAGCGATGCTGAAGTCGATCGCCTTACACGCCATCGTCATCGTCGCCGCCGGAGCCACGCTGGGACTCGGTTTCAACGCCGTTCGCAGCGACGTGCAGATCAGATTGGGCCGCAACTACTTTAGAATCGCTCAACAGGAGCCCGCCGCCGTCGCCGATGCGACCAAAACCGACCAGTCGTCCGCGGACCAAGCGCAGCAGACGTCCCCGTCCGCCCACGCCGACACCAAGAGCAAGCCCCGCCTGCTGCCCGAACATCCATTCGACGTCGTAGAAATCGAAGAGGTCACCGAGATGGTCGGCAGCGAGGCCGCATACAACGGCTCCGTTGTTTTTGTCGATTCCCGGAACGCAGCGGATTACGAAGACGGCCACATCCCGGGCGCATACCACATCGATAACTACAACGTCGACCGACACCTGCCCGAAGTTCGTCCGCTGATCGAATTCGCAGAAACGATCGTCGTCTACTGCGGAGGCGGAGAATGCGAGGACAGCATCTTCCTGGCGTCCGAACTCGAGGCCCGAGGCTTCCGCCGCGAAGCCATCAGATTGTTCGAGGCTGGAATGGCCGCATGGCGGAATGCGGATATGCCCATCGAGAAAGGGGGCGACCCGGTCACCGCCGGCGAAATCGGCTTCACCGACGCCAGCGTCCCCGACGAAGGGATCAGCACGCCATGAACGATAGTACATCACTGGTCCGTCGGGTCGATAACACGCACGTCCCCATGCTGCTGGCACGCTTCCTCGTGGGCGGCTACTTCGCATACCTCGCGATCGGCAAGATCGGCGACCCCATCAAATTCCTGAAAGACATCCGAGAGTACCATCTCCTCCCGGAATCCATGCCGTTCTTGTTCAATTTCACGGCCGTCTCCCTGCCCTGGATCGAAATCCTCTGCGGCATCCTGCTGATTCTGGGAGTCTGGCTGCGGGCATCGGCCGCCGTCATCCTCGCCCTCATGGCGTTTTTCACAACCGCCATCTTCATTCGCGCCCTCGGCGTCTACGGCGGAAGCGACGTCGCTTTTTGCGCCATCGAATTCGACTGCGGATGCGGTTCGGGCGTGATCAACATCTGCCTGAAACTCATCACCAACCTGGGGCTGGGCGCGTTGACGGCCGTCGTGCTGCTCTCCCGCTCACGCCGTTTCTCGCTCGAATCCCTGTTCGGCGATCGCGCTGTCGCAAGCGCCTCGGCGTGAAATCGAGCCACTCGCGACGCTCCCCCCCACGACATCGAACCGATCCCGAAAGTGGCACGGCCACCCGGGTGCCATAGGCAAACGGAACCGCCCGTGGCGGATACCTGTTTGGCGAAGGTGCCATGGGCAAGCGGTGCCGCCAACGGCCGCGGAGCTTGCCCGTGCGCAGGGGTGCTACTGGTGGCTTACCCGCTACTGCTTTTCCTACCTTTGCCCCGCAGCTTCCACGTAAAACAACCCCCACCGCCACCAGCGGCTCGCCGTTTGCATCCCCGACGTGCAGTGACTTCCCACCCGGTTTGACACCCGCAGCCGCCGGCCGTATACGGGCGGATTCACGCCGGAGCAAGGCCGGACGTCCGCGGCCTGGGGTCACACCGACCGGCGCCGTGAAGCGGCGGCCGGTGGTCCAAAATGCGTTCCTCGGAGGTTGCGCGATGAGCATCAGCCAGATCGGCCGGTCAATCGGTGAATCCGTCACCCTGAAACTCAACGAGACCGCAGCGATCCTGAAAAGCAAGGGCGAACCCGTCATCCACCTCGGCGGCGGCGAACCCAAAAGCAAAGTCCCCATCGACGCCATCGTCAGCGCCACTGCCCTGCTGCGATCCGGTGAAGTCCGCTATACGCCCGCCGACGGCATCCCCGCACTCAAGCAGGCCATCATCCGTTACACCGACGAGTTCTACGCGAGAAAGGTCGAGCCGGAAAACGTCATGGCCTCCGGCGGCGCCAAGCAGGCGATCATGGTCTGCCTCCAGGCCATCCTCAACCCTCAGGAGGAGGTCATCTTCCCCGCGCCTTACTGGGTGAGCTATCCCGAGATGGTAAAGCTCTGCGGCGCCGTCCCCGTCGCGGTGTACGCCGAGGACGGCACCTTCCATCCGCGAATGGTCGATATCGAGCAGAAAGTCACCTCCTACACCAAGGCCGTCATCATCAACAGCCCCAACAACCCCTCCGGGGCGATGTACTCCGAGCAATTCATCGCCGATATCGTGGCCTTCTGCGAGAAACGCGGCATCTACCTGATCGTGGACGATATCTACCACCGCCTGATCTTCGACGGCCGCAAACCGATCAACTGCTACACCTACGCCGAAGACCGGAGCGAAAACTCCAGGCTCGTCGTCGTCAACGGGGTCTCCAAGCAGTACGCCATGACCGGCTTCCGAATCGGCTGGGCCGTGGCCAACAAGAAGCTCATCGAGGTCATGACCAACATCCAGAGCCACCAGACCTCCGGCCCCTCGGGGGTGCTCCAGCACGCGGCCGTCGGCGCCCTCAACGGAGTCCAGTCCAGCGTCGAAAGCCTGCGGCTGACCCTCGAGAACAACCGCAATGTCATGATGGAGCAGTTGAAGTCGTTCGAGGGCGTCAAGGTCACCAGACCCGACGGCACCTTTTACTGCTTCGCCGACTTCAGCGTTTACAACAAGGACTCGACCAAACTGGCCCGATTCCTGCTCGACAAAGTCCGCGTCGTCACGGTGCCCGGCGTCGAATTCGGCATGGAAGGCTTCCTTCGACTGTCAACCTGCGGTTCCATCAAGGACATCACCGAAGGCGTGGAACGCATGAAATGGGCCCTGGACCCGAATTCGCCCAACGAACTGTACATCGGCGACCGCAAGCTGATCAGAGATTGGATGTGAGAGAAAAGTTATCAGTTGTCAGTCGTCAGTTGTCAGTGTTCGGTGCCCGAGATGGCAATCTGTCCGACAAGAGCAATTCGCCAACGAGAAGCGGTGCACTGAAAACTGAAAACTGATCACTATTTCTGGACCATCGCCATGCCCAAATACCTCGAATTCAACACGCCGGCGATCAAGCACGCCGGTGAACTCGCGGGAGAGTATCCACTGTCCAACCACGGCCTCGCGTATCTCGATCGCGTCTACTGGAACCTGCCGACGTCCGCTCTGTACGAAGAGGCGATCTTCCGCGGCGAAGGGCATCTGGCCGAGGGCGGCGCCTTCCTCGTCCACACCGGCAAGCACACCGCTCGAGCCGCCGCCGACAAGTTCATCGTCCAGGAGGAATCGACCACCGACCGCATCTGGTGGGGCCAATACAACCGCCCCTTCAGCGCCGACAAGTTCAACCAGCTCCTCACGCGCCTCCAGGCCTTCCTGCAGGGCGAGGAGCTCTTCGTCCAGGACTGCTACGCCGGCGCCGACCCCGAATACCGCATGCCCATCCGCGTCATCACCGACACCGCCTGGCAGAGCATGTTTGCCCGCAACATGTTCGTCACCATCGACAACCAGGACGAACTCAAAAAACACGTGCCCGAGTTCACCCTGATCGCCTGCCCCTCCTTCAAGGCCGACCCAAGCATCGACGGAACCCGCACCGAAACCGCCATCATCGCCAACTTCGCCGAACGCCTCGCCATCATCTGCGACAGCAGCTACGGCGGCGAAGTCAAGAAGACGATCTTCTCGATCATGAACTTCCTGCTGCCGCTCAAGGGCGTGCTGGCCATGCACTGCTCGGCCAACGTGGGCAAAGACGGCGACGTCGCCCTCTTCTTCGGCCTCAGCGGCACGGGCAAGACGACCCTCTCGGCCGACCCCAACCGCGCCCTGATCGGCGACGACGAGCACGGCTGGAGCGACGACGGCGTCTTCAACTTCGAGGGCGGCTGCTACGCCAAGGTCATCCGCCTCTCCGCCGAGCACGAGCCGCAGATCTACGCCTGCACCCGCCGCTTCGGCACCATTCTCGAAAACGTCGTCTACGACGCCACCACCCGCCGGATCGACCTCGACGACGATATGCTCACCGAGAACACCCGCTGCTCCTACCCGCTCGACTTCATCCCCAACACCGTCCCCGGGCACATGGTCCGCTCCCATCCGAAAAACGTGATCTTTCTCACCTGTGACGCCTCCGGCGTCCTGCCGCCGATTTCCCGGCTGAACCCCGAGCAGGCCATGTACCATTTCATCAGCGGCTACACCTCCAAGATCGCCGGCACCGAGATCGGTTTGGGCATCGAGCCGAAGATCACCTTCAGCGCCTGTTTCGGCGCTCCCTTCATGGTGCATCACCCGTTCGAGTACGCCCGATTGCTCAAGGAAAAGACCGCCAGGCACGGCGCTCAATGCTGGCTGGTGAACACCGGCTGGACCGGTGGCCCCTTCGGCGTCGGCAAGCGCATCAGCATCCACCACACCCGCGCTTTACTGAACGCCGCCCTCGACGGCAAGCTCGACAAGGTCGAGTTCCGCAAGGACAAGCTCTTCGGCTTCGACGTGCCGACCGCCTGCCCCGAGGTTCCGGAAGACGTCCTCGATCCGGCCAACACCTGGGGCAGCAAGGACGAATACTGGCGCAAGTACGACGCCCTCGCAGCCCGCTACATCGAAAACTTCAAACTCTTCGCCGAAGGCTGCTCCGAAGAAGTCCGCAAAGCAGGCCCCAAACGCATGTAGCCCCCCAGCCGCAAGCCGCGACAAGCGTCTTCGCATGGGGGCATTTAGTCGAGAGTGAATGCGCCAGGGGCCGCAACGTCCGCCAGGTGGCCCGCAAGATGGCCGATGTGCCCGGCAGTGTACCGCCTTTTCAACAGGGTATTGGCTGCCGACTTCAACTGCCTGACGGGATAGATATCAAGAGTGGTCCTTGGATGCGGGTGTCCTCACGGGTACGATGGAAACGCGGCCGAAGCAGCCGTGTCTCATTCCGCAAAACGGCTCGCTCGCGGACGCAGAGCATTCATCGCGAGCGTCCTCGAGCAACAAGGTGCCTGACCGGTGGCAAAGCTGGCACGAATACTCCCCTGGATCCTCACCATAATCTTCGCCGGTAGCACACTGGTGCTCATCCAGCATAGACGATTCATGCATTCGTGGAGGCTCTCCTGTTGGCAGTCCGAGCGATCCCGAGTCTTGAGCAGCCTCGGAGATCGTCTGCGTACATATGCTGAGCGCCACGAAGGGAAGTTCCCGAAAAACGTGGAAGACTTGGTTGCTGCCGGCGTGATCACGGAATCGGAGTTGTCTTTCGAAGACCACAGCCAGCAGACCAGCGTGCGCCGCGAATTCCGCTTGGTACCCTCGATTGATTTGCCCGGCGATCTCGTGATCGTCGTCGAGAGATACGGTCGTTACCCGGAATTTAGACTATGCCTGTATCTCGACGGGTCGGTGGTGCTCTATGGCGAAGGGGCTACGCTTGATGACGACGACGCGAAGCGTAAGGAGTTGGGTCTGGCACCGGCGTGAACACGGCCTGCACTGAGTCGATGGCGGTAACCGGCGCTGGCACCGGGGCCTTTGGAAACTGCAGCTTGTTGCGTGTGGCGCGCAGTAGGCGTCGCGGGTCAGAGCGCATTTAGTCGATAGTGATGGCAACAAACCGGGCACATGCGCCGGGTGGACCTGAAGTTGACCGTGACCCGCGGACCGGACCGCGTCAACTGGTCGGTCGAGGCCACTGATTTCGAGTATCATCGAAACGGTGAGGTGCGGATGATCATCCAGCGGACCTGGGACGAGCACAGCGGAGTTGTCAGCAGCGACCAGCTTGTCTCGTGCGTAATAGAGATTGACACTACCCTCTCGGAGTGCCGGTTTGTTCTGGAGCTATCTCTTGGTCGGACGCAGTAGCGCGTGCCCTTGGGCGCAGATTCTTTTTGGCACTTGGCGGCGCGCGAAATGCCCCCATGGAGAGAGTCGGACAAACACAAACCATGGAGGGCATACGATGAACTTGGAGATACAGATTACCGCAGACGGGGCGGACGTGCGAGGGGTTGCCGGAGAGATTTCGGGAACGTTGGCGGAACGTGAACGGCAGCTTCGCGATTTGTTTCGGCTGGCAGAAGCCGCGGCCTTGCAGCACTCGTTACGAACCGACCAGCCCGAGGTGCCACGTCCTCAGTGCTGCGATCGGGCCATGAACAAGAAGCGTTTACGAAGCCGGCAACTGCTGACCCCGGTCGGCGTGGTGGCTTGGACTCGGCGGGTGTACCAATGCCCGCAATGCGGGAGCCAACGCATTCCGTTGGACGACCTTCTGGGCGTTCCTCGCGGGCAATTGAGTCCGCGGTTGGCCGATGTGAGCATGGATTTCGTTCAGGTGGAATCGTACGAGCAAGCCGTTGAGAAGTTGCGGCGACAACATGGGGTTTCGGTGGCCACCCGAAGTCTGGTGAACCTAGCCGGTCAGATCGGCCCAGCAGCGCAGGCGTTTCTAATGGATCACCATCCGCAGGCGTGGCCATCGGGTCCCATCGATCGTTTGTATGTCGGTTGCGATGGTGTGATGACCTGCACCAACGAAGTCGGGGAGGACGGTCGCTTGACGTGGCGTGAGGTCAAGGTGGGCTGCTGCTTCTGGTATGATGCGGCGGGGCACGCCCACAAGCGCATCTTCGGGCGTATCGAACCGGCGGAGGATTTCGGTTCCGCGCTTCGGCGTTGGGCGGATCAATGCGGACTGGCTTTGGCGCGTGAGGTGGTGTTCATCGGTGATGGGGCGGAATGGATCTGGAACATCGCCGGTCGCCATTTCAACGACAAGCGAATGACCTGGGTGCTGGATTGGTACCATTGGGTGGAACACCTCTGGGAGGCGGCAGGCGTTCTGCACCCGGACCACCGCAGCGAGCAGGTTGGCCTGGTCGCGGAATGGAAACGCATATTGCGTTACGAAGGGGGCCTGCGGCTGTGGCGTCGGCTCGAACAGATACGAGAGGAGTACGAGGAAGGCAGTTGTCGTCGACAAGCCATCACAGCCCTGCTGGGTTACTTAGTATGACAGCGCTATGAAGTATCTGGGTTGATGCGCCGTCGTCGGCTGTTGTACGAAGCTTCATTACGTGCTTGATAGTACT
>CAZNPL010000002.1:0-107471 GCA_964574815.1 uncultured Phycisphaeraceae bacterium
GTGAGGCCGGGGTAACGCTCTTGCTACAGCAGACGGCCCGGAGTGCCGAGCGAGCTGGCGCAAGCCGCGCGCCGTGATGCGTGAGGCGCTCGCCGGAGGGCCACGAACACGTTCGTCGCGGCATCTGATAGCGCTTCGCCCAACGGGAGCGCGCAAAGAGAGAGCCCATCGCAGCCGAGGCCGCGACAGCTCACGGCTGCGAGGGCCCTGAGACAACGTGATTATCGTATCAGAAAGGTGAAACGCATGAAACTCACTCGATTCAATCTCGCGGCCGCTCTTGCCTTGTTTGCGGGCGGGTCACTCGCCTGGGCGGCGCCGCGGGACGGCACGTACCAGAGCGCCGGGAGCGGCGCGTGGGACGAACTGGGGACCTGGGTCATGTACGACTCAGACACGGGCTGGAAACAGCCCACTCGGGATGACGGTATACCGGGGCAAGAGGATCTGGTCATCATCTCCGCTGGTGACCTCGTGACGGTGATCGGTGATCATCAGGTTAAACAGCTCGGCATCCGGCGGGGCGATAACGAGTATCCTCCGGGAACCCTCGAGATCACGAGTGGCAGCCGGTTGACGATCCGCGACGGGCTCGGCATGGCCAGGAAACCCAAAGACGCCGAGTCGGCGCGGATCGTGTTCTCGGGCAGCGAAGGCCCGGCCGGCGTGCTCCACTCGCACACAACGCTCGACATTTACGGCGACATTGAGGTCATCGGGGCAGCCGGCGGCGAAATCCGCACCGCCAAGCCGACGCAGCTCGTCTGTGTCGGGCGTCACGCCCGCCTGATCACGTCAGGTGGCCCCCTGTGGGTCGGCGGGAGCGTGGAAATGGACGGGCAGGTCATCGCAAGCGGTCCGCATACCGTGACCCTGGATGGGCGCGAGCTTCGCGAGGGATCTTCGGGCCTCTGGAAGCTCGAAGACCCCAAAGCCAAGGTGCGCATCGCTACCGAGAAGCCGGTCGCACTTGTTTCCGGCCGCATCACGATTGAACAGGGGGAATTGGACGTTGACAGCGACTTCGCCATCGGCGGCGTAGTTACCCGCAAGCCGGGCGCGGTCATCACGGTCCGCGAGGGCCGGTCATTCGAGGTTCGCGGACGGCTGGACGAGCCGCAGCCGCGACGCGCTGAAAGGAGGACGGATCGATGAACGCCTCCCGAATCATTCTAACGACCATCTGCTGCTTGGCTCTCGTCACCGTCACGTTTGCAGGCACGGGACCCAGCGGCTCGCGTTGGACGGGCGAGGATCAGGGATGCAGCCTCGGGAACCACAATTGGAGCGACGCGGACAACTGGACGAACTGCGCCACCTGTCCCCCGACCTCCGGCGATGTTGTCGTCGACGGCGACAAAGTGTGTGATCCCTGCGAATCCTGCTCGTGTGTGATCGAAAGTTGCAATCCGATATGCGAGGGTACTTGCAGCGGCGGCCCGAACGACGGACAGAGTTGCTCGACCACGCTCGATTGCGATTGCTGTTCCGGCGGGTCGTTCGTCGTCGACTACGATTACACTCAGAGTGGCACGAACACGTTCGGTGACGTGTGGATCCTGGCCGCCTCGGACGCGGACGTGACGCTGCGCAAGGAGGACGACGACGCGATCTTCGTGACGACTGGCACGCTGACGCTGGAAGGTGATGGCACCAAGAAGGCCATTCTCGATGTTGATGCGAACGGACTCAGGCCCGATACGCTGGTGGCGTGCGGGCTGGTCGACATCACCGGGGGGTCGTTCACGCTAAACGTTGACAGCCTCCTCCAGGCCGGTAGCACGTACTGTTCGGACGACACGAACCTGGTCATCAAGGACGGTGTCACGGTCGAGAGGTACGATCCGCAGCAGCAGCTGATCGCCGTGGACACCACCGTCCGCGCCGCCAACAGCAAAGCGGCCACGTTGACCGTGCAGCAGGGTACACTCAAGATCGACGACCTCGAGATCCTGGGGCGCGAGGACGCGAACAAGAAGGCGACATTTCTTCACGCCACCTCCAATGCTTCGGTTCAGGGCCCGTCGAAGATAACGATGCAGGGGCACTCCCTGCTGGATGTCGATCGTGGAACCAACTACAGCGTAAGCAGGCTGACGGTCAGCACCAACGGCTGCGTGACCGACGCCAAGATCGAGATGGCGTCGGGGACGGACACGCTCACCGCGACCAACATCGACATCACCAGCGGCTCCACTTCCACGCATCACGCCACACTCACACCGAACCAGGGCGACCTGACGTGCACGGGCGAAGTCATCCTCACGGGCGACGCCAGCGGGAGCAAGGCCACGCTGGTGATCCCGACGACAACCGGCGTGGACGTGACCCTGGACGACGTCATATTGAACGCCGGCGGCGTTCTCGATGTCAACATCACGTTCTCGATCACGGGCACGCTGGATATCAGAGGCGGCACCGCTGATCTCGACATCTTTTCGAATAGGACCCTGACCGCTGACACGATCAAGCTTTCCGGTGGCGCAAGCGGGATGTCATTCACGTCAGGGTTTCTCTCGGGAGTAGAAGTGAGGACAGACAGCGTGCCGTAGTCGGTACGCCAAGCATTGAAGGAGTTGCAGAAAATGAATCGAAACCCATTCATGCTCGCTCTCGCGGGCGCTGTCAGCCTCGGAGGCGTCAGTGCTGCACTGGCGGGTCAAAACTGCGTTTCGGATTACGCCTGCACAACGGGCGAGTTTCGGACACACGACAACCTGTCGAGTGCCGGTCTCTGGAACGCTTTGTCTACGTGGCAGGAATGCCTGAATGATCAGGACGGATGGTGGTGTGATGCGACGGAAATTCCTGGATCGTCCGACGACGTTACCATTCGCAAGGCTGACGTCGTCCAGGTCAAAGGCGGCCGCGCGTGCAACGATCTGACGATCGAGAGCAACGGCGGCTCGGGCGATCCGGGCGAATTGCAAGTTTTCACAGGCGGCGGCAAACTCACCGTCTACGGTGACGTCACCGTTTTGGTTTCGGGAATCCCCGGTTTGATCAAGTTCGTCGACGGCACTTCGACGAGCACGCCGGCAGAACTTGAACTGGATTCGACCGCCACAGTCGCGGATATTGAGAACGCCGCGACAGGCGAAGGCGGAAAGATCACAGTTAACTCAAGCTACACCTTGACTGTTAGCGGAGACCTGGACGTCGTGGACGGGCTGCTCACGTCAGTAGGCTCCGTCACGCTGACCGGTGATGCCACGATCTCGGGTGGCAATTTCACCAGCAACGGAACATTCCAGAATGACGGGACGTTCACGCTCAGCGGAACGAGCGCAGATGTGGCCGAGTTCAAGGGCACAGGGGGCATTGCGAGCGGTTCGTCGGGAGACTGGACCGTCAACAACGCCAACGCCACGCTGCGGATTTCGACTGCAAGCACTTTGAGTTCGACCGGCGCGGACATTCAGTTCGACGCGGGAACGATCGACGTTGACGCGGACTTCAAGGTCAATGGTGAGCTGTCGTGGAAAGGCCCCAACTCCACGTTCGAGGTAGCCGCGAACAAGGTATTCGAGGCGTTCAGCGGGGATCTTCCTCAGTAGCGGAGTAGACCGGGGCAAGGCGGGGCAGGCTCTCGCGGGTCTGCCTTGCCTTTTCGGCTACCGCTTGCAACTCGGCGGGGCCGATAACATTGCGAAATTGCTTTACACTGATTCCTCTGATCCGATATACTGCTACCCGGAGTGAATGATGACTTCGATCCGGTCTTATCTGGCAACCGTTGGACTGCTCGGCTGCGCGTTTGCGGTGAATGGAAGGGCTTCCGGGGAGGTGTGCCGGCATTTCGACCTTCAGGAGTTGCTCCCGCCGGAGCCGTTGCGGGCCGAGATATTCTCGTCGTACATCGATGCCGACGAGAACTATATCGTGGTCAGCGCTGACGATCATATCTGGCTCGACGGCGAAACGCTGCGCGGTTTGGGCGCCGCTTACGTCTACATCCGAGACGATTCCGGCGTCACGGGCGATCCCAGTGACGATACCTGGATTCTCGATCGCACACTGCGGCCGTGGACAGTCAAGGGAATCGAGTCGATGGGGTTTTCCGTCGGCATCCAGTTACCGTTTGTCTTCGCCGGGGCGTACGGCGACAACGACGCCTGCCCGGACGACAACCAATGCCGCTCCGGCTCCGTGTTCGTGTTCCGCCTCGATTCCGGCGGGAACTGGCAGCCGCACCAGAAGCTCACCGCCTCGGACGCGGCCGAGGACTGGCGGTTCGGGATTAGTCTTGCTGTCAGCGGAAAGTGGCTGGCAGTGGGCTCGGTCCCGGATGACGAGATGGATCCGGGCACCGGCAAGGTCTACATGTTCCGGCTGGCGGACCAGGGGACATCAGGTGCGGCCGACGATGTGTGGGTAGAACACGAAGCCATCACGCACCCGATGGGTCCGCCCGATGACCGCTTCGGACAGGGCGTGGCGTTGCACGAGGACTGGATGGTTGTCGGAGCGCCGTCCATTGCGTTCAGCAGCACGCGTCTCGATAGCGGCGCCGCCTATGTCTATCATCGCGACGATAATTCGACCCCGGGTGACCTTACTGATGACACCTGGTCGTACATGGACCGACTGGCTCCGGGAGATGCCGAGCCGCCGGAGGCTCCCGGGGGCACCAGCTTCAAGCGATTTGCGCTCAGGCTGGACATTGATAACCATCGCATCATCGCCGGCGCGGAGGCCGACGGTCCGAACATCGGCGCTGCCTACG
Source organism: uncultured Phycisphaeraceae bacterium (assembly GCA_964574815.1). GTDB lineage: Bacteria > Planctomycetota > Phycisphaerae > UBA1845 > UBA1845 > CAZNPL01. The sequence goes on from CAZNPL010000002.1 coordinate 4,727, forward strand.
TCTTCCGTCGCGACGACAACGGTACGCCTGGCAACTTCAGCGATGACGACTGGTTTCAGGAGAAGAAACTCGTCGCCAGCGATGCTGAGATCGGGCTGTTTATGGGCACTTTCGTTCTCTTGAACGGCGACATGGCCATCGTCGGCGCCGACGGCGACAGTGAAATCGTCGCGCGCGATACCGGATCTGTGTACATTTTCGAGTACGTCGGCCAGCAGTGGTTGGAGACTCAAAAGCTCCTCTCTCGCGATGGGCAGCCCAACGATTTCTTCGGCTCCAGGCTGGCGCTTTCCGACGAGCAAGTGATCGTAGGTGCTCTGCACGATGACAGCGCAGGACCGGAAGTGGGATCGGCCTACGTCCTTCCGCTGATCAACGACTGCAACAGCAACTGCATTCCGGACGCGGACGACATCGCCGCCGGCACCAGCGCGGACTGCGACGCAAACGGCATTCCCGACGAGTGCGAGGATTGCACCGGAAACGGACTGGCCAACGCCTGCGACATCGCGGCCGGGGCCCTCGACTGCAACGCCAACGGGCTGCCCGATCAGTGCGACCGGGACTGCAACGGAGACGGCCTGCCCGACGATTGCGCCGCAACGTGCACGGACCATTGCGAATGCAATGACTTCAGCGCCTGCACGCTGGACTACTGCGTGGAAGGCGCCTGCACCCACACGGCGACGGCCTACGGCGACGTCGACGGCAACGCCATCGTCAACCTGCTCGACATCTTCGGCATTCTGAACCAGATGACCGGCGCCAACGGCCAATCCACGATGCACCTGTACGACATTCAGCCCTGCCACGGCGACGGTGTGGTCAATCTGTTCGACGTTTTCGTCGTCTTGGACGTCATCGGCGGCTTCGACCTTTGCTGGTGCCAGCCGTGAGGGAAGTTGTCAGGAAGAGCCGTCAGCCGTCAGCCGTCAGCCGGAGCGCTGTCGTGCATGGGTTGGCGATTGTCGGCGTTCGGTTGCCGGCGGACGCACTTGGTGGACGGACCCCTCGTTGACACTCGCGGTAGTGGTCGGGTGCGAACACCGGGCATCGACCTCCAGGCGGAGGGCGGCGGGGGTGGCGGTTGCGTCACGAGCGTTTCCGCGCGATTCGAGCTTGGTTGGTGTACTGATCATGGCCCCACCTGTCGCTTCGCGAGAGATTGGGTCACCCGGCATTTTTCGTTATCGTGCGTGGCAGGCTCCTCAGCCGTCCCTCCGGGACTCGGGTGGTCTTGGACCGGGACGTTTACCCAGCGATGAAGGGCTTGTCGATTTATTCTCGATCGCATGCACGGATTGCGACTTTCGTGTCCCCGAACCCTGGGTTTGGGGTGTGCGCCAAGCGATCGAAGGGGTGTTGATTTGATCGAGGCCGATTAAATCGACAGGCCCTGAATCGCTGGGCTATTCTCACGTGCCCCTCCGGGGCACAGCGCCGGCAGAGCCGGGCTCGCTTTCCTTTGAGAAGGTTTGCGTCGCCCGCTTCGCGGGCTTGGGTTGGTTGGGCGTCGGTTACCCCGGGTTGCGCTTGCGCTTCACCCGGGGCTATTGCTGCGTCGCCCGCTTCGCGGGCTTTGGGCAGGAGGAGCCGTCAGCCGAGCCGGCGAGTGGGCTGGAAAGGGGAAGGTAGAGCAGTGGAGCAGGTGAGCAGGTGAGCAGGTGAGCAGTTGAGCAGTTGAGCAGTTGAGCAGTGGAGCAGGTGAGCAGTTGACAGGGGAATGGCGGCGTTCGGGGCGACTACAGCGTTGCGGGCGGTAGCCGGCGGGCCGTTTGGTAAACTGACCGCTCGTTGACACTTGCGGTTGTGATTAGGTGCGGACTTCGGGCATCGACCTTCAGCCGGAGGGCGGCGGGGGTGGCGGTTGCGTCGGGAGGTTTCTGCGCAGCTCGGCGTTGGTTTGCATTTGAATCGTGACCCCACCTGTTGCTTCGCAAGAGATGGGGCCCCGCGGGTACGAGATCGGCGGGTGGAACCCGCCCTACAAAGCTTGCACGTCGTGGCTTGCATGTCCGTCCCCCATCTCCTGCCTCGCGAAGGCATGGGGCGCGGCAGCCACTATCGACTAAATGCGCTCTGACCCTATCTTCGGCCGGTTAGTGCATCTCCCATTCTATGAAGTCGGGATTGACGTCTGTCATGCAGTTGACGATGAGTTCGACGAGGCCGTCGTAGAGGATGCTGTGCTTTTCCCAAATGTCGTAGTAGGTGAAAAGGTCGCGTAGCTGGCCCTTGCAGTTCGAGCATGGGGTGCAGACGTATTTTCTGATCGAGGGGTCGAGCTCGTCCTTGAAGGCGTTGAGGATCTGCTCGAGTTTCTTGCGGCCCGAGATCTGGTGGCGCCAGTCGTTGAAGTTGTGGCCCGACATGATGGCGAAGCCGCTGCCGCCGCCGCAGCAGTAGTTGTGAACGCCGTGGGGCTCCATTTCTCGGAACTTGGGGGCGATGTGGCGGAGGATGCGGCGCTGCGGCTCGACCACGCCCATGAGGCGAACCAGGTTGCACGGGTCGTGGAGCGTTACGGGGAAGTCGTTACGGGACGGATCGACCTTGATCCGGCCGGAAAAGATGAGATCTTCCAGGGTGGCCATGCAGCTTTCGCGCGGGATGTTCAGGTCGCCGGTGAGGACGCGGTCGGCGATGACGGTGAGCGCCTTGTGGGCGTGGCCGCACTCGCCGAGGACGATCTTCTTGACGCCGAGCTTCTTGGCGGCCTCGGCGTGCTTGATGGCGACGCGGGCGAGCTGGACGTCGTCGTACCAGACGCCGTAGTTGATGCCGTCGTAGCCGGCGATCTCGCTGGACATCGTCCAGCTCACGCCGGCGAGTTCGAAGATGACGGAGAAGGCGCCGGGGTTCATCGGCCAGGCCATGATCTCGCCGGCGTTGTGGATCAGGAGAATGTCGGCGCCTTCCTTGTCCCAGGGCGTTTCGACGTGAACGCCGGTTTTCTCCGCGACGTCCTCGTCGATGAACTCGATGTTGTCCTTGACGACGGGCGGGTTCATGCCGGTCGAGGAGCCGACCTTGAGCTGGAGGACCGAGCCGGATTCGTGCAGCTCCTTTGCGGTGATGCCCATCTCCTGGCTGAAGAGCTTGCGGATTTCGTGGGCGATGAGGGCGTTGTCGCAGCCGATCGGGCATGTCTGGGCGCAGCGGCGACACAAGTTACAGCGGTAGGATAGCTCGGCGAGCCGGGCGACGGTCGTCCAGTTGAGCTCGATTTCGCCGTCGCGCCACGCCTGAAGGAGGCCGCCGTTGGATTTCACGTATTTCTTGTAGAGGCGGCGGAAGACCTCGGAGCGGTAGGCGGGACGGTAGACGGGATTGTGCCCGCTGGCCTCGTAGATGTGGCAGGAATCGGAGCAGGTGTGGCAGGCCGCGCAGTGGTCCATCGACAGCAGCAGGGGCTGGAGGAACGGCCAGTTGTTCTCCTTGGTGAAGAGCTTTTCCAAGCCGGAGAGAAACTTGGCCACAAGCTCCTTTTCCTCTTCTTTGGTCTTGGGCCTCGGGATGCTCAGGGCAATGGTGTCGTCGAGGGAATCCTCGTACGTCTGCCTGGCCTTCTCGCTCAGCGGCGCGAAGTCGGGTGTATTCTCCGGCTTGTCGTAAGGCGCAGGAAGGGGTTTGAAGTTTTCCTTATCGAGCGTCGTTAACTGCGACGATCGCTTCGATATGTCCTCGACCTTGATTCGCTTCTTCATTTCTCTTCACTCTCCTCTACGCCGGCGGTCGCGACGTCGGCCCATGTTTTCACGCCGTTGCCGCGGATGTGCGGCGCCGACCAGCTTACCGGGTATTGCAGTGCTTCGTTCACCTCGCGTTCGATCCTGCTGCCGCGCAGGTTGGGTTCATCGCTCCATCGAACGGCATGGTACGTGAACCACTTGGTGAAAAAGTGTGACATATGGGTCAGCGGTATGTACGCCAGCAGCACGAATGCCAGAACGATCTCGATGGCGGCCAGTCCCGTCGGCATCAGGGCGCCGGCGGCGAAATCAAAGGTCACCAAACTCGCAAAGAAGGACCGCAGTTCGACGAAGTATGGATCGACGGCAGCGCGCGTGATCAGCGCCACCACGAGCGTGAGGGCGAAAAACGCGAGGTTGAAGAAGTCGGCTTTCTTGGTGTACTCGCGATAGTCGGGGTCGAGCGTCCGTCTGGCCAACAGCGCTGCGGTTCCGACCAGGGCCAGCGTCAGGCCGGCGTATCCAACGACGTACGTGAGATGGAACAGCGTCTTTCCGAACAGTCCGCCGGAGGTCGACACGGTCGAGCCGGCTGCGGTGGCGATCCCGCCGATCAGCAGGAGGACGAACAGGCCGGCCAGGAGGTAGAGGCCAAAGTGGAAGGGGAAGGACCGGTACCAGTGTTTGCGGTTGTGCTCGCGGACGCCGGCGAGGAGGAGAATCTCGGGGACCATGACCTTCAGCTCACCGATCAGCGAGGAGCGCCGCGGTTTGGTCCACCAGTCGAGCTCCTCGAGGTAGGAGCCGCCGTAGCTTGCGCGTCCCTTCTCGTGCGCGACGGGGTAGAGTTCCCATCGCAGATGGAGCGGCATTCGCGAGATCTTGACGAAGCGATAGGCGACGGCGGCCAGGAAGACCGCGATGGAAACATAAGCAAGCAGGAGCAGCAGGGAGCCGGGCATTCACTCATCCTCCTTTGTCGCGTTCTCTTTGCGGCGCATCAATTCCAGGATGGCCGCCTGCGCGTTTCGGCCGTCGTTCTGGTTGTGGAGCAGGCGTTTGATGTCGTGCGTGCACAGCGAGCCGAACCGATAAACGGCGCATTGGCGGCATTCGTTGCCTTGGGGGGCGCAGTCGAGGCCTTTGATCATCCAGCACGGCCGGGTGCTGTCCTCGTAGGCGGGGCAGGTCGTGCGTCTTTTCGTATTGCAAGGGCGGAGGTCCCAGCATGGCAGAAGGGCCTGCATCCTTCGGATGCCCTCGAAGTTCAGGCCGAGCGCCTGAATCATGTGCTGGAGATATCGGACGCGGCTGATGTCTTCGTGGGAGAAGAGGCGATGTCCCGAGGGGGTGCGGTGGGGGATTATGAGACCCTCGCCCTCGTATTTTCGGATGGCGGAGACGGAGAGGCCCACCGCTCTCGCCAGCACGCCGATGGCGATCAATGGGTCATTATTGCCGTTTTGCGAACTAGCCTGTGGCATTGGTTGGTGCGTCTCCGCGCCTTTTCGTGGCGCAACATCAGCCGCAGGAATCCTACACCAGATTGTATCGCAAAGCTACACTGGCCAGTCAAGGAATTCGACGCTGGGATCGGGCCAGAAGCCTCATGCAACGGGCGGCGCTCGGGCGCGACCAAGCGTCTTGACCTGCGACCACGGTCCGGGAGCGTGGTAGGTCAGGCGAGCGTTACCGGCCGTTGGCCTGCCGATGTGTGCCCATACGTCCCGGAGACGCGGCATGGGCGGTTCCGCCTGAGGCGAACCCGTGGCGCCGGTCATCGAAGACGCCGTCAGCGAGTGCGCTCGGGTCCATCCCGCACCTCCGCCGCCCGCGAGGCCTTAATCTGCAGGGCCAGGAGCGACCGCAATTCGGTACCACAGCGTTCGTCCGAATTTCTCAGGCGTACGGGTACATGCCTTTCTTGATGGCCTCGAGGTTGTCGAGAAGCTTGTTGTGTTTCTCCTCGTCAGTAAGCATGTACTCCAGCAGGTACTGCTGTACGATCATCTTGGTGCTCTTCAGGTTACCCAGGGCGGCCTGGGCGTAGTCGATGGTCTTGCGTTCGAGAGCGATATGGTCCTCGATCAGGCCCCAGATGTCGCCGAGCTCTTCCGGCTGGAGCTTGATGGTCTCTTTTTCGAGGCTGTCGATGATCAGTTGCTGGATGCGGTAATGGGTGCCCGAGTCCTGCATGATGATCGACATGACGGCTCGGACGAGGGGGTTGTCGCTCTGCTTCATGATGCGGGCGGCCATCTCGACCGAGTCGTTTTCGACCTTTTGCCACTCCTTCATGTTGGCGACTAATTTCTCCTGCAGCTCCTTGGTACTCATTGGGTCGGCTCCTGTTTATGAATAGCGATCAATACGTCGTGTCCGCGGCCCGGATGTTATTCGGCCAAGGTGTCTCGTGGCAAGTTTGGTTCCGGAACGCGTTGGTTTACTGACGCGGGTTCATCGCGCCGCGATTGACGTCGGGGTCGTGCTTGCTAGGCTGGTGACACCGGTTGAGGGGGGTTCCTTCGAACGCGGAGGGCATCTTCATCGCACGCTCGACGCTCAAAGCATCTCTTCGGGAACTGCTCGTTGACCGGCAATTTGACCGGATTTCGGGTCTGGCCGAGCGGAGGAAGCGCGCCCTGGGCAGCCTCGTTTCGTTGACGTTTGATGCGGATTCGGAGATCGGATGGCGGGCGGTGGAGGCCATGGGGCATGCAGCGGATCGGATTGCGTCGCGGGATCCGGATTTCGTTCGGGAACACCTTCGGCGGCTGTACTGGCTGATCAGCGAGGAGTCCGGAGGGCAGTGCTGGCGAGCGCCGGAAGCGATGGCGGAGATCATTCGGCGCCGGCCGAGAGCGTTCGCCGACCAGCTTCCCATTGTCGTATCTTTGATTGTGACTCTGGCGGAGGAGGATCTGCCTCGATTCAAACCGGGTGTTCTTTGGGCAGTCGGACGGCTTGGTGGACTTGCGGAGGATCACATAGCCGACATCCTTTCGGCTATCGTTGCGAGCCTTGGCGATCCGAATGCGCAGGTGCGCGGCATGGCGGTGTGGTGTCTGGGGCGGATTGGGCAGGTCGGGCTCGTGGCCGACCGCCCGGCGCTTCTGAGCGACGGTGGGGCGGTTGATTTCTACGAGGATGGCGTGTTGCGGCGTACCAGTGTGGCCGAAATGGCGCGTCGGGCGCTCGATGAACAGGCTTACGATGGACGCGGCGACAGTTGCTGAGGGGGGGGCACTCAAAGGACTGCGGCTGGGCGGGAGCTACGTCCTTCCTTACTGGTTGCGTTAATTCGTCGGCGGTTCCGGGCTCGCGTCGGTGTAGAAGAGTGGCGTGGCGTCGATGTCGTGACGCATGTTGTTGCGGAAGACGTCGCCGGCCGGGCCGGGTGGTGTGTAGCCCTGCATGAGCGCGAAGACGGCGCCTGCGAGGACGAGGGAACCGAACAGGAGCTTGATCCACGGTGCGATGCCGTTGCGAGGCTCGCGTTCGTTCGGAGGGATGCTGGTCGCTGCCATGGTTTACTCCAGTGAAATCGCTTCCAATAGCCAGCCCCCGAAGGCGAGGTATGCGGCCAGCACGGTCAGGATCAGGTTGAAGCTCTGCCCGACGATGTATAGCACGATGGGTTTGCCGCCAGCCATCTGGGTGGCAAGGGCGCGGAAGTTGCTTTCAAGGCCGATGGCTACGAAAGCCAGGCAGAACAACCAGCCGCGGCATGTCTTGGTGATGGCGCCGATGACGCTTTTTTCAACGGTCTGCAGGCCTTCTGCGCCGCCGCCGAACGCCGGAATCAGGATAAATGAGAACACCAGGGACGCGGCAACGAAGCCAACGATGAACTTGGGGAAGCGGTACCAGATTTCAATGGCGCGCGGGCGAGGAGCCGTGGGGTCTCGCTCGACCCTGGTGACCCAGGCGACGGCTACGCAAAAGGCGACTACTCCGATCAGGATGTTTTGAATCATCTTGACGACGGCGGCCACGAGTTCGGCATTGTCGCCCAGCAGGGCTCCGGCGGCGACGACGGCCCCGGTCGAGTCGATGGTGCCGCCCATCCAAGCTCCTCCGACCTGCTCGTTCATTCCGACGGCTTTGATGACGGGAGGCATGACGACCATCATGAGCACCGTGAAGATCAGGGTCATGCCGACGGCGAGCGTCAGTTCTTCTTTTTTGGCTTTGACCGCCGCGGCGGTGGCGATGGCCGCGGAGACGCCGCAGACGCTCGTTGCGGCGGCGACGATGATCACGAGCGTTTTACTGGTCATCTTCAGGATCCTGGCGCCGAAGTAGTACATGAACACCACGACGCAGGGGGTGACGATCCAGGCTACGAGCAGGCCACGGCTGCCGAGGACGATGATCTTGCTGAACAGAATCTCCGCGCCGAGCAGAACGAGTCCGGTCTTGATAAAGAGCTCGGTCTTGGAGCCGGCCAGCAGCCAGCCGGGCGTTCCGACCGTGTTGCTGATCAGCAATCCCAGGGCCAGCGCCCAGAGGGCATAAGGCAGGCCGTATGCTTTGACGACTGACTGGCTTGCGATGAAGTAAGCCAGGGTTGCCAGCAGAAAGACGGGCAGGTAGCCGGCCGCGAACCTGGCAGCTTTTTCGCCCATGCAGCGAACGGCGATTGCAAAGGCGGCGCCTAGCGCAAGGAGCAGGACGACGAGGGCGGCGAAGTTGGGGCGGGGCGACTGGGTGTTGGTGTAGAGCTTCTGGATTGCCTGGCGGTTTGCCTGTGTGGTCGCGAGATTCAGAAGGGAATCCCGTTCGGACTCGGTCATCGGGTACCGGGACTTCCAGCCGATCTTCTCGGCGACTTTCCTTTTTCCCTGATCGTAATCGACCTTCCGAGTGTATTGGAAACGCTCTGCCGTCTGCGCGGGGAGGGCTGCTGCGAGGGCGTCGGTGGACCTGACGTTTTTGGGCCAGTCGGTGACCTTGACGGTGACATCGCCGTAGAAGGCGTCCAATGGACTGGTTGTCCATCGCTGAATTTTCGGTGCTTTCAGACCGGCCTCGAGTCCTGCGATCGCCACGGCGAACATCAGGATCCCGAAGCCGACCCAGACGGCCCACCAGTCTTCGGTCTTCCAGAGCGAAGCGAGTTTCTCACCGGCGCTCATCGGGCGAACTCCTCACTCGAAGGTGTGGCATTCCATGTTGATGGCTCTTAACGTGATGACGCTTTCGCGTCGGGGAATAATCTTACGCGCATTGTTATCGGCGTCTACGAGCCGGAACAGCAGGACCCGGGGCAGGGATGTGGGCCCAGTGAGCGCATAGGGGGGCGCGCCCGGTTGGTCGGTCGAGCACCGGGCGGGGGCAGCGGCAAGGCGGCTTCGGGGGGCACAGATGTTCAGGTGCTTGATACTTCTCAGTCGAAGTCGTTGGTCCACGATCGGCTTGCAGAACTTACTTGGTGGGCATCGGCCCCCTGTAGGGTCGCGGCATGCAGTGGGTTCAGCATTGCCTGGACGCGGCGTGGCGTATTGCGTCGGCCAGGCCCGTCGTCGTGTGCGCGGAGGCTTCGGCGGCCGGGTCGTAGCCCAGTTCGTGCAAGGCTGCCGACGCGGCCGGGTTCATGCTGACCAATCGTGCGCGTTGCAGATCCTCACCGTATAGTCGTGCGAGGGTTCGGGCCGCGTTCGCATCGGTCACGGCGATCCAACTGATCTCGTCGGAGCGCAGGGCCGTGGTTACCTCGGGGTTTGGGTGGTCCACGGCGAGACTTCCGCAGACGACAACCTGATCGACGCGTGCTCCGGCTTTCGTGAGTTTGCCGGCAAGCGTGTTTTGATCAGCATTCGAGTGAGCCAGGAGAATCCGACGGTCGGTCAAGTCGCTCATCGACGTTTGCGCTGAGAAGTCTTTTGGCTCTTCGATCACGGCGTCGGGGCGCAGGTGGTGACGGGACATGTGCTCGGCGGTGCTCGGGTCGGCGGCCGCGAGTCGCAGCGGGCCGAGGCGGCGAACGTCTTGCCCGCGGTCGAAGAGGCGTCGGAGGAAGTAGTCGACGGCGCTGCCGCTTGTGAAGACGAGCCAGTCGTATTGTTCGAGCGCGTCGATCACCGCATCGACGCGGGTCCAATCCGGCGGGTCCGTGATTCGAGCCAGCGGCTGGGTGAAGACATCAGCCCCGAGTGTCGTGAGGCGGGAGCCGATGTGCTCGCTTCCGTTATCTGACTCGGGCACGAGGATGCGCTCGCCGAAGAGTGGCCGGGCGGTGAACCATGAAAGCTGAGGCGCGCAGTTGACGACGTCGCCGACGATGACTACGGCGGGCGGGCAGAGGTCGCGCTGCTGGACGACGTCCGCAACCGTTTCGAGGGTGCAGCGGATCGTCTCCTGTCGGCCCCAGGTGCACCACCGTACGATGGCTATCGGTGTTTTGGGGGGCTTGCCGTGGTCCATCAACTCGCGGCTCCATCGCTTGGCTCTTGTGACGCCCATATAAAAGACGAGCGTTCCGGGGAATCGAGCGAGGGTGCCGTAGTCGAGGCTTGATGTGGGCTTGTGGTGGCGTTCTCGTCCGGCGATCAGTGCGACTGCGGAGGCGGAGTCATGGTGCGTAATCGGAATCTCGCAGAAGGCGGCGGCGGCGAGGGCGGCGGTGATCCCGGGAACAATCTCGAAAGGGATTCCGGCCTCGCGCAGGGCACCGGCCTCGTCTGCACATCTGCCGAAGATCGACGGATCTCCGCCTTTGAGCCGGACGACGGTCTTGCCTTTTCGTGCCTCTTCCACGGTCCGGGCGATGATCTGGTCCGGAGAGAGAGTTCTGCCTTTGCTGTGATGTCCGAGGCACACCAACTCCGCATGGGCGGGGGCGTGTGAAAGCGCAGCCGGATTGGCAAGATAATCGTAGAGGACCAAGTCGGCTCGGTGGAGACACTCGACGGCGCGCAGGGTGATCAGTCCAGGATCGCCGGGGCCGGCGCCGACGAGGTAGACGGTTCCGGGGGCAGTACGACCAGCGTTGGTCATTTCCTTGCACGCTCCGTCCGTGAGGTTATCTCCGCAGATTCACCGAGGTTCAGCCGCCCCAATCACGAGGCGTACCGGTTTCGGTCGGGGTCCTTCCTATGCTTGAGGGACCTTGCATATTCTATGCCAGTTCGGCCGTCTGGGCGAAAGAACGTTATGGTGCCGGGGGTCCGGATTTATCGTGCACGACGTTACGTGCTCGGCCACGCTCGGCGATCTCGGGCGTGGCACGCGGCGTGCTTATCGAGCGCAGGCTGTCCTTGACCGCCTTGGAGTGGTCGGATAGTGGCTAGGACGGCAGCAGTTCCGGCGGGCGAACGCCGCCGCGAGGACTTGCGCGTACTCCTCCCGATCTTCCGCGCGTTGCGGACCGAGAGATGAGATCGAAACTGGTCTGGAAACTCAGTGCGGCGATGGTGGTGATCCTGATCGCCGCGATCGGCCTTGCGGGGTATGTGACCCATCTGATCAGCGCGCACTATTCCCTCCAGTCGGCCCGTGCGTTTTTGAGGTTCAACTCCGAATCGATCATCAACGGCATCGAGCGGCAGATGATGAGTCGGGACAACGAGAGCATCCGGGAGATGCTTGCGGACATGTCGGAGGGCAGCACGGTTTACGGTGACATCACGCTCGTCTCTCACCATTCGGGCGAGGTGGTGGCCTCTCGCTTCGGCGAGGTCGGTCGAAAGCTGGAGCTGGAGGACCAGGCGTGTTTCGTGTGTCACCGCCGGGAGGATTTGAGCCGAGTGGAGGCGGAGACGTTCGACGTCGTCACGGAGCGTCCGGGCGAGTCTCGGGTTCTCTCGGTCGTGGCCCCGATCATTAACGAGCCGGGATGTCGCAACGCCGCCTGCCACGCACACACCGAGGACCCGCCGATTCTCGGTTTTCTCAACACCGACTATTCGCTGGGGCGGGTGGATTCGATGGTGACCAGGAGTGGGACGCTCATCGCGATCACGGTGGTGCTTTCGCTGCTGTTGGGCGCGGTGGCGTTACGGGTCATGTTCGGGCGGCTGGTAGGCAAGCCGCTGGCCGGGCTGGTGGGGGGGATTGAGCGGGTCGCCGCCAATCAACTCAACTTCAGGTTTGCCGAGAACCGCAGCGACGAGTTCGGGGTTCTGCAGAAGTCGTTCAACAAAATGACGGCGCGGATTCAGGACCATCGGGACGAGCTGCGCAGCACGATGACGTACCTGGGCGGCATCGTCGAGAGTTCGGCCGACATCATCGTGACCGTCACGCCCGAGGGATTCATCGAGACGTTCAACCGCGGGGCCGAGGAGGCGCTGGGTTACAGTCGTGCGGAGGTGATCGGTCGTGAGGTGGAGATGCTCTTTGCGAACCCTCACGACAGGAAGGCTGCCCTGGCCCGCCTGAAGGACACGGACAATGTGAAGAACTTCGAGACCCGCTTTCTGACGAAAGAGGGGAAGATTCGGAACGTGCTGCTGACGATGTCACGTTTGCGTGACCGCGACGGTTCGCCGATCGGCACGATCGGCATCAGCAAGGACATCACCCAGGAGAAGAAGCTCCTCCGCGAATTGTTCTATTCGAAGAAGTTCGCCGCCATCGGCCAGGCGGTGACGGGCCTCCAGCATGCCATCAAGAACATGCTCAACGGGTTGAAGGGCGGCGCCTACCTGATTCGGGCGGGGGCGCGCCGTTGCGACCAGGAGCAGATCGGGGAGGGGCTGGCGATGGTGGAGGAGGGGATCGAGCGCATCGGCGATCTGTCGCACAAGATGCTGTTTTACGCCAAGGAATGGAAGCTGGATCTCCAGGAAGCGAACCTGAACGACGTGGTGAGGCGGGTCTGCGAGTTGAACAGTCAGAAAGCGGCGGACGAAGGCGTGGAGGTGGAGCTCGAGTTGCCCGACGATCTGCCCGTGGTTTCGTGCGATCCGAAGCTGCTGCACATGGCGTTAACGGATATCGTGATCAATGCGATCGACGCGTGCGCCTGGAAGGACTATCCCGCCAACGAGGAGCCGAAGGTGGTGGTGAAGAACTCGTTGGGGCCGGGAGAGGGTACGGTTGTGATTAAGATTCGCGACAACGGGTGCGGCATGAATGAAGATATCAGGAAGCACATCTTCACGCCGTTCTTCAGTACCAAAAAGGCGCGTGGGACCGGTCTGGGGTTGGCAATGACCGCCAGGATTATTAATGTACATGGTGGAGATGTATCCGTGGAATCCGAACCGGATCGCGGAACCACATTCCGCATTCATCTTCCAATCGACGGTCCGGGAGAACGTAGGGAGGCAAGTGATGCCCAAGAAGGTTTTGCTGGTTGACGACGACCGGAATACGGTGAAGTACCTCTCGGCCGTATTGAGCGAGCACGGATACGATCCGGTGGCGGCGTACGACGGCAACGAAGGCCTGCAGAAGATTCGGCAGGCGAAGCCCGACCTGATCGTTCTTGACGTGATGATGCCGAAGAAGTCGGGATTCGTGCTGTTCAAGCAGCTCAAGAAGGACGAGCAGTTCAAGGACATACCGGTTCTGATGATCACGGGGGTGAGCGGCATCCTTGAAGAGCTGGAGGATCGCAAGGGGGAGACGTTCGAGGCGCCTTATGACAGCCTTCGAGCGGCCTTGAAGAAGACCATCCGGGAGATGAGAGAGGAGGGACTGGTGCGGCCGGACATGTTCCTGGACAAGCCGATCGACGCCGACGTGTTCATTGCGAAGACCCGGGAGCTTACCGGGGATTGACTGAGGCACCTGGAACGCGAACACGTGCGATCATTAAGCCGAGAGGTTGGGTTTCCTCGCACCTCCGGCACGAACTTGACTTGACCGTAGAGGGCGTATAACGGGTTGATCGCCGTAAGCTTTGCAGTTGCATGGCCTGTCCCCCGCCGGGTTTGGCCAATGCGGGAGTCCGGCGGGCAGTCTGGGGTAAGATGACGTGGTCGCGGAGGTAAGATCTTTGGCACGGTTCAGACGATTGATGCTCCGCCGGTTGATGTCTTATTACCGGGTCCTCACGGAATGGACGGCCAAAAAGTCGATCCAGACAGTTACGAGCGCGCAGCTCGGGGAGGCGTTGGACATTGACCCGACGCAGGTTCGCAAGGACCTGGCCGCGATCGGTGCGGCGGGGATGGGCCGGGTCGGGTTTGAGGTGTGTGAAGTATGCAGGGCGGTCAGGACCGTGTTTGGGTTCGATGAGCCCCATGATGCGGTCCTGATCGGTGCCGGTCACCTGGGCGGGGCTTTGTTGGCGTACGGAGGTTTCGCCCGATACGGGATGCGAATTGTTGCGGCCTTTGACAACGACAAGCGCAGAATCGGCACGAGGATCGGCGGTTTGACGATTCGTCCGATGAGGGCGTTGAGGCCGTTCATGATCCGGCACGGGGTTCAGTTCGCGATTTTGACGACGCCGGTTGAAGTGTCACAGAAGGTGACAGACAGACTGGTGGGCTTTGGGGTCAAGGCGATCTGGAACTTCACGCCGACGCAACTGGTTGTTCCTGATGGCGTCCTTGTGCGTAACGAGCACATCTCCACGGGCCTTTCGGAGCTTGCGTATCATCTGAAACACTGCCGTTCGGGCTGATCGGACGGCTAATTGATATAGAGTCTCAAAATCGTGATTCCCGTCACAAAAAGGCACATCGCGTGGCGCCGCGTGCCTTTCGCGGGGCTGCCTGGACAATCGTGAAAAAAGTCTCAGAATGGGCGGTGAATGCTCCGAGGATCAGGGTATAACGTGAAAAAAATCTCGGAAAGCCTTGACGCGGCATTGGGGGATGGTAGAGTGAGTAGCAACGCGGTGGTCGCAGATCGAGGTGGTGCAGGTCACATGCTGCATTGCGTCGTGACTCGCGGGGCGCGCGACTACCGAGGCCCGTTGACCGTAGCGGGATGCCGTTAGCAGGCAGTGGGTGGTGCGGAGAGGCGGTCACAGGGCACATCGCTAGAGACAGCATTTGGGCACCGGCGTGCAGGTGCTGCGGTTTCGGTCTGTCCATACCGAGCCAGGATGGCCCGCCATGAGGGCTGGGATCCAATTCTGTACTTGTTTCGGAGCACTGCCCCGAGGTGGTTCCGTAGCGTTCTCAATTGCAAGTGGTTTCGATTGCGCGGGGGCTCTCGTGTTGTCGGGTGGGGCGCGATCGAGTGCGGGGATAATCCGGCGGCGCGTGCGGGAAGGCACGTGTCTTGCCGGCGAAAGACCATTGGAAGTGGATTGTCGCGACGCCGTAGCGGGATTTCGCCCGCCCGCGAGGCGAAGCGCAGGGATTTTGGGCCGATTGTCCGCAACCGGTCTCCTCTGGTCGGAGGAAGTCGGTGCGAACTTGCGGCACGGTGTGAAGCCACGTTGTTTGGGAATGCCCAGTTTGTCCAGAAAGGAAGGAAGAACATGCCAAGTTTTGTGATTCCGGACAAATGTGACGGGTGCAAGGCGTTGGACAAGACGGCCTGCCAGTACATTTGCCCCAACGATCTCATGGTCCTGAACAAGGACACCATGAAAGCGTACAACCAGGACCCCCAGATGTGCTGGGAGTGCTATAGCTGCGTGAAGATCTGCCCGACGCAGGCGATCGAGGTGCGCGGCTATGCGGACTTTGTCCCGCTGGGCGCCAGCGCGACGGCGCTGCGGAGCAGCGAGGACATCATGTGGACGATTCAGTTCCGCAGCAAGGACATCAAGCCGAAGCGGTTCAAGTTCCCGCATCGCAAGGGCGTCGAGGAGGGCAAGGCTCAGCCCTTCGATCACTATCCGACGGGCGACGACGACCTGAAGAGTCCCACGCTGATGTGTGAGCCGGGCGGGCTGAACACCGAGAAGGGTCCGTTCAAGATGGACAAGGTGCTGACGCTGAAGAAGTAAGCAGGGACGGCGAGTGCCAAGACTGAAACTCCTCTGAGACGAGGAACACCGAAGGAGATAAACGAAAATGGCGGATTTCGAGACCGTAACGGTTGAAACCGACCTGCTGATCTGCGGCGGCGGGATGGCCGCCTGCGGTGCGGCGGTGGAGGCGTCCTACTGGGCGAAAAAGAACGGGCTGAAGGTCACTCTGGTTGACAAAGCGGCGATGGACCGCTCGGGCGCGGTCGCGATGGGTCTTTCGGCGATCAATCAGTACGTGGACCTGAACAGCGGCAACAACACCCTCAAGGACTACGTGGACTACGTCCGCAACGACCTGATGGGGATCACGCGCGAGGATCTGGTGGCGAGCATCGCGCGCCACGTGGACTCGACGGTGCACCTGTTCGAGAAGTGGGGCCTACCGATCTGGAAGGATCAGGACGGCAACTACGTTCACGAGGGGCGCTGGCAACTGATGATCAACGGCGAGTCGTACAAGATCGTCGTTGCGGAGGCGGCCAAGAACGCCCTTGCCGAGGCGAACGGGGAGTACTTCGAGCGCGTGTTCATCACGCACCCGCTGATGGACGGCGACAAGTGCGTCGGCGCGATCGGCTTCAGCGTCCGTGAAAACAAGGTTTACGTGTTCAAGGCCAAGGCTACGCTGGTGGCGATGGGCGGTGCGGTTCACGTATTCAAGCCGCGTTCGACGGGTGAGGGCTTCGGCCGCTCGTGGTACCCGCCGTTCAACTCGGGTGCGAGCGCGTTTTTCACGATTTACGGCGGGGCCGAGATGACCTGCCAGGAAGTCCGGTTCATTCCGGTCCGGTTCAAGGACGCGTACGGCCCGGTGGGCGCGTGGTTCCTGCTGTTCAAGTCGATCGCGACCAACGCGAACGGCGGCAACTACATGCAGGACAATGCCGCCGAGCTCGACAAGTGGGAGCCGTACGGCAAGGTGAAGCCGCGTCCGGCGAACATCCGCAACTGGCTGATGATGCTGGACGTGATGGACGGCAAGGCCCCGATCTACATGCAGACGGCCGACGCGATCAAGAGGATCGCGGACCAGGCGCCCGACGAGAAGGCCGCCAAGAAGAAACTGAAAGAGCTCGAGGCCGAGGCGTGGGAAGACTTCCTCGACATGACGATCTCGCAGGCCATTCTGTGGGCCGCGACGAACACCGAACCGGAGAAGAAGCCGTCGGAGATCATGGCGTGCGATCCCTACTTTATCGGTTCGCACTCGGGTGCATCCGGTGCGTGGGTTTCGGGTCCGGAGGATCTTCAGACCGACGAAACCAAGAGCGAGTACTTCTGGGGCTATCCGCACATGACGACGGCCAAGGGGATGTTCGCCGCGGGCGACGCCTCCGGTGCGTCCAGCCACAAGTTCTCGTCCGGCTCGCACGCTGAGGGTCGGATTGCGGCGAAGGCGGCGATCTCGTACATCGTCGATAACAACGCGCCTCCGAACGTGGACCAGGCTCAGATCGACGCGCTCACGAAGCAGATTCTCCAGCCGCTTGACACGTTCGAGCAGCACAAGGGCGCGACGACGGATCCGGACATCAACCCCAATTACATCCGGCCGACGCAGTTCATGTACCGTCTTCAGAAGATCATGGACGAGTACGCGGGCGGCGTGTCGAGTCAGTTCAAGACCAGCGACAAGCTGCTCGAGAAGGGCATGGAGCTGCTGGCGTTCCTCAAGGAGGACGCCGAGAAGCTCGCCGCGAAGAACCTGCACGAGTTGATGCGGTGCTGGGAGAACGTCCACCGCATGTATCAGGCGGACGCCCACATGCGTTCGATCCTGTTCCGCGAGGAGACGCGGTGGCCGGGCTACTACTTCCGTGCCGACAAGCCCGAGATGGACAACGAGAACTGGCTTGCCTTCTGCAACTGCACGTACGACCGAAACACGGGCGAGTGGAACATGATCAAGCGCCCCGTGAAGTACGTGCTGCAGGAGACTCCGGAACAGGTCTTGCTGGGAGGATAAGCGGGTTCGACGCGCAACCGGTTGGGTTGCGTACGGCTTGCGAAAGGTCTCGAGGCGTGTCCTCGGGTGAAAGATTGGGGTTCCGGGAGATCTTCGGACGCCACTTGAAGGCGTCCGAAGATCCCGGGCTCCGCGACCGGGGCTGTCGGTTGGCGCCGGAAGATTCGCGAGGCGTATGCGGCCACGGGGGAAACGAGGTTCAAGATCAGGCTTTTCGGCCCTTGACTGCCCGAGCGACTCGATGACAGCCGTTCCTCATAAATGTCCTCATTGCGAAGCCGCCCTCAAGAAGTGGCTTGTCCCGGAGGGGGCGACGTGGAATGAGGAGTACTTCCTGGTCTGTTTCAACGACGAGTGCTCGTACTACAAAGAGGGATGGAGTTGGATGAAGGACGAGTACAACCAGGTGGCGTCGTACCGCTATGCCCTTAACCCCACGACAGGTGAATCCCTGATGATTCCGGTCTGGTCGGACACCGCGACCAAGGAGATGATCGTGGAGGAGCCCGAAGGAGACGAGAAATGAGCGACCACAACGCCACTGTCCTTCCCAAGGATCCACGAGAACAACTGCAGGAGAAGATCGTGGCGGATTATCCCCGGCTGGGCCCGGATGATTCGTTCAAGTTCGGCTGCCATCCAGGCGTCTCGTGTTTCAATCGGTGCTGCGGTGATGTGAACATTTTCCTGTCGCCGTATGACGTGCTGCGGATGAAGAATCGTCTCGGGATGAAATCGAGCGAATTCCTCGAGACGTACGCGATCATGCCGGTGCAGAAGGACATGAAGACGCCGGTGGTGATGTTGCGGATGAACGACGACGAGGCGAAGTCGTGTCCGTTTCTCGGGGAGAAGGGTTGCGGGGTCTATTCGGACCGGCCGTGGCCCTGCCGCATGTACCCGCTCGGTCTTGCAGTGCAAAAGGAGACCGAGCCCGGCTGGCGCGGCGAGCGATTCTACTTCCTGATGCGGGAGGAGGTGTGCAAGGGGTTCGAGGAGCCGCGCGAGCTCACGGTTCGCGAGTGGTTCGAAGATCAGGGGATCGACGAGTATGACGAGTGGGGCGAGCACTTCAAGGAGCTGACGCTTCACAAGTTCTTCGAGGACGGAGGTACGCTCTCGCCCGAGAAGATGCACATGTTCTTCACGGCGTGCTATGACCTGGACAAGTTCCGGGAGTTTGTGTTGAACAGCACGCTGCTCCAGCGGTTCGAGGTGGACGAGGACTTCGTCGAGGAGATGCGCTACGACGACGAAGCGCTCCTGCGTTTCGCATTCATGTGGCTGCGGTTCAGTCTCTTCGGCGAGCGGACGGTGAGGCCGCGGGAGGGGGTTGTCGAGGCGTTCAAGGGCGGAGTTGACAAGAAGAAGCTGTTCAAGCAGGAACCGGCGAGAGTCCCGGGAGAGACAACAGGATGAGCGGGAACGGCGAACGGCACGGCAAGGTCCTGGTGATCGGCGGCGGCATCGCCGGGATCACGGCGGCGATCGAGGCTTCGGAAGCGGGCTGCGACGTCGTGCTGGTCGAAAAGAATCCATACCTGGGCGGGCGTGTGGTGCGGAGCCACCAGTATTTTCCGAAGCTCTGCCCGCCGACGTGCGGCCTGGAAATCAACTTCCGCCGGCTGCGGACGAGCCCGCGGATCCAATGCCTGACGCTCTCGGAGGTCGATAAGATCACGGGCGAGCCGGGGAGGTTTCAGGCAACGATTCGGCGGAATCCGCGGCGCGTCAACAACAAGTGCACGGCGTGCAACGCATGTGTCGAGGCCTGTCCGGTCGAGCGGCCTGACGAGTTTAATCTCGGGATGGGCACGACCAAAGCGATCTACCTGCCGTTCGATATGGCCTATCCGCTGCAATACGTGATAGACGACAAGGTGTGTCCGGGCACGGAGTGCGGCAAGTGCCTGCCGGCCTGTCCGTACGATGCGATTGACCTCGAGATGGAGCCGGAGGTCTTCGACGTGGAGGTTCAGGCGGTGGTGTGGGCGACGGGCTGGGCGCCTTATGACGCGAGCCGGATCGAGGGGCTCGGGTTCGGCACCTATCCGAACGTGATCACGAACGTGATGATGGAGCGACTGGCCTCCACCGCGGGCCCGACGGGCGGCAAGATTCAGCGTCCGTCGGACGGGCGGGGGGTCGAGACGGTCGCGTTCGTTCAGTGTGCCGGGTCGCGGGACGATAATTACCTGAAGCACTGTTCGGGTGTGTGCTGTCTGGGTTCGCTCAAGCAGGCGCGGTACGTCCGGGAGCAGTACCCGGACGCCCATATCTACATTTTCTATATCGATATCCGAGCGCCGGGGCGGCTGGAGGAGTTTTACGCCGAGTCGCAAAAGGACGAGAAACTCCACCTGGTCAAAGGCAAGGTGGCGAAGATCACGGAGGAGGCGGGCAGCAAGAACCTGGTATTGGAAGCTGAGGACATTCTCTCCGGCGATCGTGTCCACCAAAGGGCCGACTTGGTTGTGCTGGCGACCGGCATCGTTCCGGAGAACGGGCACACGCGTGTCGAGATCGACGGGGGGCTCAGGAGAGATGAGCACGGGTTCCTGACGAGCGACCAGCCCGTGGCCGGGCTGCTGGCCGCCGGATGTGCCAAGCGCCCGGTCGACGTGGCGACCAGCGTGCGGGACGCCACGGGCGTTGCTTTGAAGGCCCTACAAGCTTGCGTGGAACAGACTCGTGGATAATGGAGACAGGAAGCCAGCAGTCTGGATCTGTGAAGGTTGCGACATCGGGCAGTCGATCGATGTCGAAGCCCTCGAGAAGATTGCAACGGGTGAGTGCGGACTGACGGAGTGTCGGCGGCACGCGTGCCTTTGCGGGCACGAGGGCGTCGAGCTGGTCAGGAAAGACGTGCAGGACGGGGTCAAGTCGCTGGTCGTCGCCGCATGTTCGCCGAGGGTGAATGCGGACGTTTTCACATTTGACGGGTGTGAGACGACGCGCGTGAATCTGCGCGAGCACGTTGTGTGGAGCCATCCACCCAACGACGAAGACACGCAGATGCTCGCCCAGGATTACCTGCGGATGGGGATTGCGCGGGCGAAGAAGGCTCGCGTGCCCGAGCCGTTTGAGCTGGAAATCGACAAGACCATTCTGGTTGTCGGCGGCGGGCAGAGCGGCATGACCGCGGCGCTGGAGGCGGCGAGGGCGGGCTACGAGGTGGTGCTGGTTGAGAAAGAGGCGGAGCTCGGCGGGTGGCTGAGGAAGTTTTCGAGGCTTTATCCCAAGAAGCCGCCGTATCAAGAGGCGGAGCCGGTTGACCTTGCGGCGAGGGTGAGCGAGCTCGAACAGAACGAGCGCATCAAGATCCACACGGGTGCGACGATCGAACGCATCACCGGTTCGCCGGGACAGTTCGACGTGTCCATCAAGAGCAATGGGAACGGGAGCGCCACCCAGTTCCGGGTCGGCGCTATCGTTCAGGCGACGGGGTGGAAGCCGTACGATGCCAATCGGCTCGGGCATCTCGGCTACGGGCGTTTTCCCAACGTCGTTACGAACGTGCAGATGGAAGAGATGGTCACGTCGGGCAAGGTCACGCGCCCGTCCGACGGCAAGCCGGCTCGACGGATCGCTTTCATCCAGTGCGCCGGTTCGCGAGACGCGGAGCACCTGCCGTATTGTTCGGCCGTGTGCTGCCGGGTCACCTTGAAGCAAGCGCTATGGGTGCGTGAGCTGGACGACGAGACGCAGGCCTTCGTTCTCTACAAGGACATTCGGGCGCCGGGGCAGTACGAAGATTACTACCGCAGGGCTCAGGACGATCCGGGCATTTTCTTCACCAAGGGGGAAGTGGCCTCGGTCGAAGAAGCAGCCGATCAGAACCTGCGGGTCAACGTCGATAACACGCTGATTGACGATCACATTCAGGTGGAGGCGGACCTGGTCGTGTTGGCGACGGGGATGGTGCCGGTGGCGGCGGACGGCGAGGCCGTGCGGCAGCTCACGGACGCCAAGAAGATCGTGGCGAAGGGCGAGGCAGGTGCCCAGCTCGAGGCGGCCAAAGAGACTATCCAGCGCCTCGGGCAGCACGAGGGGACGGAGATCCTGCACCTCGGTTATCGGCAGGGGCCGGACCTTCCGGTGCTCAAGTACGATTTTCCGGATTCGCACTTCATCTGTTTCCCTTATGAGACGCGTCGCACGGGCATTTACGTGGCCGGATGTGTTCGTGCTCCGAACGACACGGAAGGATCGCGGGAAGACGCGGCGGGCGCGGCGCTGAAGGCGATTCAGTGCGTGGAGCTGGCTTCCCGGGGTGCGGCGATGCATCCTCGGTGGGAGGATCAGTCGTACCCGGACTTCTTCATGCAGCGTTGCACGCAATGCAAGCGATGCACGGAGGAGTGTCCGTTCGGGACGCTGGACGAGGACGAGAAGGGCACGCCGATGCCGAACCCGACGCGTTGCCGCCGGTGCGGCATCTGCCTGGGGGCATGCCCGGAGCGGATCATCTCGTTCAAGAATTATTCGGTGGACCAGATTTCCTCGATGATCAAGGCGGTCGACATACCCGACGAGTTCGAGGAGAAGCCCCGGCTTCTGGGTCTTCTCTGCGAGAACGACGCCTATCCGGCTCTGGACGTGGCGGGGCTGAAGCGGATTCAACACAGCGCTTTCATTCGGTTCATACCGGTTCGGTGCCTGGGGGCGGTCAACATCGTCTGGGTGGCCGATGCGTTGTCACGCGGCTTTGACGGCATTCTGCTGGTGGGTTGCAAGTCGGGTGACGATTACCAGTGTCATTTCATTCGGGGCAGCGAGTTGATGGGGACGCGCGGCGAGAACATTCGCGAGAAGCTGAAGCAGCTTGCTTTGGAAGAGGAGCGCGTCCGCATCGAGGAGCTGGCGATTTCCGAGTACGACAGGCTGCCGGCGATCGTGAACGAATTCGCGGAACAGATCGAGGAGATGGGATTGAACCCGTTCAAGGGATTCTAGGGAGTTCACGCGGAATGGCAGAGGCCAGTGTCGTAGCGCCGGATCGGGATTTTCTTCGCCACATACTCAGGGAAGGCGGCGAGGACCTGAAAAAGTGTTTCCAGTGCGCCACGTGTTCCGTCGTGTGTGAGCTGGCTCCGGCCAGCAAACCGTTCCCGCGAAAAGAGATGATCTGGGCGCAGTGGGGTCTGAAGGACCGGCTGGTTGCGGACCCGGACATCTGGCTGTGTCACCAGTGCAATGACTGCTCAACGAAGTGTCCTCGCGGGGCTCGTCCGGCGGACGTTCTGGCGGCGCTGCGTCACGAGAGCGTGCATCACCACGCGGTTCCGGGTTTTCTTTACACCTGGGTGAACCAGGTGAAGTTCCTGCCACTCATGCTCCTTATTTCCGCGGTGCTGATCGCGCTGGTGCTGATACTGCGGGGACCGCTGGAGCGGGCTTTGTCCATCGAGGCGCATGAGCACGCGTTTTACGCGGACTTCTTCCCGCATTGGCTGCTGATCGGCTCCTTTTCGGCGTTCACGGGCCTGGCGTTTCTGGCGGCGGTGATCGGCGTTGTCCGATTCTGGCGGGGGATGAAAGCGGCGGACGAAGCATCAGGCCGTGGCACGCCCGTCATGGGGATCGTGCCGGCCACGGTTCGGGCCTTGAAGTCGGTTTTCCGTCATGACCGGTTCGGCAAGTGCACGAGCCACTCGTCGCGGAAGGTGGCGCACGTGACGGCCTTCTACGGTTTTGTGGCGTTGTTCGTGGTGACCATCTGGGCCGTGATGGATCTGTATGTCTTTCCCTTGTTCGGGGTCGACTCGCTGTATCCGTTCAATCTGATGCACCCGTTGAAGATTCTGGCGAACATCGGCGCCGTGCTGTTGGTTTTCGGGTGTGTCAAGGCGATCAGCGATCGGAGGGCGCGCACCAAGGAGGCTGCAGCGAGCACGTCGTATGACTGGCTCTTTCTGTGGGTGCTGCTTGCCGTCGGGGTGACGGGGCTGTTGACGGAGATCTTCCGTTTCTCGGTGGGTTCGGCGGAGGCGGCGGGCCGTACGCCCCTGGAGTATGCCGCCCTGGGCATGTATTTCGTGCATCTTGTGTTGGTGTTCAATCTATTGGTGTTTCTGCCTTATTCAAAGTTCGCTCACATCGTGTACCGCACCGTTGCGATGATTTACGCCGAGTACACGGGGCGCACGCGGGAGAGTTTGGCGGCCAAGACAGGTTTAGCGGCCGCGGCGGGTTGAGAAGCCGAGGCCTGAAAAAGAGCCACGACAGTGAAGTGAGGCGCCGGCAAGAGTAGAAAGCAGGGGCTGAACCACCCCCGGCGACCTCATCAGAAAGAAGAAAGGAAAGTGACATGGCCCAACTGATCAAGCCCCACGGTTCCGAGAAGCTGAATCCGCTCTATGTCGCGGACGAAGCGAAGCGCGCCGAGTTGCAGAAAGAGGCGGAGGGATTGCCGAAGCTGCTGGTCTGTTCCCAGGCGGCGGCCAACGCGGTCATGCTGGCCGGCGGGTACTTCAATCCGCTGACCGGTTTCATGAATCTGAAGGATTCGCTGGCGGTGGCCGAGAACATGAAGACGACCGACGGTCTGTTCTGGCCGGTGCCGATTGTCAACGTGGTCAAGGATGCGTCGAGGATCAAGGGCGCCAAGCGGGTCGCCTTGCTTGATCCGAACGTCGAGGGCAATCCGGTGATCGCGATCCAGGACGTGGAAGCGATCGAGGAGGCCAGCGACGATCAGATGCGGTCGATGGCCGAGAAGATCTTCCGCACGACCGCGATGGAACACCCGGGTGTGAACAACTTCCTGTCGGTCGGGAACTTCTTCGTGTCGGGTCCGATCCAGGTATTGAATTATTCCTACTTCGCGACGGACTTCCCGGAGACGTTTCGCACGGCGGTTGAGATCCGCGACACGATTTCCAAGAACGGGTGGAAGAAGGTGGTCGCGTTTCAGACGCGTAACCCGATGCACCGGGCGCACGAAGCGCTGGTGAAGATCGCGATGGAGCGCGTCGGGGCGGAGGGCGCCGTGATCCACATGTTGCTGGGCAAGCTGAAGGCGGGCGACATTCCGGCGGACGTGCGTGACGCGGCCATTCGGAAGATGGCCGAGCTCTATTTCGAGCCGAACACGGTCGAGATTACCGGGTACGGTTACGACATGCTGTATGCCGGGCCACGGGAGGCGGTGCTTCACGCCGTGTTCCGCCAGAACATGGGGGCCACGCACCTGATTGTCGGCCGGGATCACGCCGGAGTGGGCGATTATTACGGCCCGTTTGATGCCCAGGAGATCTTCCACAAGGAGGTTCCGCCGGACGCTCTGGAACTGGAGATCTTCGAGGCCGACCACACCGCGTTCTCGAAGGTGGTGGGTGAGGTCATCATGATGCGCGAGGCTCCGGACGGGCACAAGAAGGAGGACTTCGTGTTCCTGTCGGGGACGAAGGTTCGCGAGATGCTGTCCAAGGGCGAGCCGCTTCCGCCCGAGTTCGCGCGGGCCGAGGTGGCCAAGATTCTGATGGACTACTACCAGTCGCTGGCGGCGGTATGACGGAGGTCGAGGAGGCCTGCCGTGGATTTGATCAGTGTCACCAGGAAAGCCGGTCTGGAGTTCGGCGTGCAAGTGCGGGGCCATGAGTTGTCCTGCGACATGTCCGAGAAGGAGGGGGGCCGGGACGAGGGGCCCTCTCCGGTCGAGCTTTTCGCCGGCTCCCTGGGGGCGTGCATCGCGATGATGGTTCAAAGCTACTGCGATCGGCACGGCTACGAGGGCGACGTCGAGGTAAGCCTGACGATCGAGCTTGCGGATCAACCGAAGCGGATCGGGCGAATCGTGGTCGACCTGGAGTTGCCGGAGGGTGTCCCGGAGGAGAAGGCGGAGGCGATCCGGCGTATGGCCGAGAAGTGCCCGGTTCACGAGACACTCAGGAACCCACCGGGAGTTGACATTGAGATCGCGTAGACGGGAACCGCGTTTGCGTGGAACACCGAGGGGTGAAACATCGGTCTGAGCGAGGAGCAATTCGATGGAACAGAAGGAATTCGGCGGCAAGATGATCGAGATCGACGAGGACGGATTCATTCAGGATCCGGAGGCGTGGGATGAGTCGGTCGCCAAGGATCTTGCCAAGACGGAAGGCGTCGAGGACCTGACCGAGGACCACTGGAAGGTGGTCAATTACCTGCGGGAATACTACCTGCAGTACAACATGGCGCCGATGATCCGCAAGCTCTGCAAGACGACGGGATTCAAGTTGAAAGAGATCTACGATCTCTTCCCGAGCGGTCCGGCGAAGGGCGCCTGCAAGGTGGCCGGACTACCCAAGCCGACCGGTTGCGTGTGATCCAGTCGGCTTTGGGCGAAGCTTGCGGCAGGAGTTGCGAGGAGTCGGGTGTGGTACGGAGGGCGTTCGCTTCCGGACGCGCTGATACGGCATCCGTGAATTTCGTTCAGAGGACGAGACGATGACGTTTTGCGAGCTGCTGGAGCGCCACAAGGAGGGCATCATCCGAAGGTGGTTCGAGCGCGCGCTGGAGGCTTATCCTGCGGACGCGACTCGCGCCTTCAGCCGCCGGAATGATCCCTTCACGAATCCCGTGGGGCACAGTTTGCACGTTGGAACGCGGGGCATTTTCGAGGCGCTGCTCGAGGGGACGCACTCGGGACTCAAGGTGACGGAATCCGAGGCGGGGTGCCAGTGCCTTCGGGACGTCATCCGCATCCGGGCGGTTCAGGAGATGCCTGCCTCACAGGCGGTTTCGTTCGTTTTTGACCTCAAGGAGGCTGTCCGGGCGGAACTGGGTTCGGCGGTCGACGAGCGTCAGTTCGCCTGCGATCTGGCACTGCTGGAGCGCCGGATCGACGAAGCGGCGCTGTTTGCGGTGGACGAGCTCGTCCGGTGCCGGGAGCAGGTGTGTGAGCTTCGGGTCAACGAAGTGAAGCGGCGGGTCTCGTGGCTGATGGGCAAGTTGAACGGTCGTGAGGTAGATGTCGAGTCGGCCCCGGTCGGTCCGGGGCAGGAATGTTCGAAGGAATGAACGGGCGAAGAACGTGTCCTTGACGAACGTTTTGGTATCGCTGGCGGTTGTGTGCGGCCTCTTCTTGGTTGGGCTGCTCGGTGTGGTGCCGGGGTTGGGATGGGTGTTCGGGGTGGTTCTTCCCTACGTTGCCATCGGGCTGTTCATCGGCGGCATCGTGTATCGCGTGGTGAGTTGCGCGCGTGTGCCCGTTCCGTTCCGCGTCCCCACGACGTGCGGGCAGCAGAAGTCGCTCGACTGGATCAAGCAGAACAAGCTCGAGAACCCACATAACGGGCTGACGGCGTTGGGACGGATGGCTCTGGAGGTGCTCTTTTTCCGCTCGCTCCTGCGGAACACGAGGACGGAGCTGGTGGAAGGCCGCAGGCTGGCCTATGCGACCGACCTGTCGCTCTGGGTCGGCGCGATGGCGATGCACTGGGCGTTTTTGATCATTTTGATCCGGCATGTTCGTTTTCTTACGGACCCGGTGCCCGCGTTCGTGGCGTTTGTGGAGAGTGCGGACGGGTTCCTGGAGGTCGGGGTCCCGGTTTTCTACGTGACCACGATCGTGTTTCTGCTGGCGGTGGGTTACCTGCTCTACAGGCGGCTTGCGTCGGCCCAGTTGCGGTACATATCGCTGGTGGGGGACTATTTTCCGTTGTTTCTGCTTCTTGGGATCGGGATCAGCGGGTTCTGCCTCCGGCACCTGACCAAGACCGATGTCGTGGCCGTCAAGGAGCTTGCCGTCGGGTGGACGAGCTTTTCGCCGGTGGTGCCGGCGTCGATCAGCGCTTTGGTGTACGGGCACCTGGTGCTGGTCTGTGGATTGCTGGCGTATCTGCCGTTCAGCAAATTGACGCACATGGCCGGTGTTTTTCTGAGCCCGACGCGTAACCTGGCGAACAACAACCGTCGGGTCCGGCACGTGAACCCGTGGGACTACCCTGTGAAGGTTCACCCTTATTCCGAATACGAGGATGAGCTCAGGGAGAAGATGAAATCAGCCGGTATTCCGGTCGAGAAGCCATAACGATGCCGAAGTTCGACGAAGCGGATTACTACAAACAGGAAGACCTGCTGAACCTCGACTGGCGTCCTCCCGCCAAGGACTGGATGGAGCAGCCGGTGGACTTCAGGCCCGGCACGTTCATTTATCCGGGTAAAGCGAAGAACCTGAAGATTCTGGATCTGCCGAACCCGCGGGACTGGGCGGTCACGGACGAGGACTGGAAGCTGCCGGAAGGCTGGAAGAAGACCGTCCTGGACGGGATGGCCGAACGGTTGAAGAAGTACCGCACGTTCAAGGTGTTCATGGACATCTGCGTTCGATGCGGGGCATGTGCGGACAAGTGTCATTTCTTCATCGGGAGCGGCGATCCGAAGAACATGCCGGTGCTCCGGGCGGAGCTGCTGAGGTCCGTTTACCGGAAGGACTACACTGCTCTGGGGAAGGTTTTCGGCAAGCTGGCGGGCGGCCGGGAGCTGACGGTCGACGTCATCAAGGAGTGGTTCTACTACTTCTTCCAGTGCACCGAATGCCGGCGCTGCTCGGTGTTCTGCCCGTACGGAATCGACACGGCCGAGATCACGATGATCGGTCGCGAGCTTCTGGGGCTGCTGGGCCTTTATGTGAACTGGGTGATCGAGCCGGTGGCGAACTGCTTCCGCCTGGGAAACCACCTGGCGATTCAGCCGCACGGGTTGATGGACACCCTGGAGTTCATGGTGGACGACATCGAGGAGGCGACCGGCATCCGCGTGGACATCCCGGTGAACAAGAAGGGGGCGGAAGTCCTTTTCGTGACGCCCTCGGGCGATTTTGTCGCGGCCCCGGGCATCTACACGTGCATGGGCTACATGCTGCTCTTCCACGAGCTCGGGATCGACTACACGTGGAGCACCTACGCCTCCGACGGCGGCAACTTCGGGCTGTTCACGTCGCACGAAATGATGAAGCGGCTGAACGCCAAGATCTACACGGAGGCCAAGCGTCTCGGCGTCAAATGGATTCTTGGCGGCGAATGCGGGCACATGTGGCGGGTGCTGAACCAGTACATGGACACGATGAACGGTCCTGCGGACTTCCTGGAGGTTCCGAAGTCGCCGTTCACGGGCACGGTCTTCGAGAACGCCCGCTCCACCAAGATGGTGCACATCATGGAGTTCACGGCGGATCTGATCCGCCACGGCAAGCTGAAACTGGATCCGTCGAGAAACGACCACATCCGCGTGACCTTCCACGATTCCTGCAATCCGGCCAGGGCGATGGGGCTGCTGGAGGAGCCGCGTTACGTGATCAAGAACGTGTGCAATCACTTTTACGAGATGCCGGAGAACACGATCCGGGAGCAGACGTTCTGCTGCGGCGGAGGCGCGGGGCTGGGCACCGACGAGAACATGGAGATGCGGCTGCGCGGCGGGCTTCCGAGGGGGAGCGCCGTGCGGTACGTGCAGGAGAAATACGGTGTGAACCAACTCGCGGCGATCTGTGCCATTGACCGGGCGACGCTGGTGACCGTGTGCGACTACTGGGCGCCTGGAGTCGAGGTGACCGGCATCACCGAGCTCGTTGCGAACGCGATGATGTTCAAGGGCGAGAAGACACGGACGCACAACCTGCGACTGGAGCCGATCCCTGGCATGAAAGAGGCCGAGGGGCAGGACGGGGACGGTCAGGAGAAGGGCAAGCAGGAGGAGGCCGGCGTGTATGCGTGATTCGGGCAGAATCATCTTTGGGTTGGTCGTATTCCTGGGCGTGGTGACGTTCCCGGTATGGCACACGTTGGGGCGGAATGGAGCGTCTTCCGCCCCCGAACTGGAGCTGCCCAAGGACAGCTCGCAGTGCGTCGAGGAAGCCGCGTACATGAGAGCGCACCACATGGAGCTTTTGAACGATTGGCGCGACGCGGTCGTTCGGGAGGGCAGGAAGAATTATACGTCGGAAGCTTTCGGTACGGTGCACGAGATGAGCCTGACGAGAACGTGCATGGATTGTCACACGAGCCGGGAGAAGTTTTGTACCGAGTGTCACGGGTTCGTGGGTGTTGATCCGACCTGTTGGGATTGCCACCTGGAGCCGAAAGGGAACTGAGCGATGGATGAGACCCGACGCAGTTTCCTGAAGAAAGCCGGTTACGCCGGACTGGGTGTGGGCTGCGGCTTTCCGCTCCTGGAGGCCGCATGCAGCGCCGTGGCCAAGGCGCCCGCTCATGGCGTGCCCTCAAAGAGCCACTGGGCCATGGTGATCGATATCAAGAAGTGTCTTCGCGAGGAAGTCCGGGGGGCATGCACCGAGGCGTGTCACCGCGCTCACAACGTGCCTGACATCCCCGACGCGGACGAAGAAGTGAAGTGGATATGGAGTGAGCCATATGAGAACGCCTTCCCGGATCAAGCTCACGAGTACACGGCGGACACGCTCAGACGCAAGCCCGTTCTGGTTCTTTGCAACCACTGCACGAATCCTCCGTGCGTGAAGGTCTGTCCGACGCATGCTACGTGGAAGAGAGAGCAGGACGGCATCGTGATGATGGACATGCACCGATGCATCGGGTGCCGGTATTGCATCGCCGCCTGTCCCTATGGGGCTCGGAGCTTCAACTGGAGAGACCCCCGTCCGTACATCGAAGGCGAGGCAGATTCGAAGTTTCCCACCAGGACCAAGGGTGTGGTCGAGAAGTGCAACTTTTGTGCGCAGCGGCTGCGGGACGGCCTGGAGCCGGCGTGTGTGGTGGCCGCCCGCGAGGTTCCCGGCGGTGAGGGGGCGTTGACGTTCGGGGATCCGACCGACCCGAATTCGGAGGTGAGCCGGGTGCTTCGCGAGGAGCACACGATCTGCCGAAGGCTGAGCGTCGGAACCGGTCCGAACGTATTCTATATTGCGTGAGGCTGCGATGCTGGAAAACGCATTCAGAGGAAGCAGACGATACTGGCTGCTGCTCGGTCTGTGCGCCCTGATCATTCTGCCGGGCGCAGTGGCCTACAGTCGCCAGCTCACTGAGGGGCTGACGGTCACCGGCATGTCCCGCGACGTGACCTGGGGTCTGTACATTGCGCAGTTCACGTTTCTGGTGGGGGTGGCCGCTTCGGCCGTGATGGTGGTTCTGCCGTATTACCTGCACAACTTCAAAGCGTTCGGCAAGATGGTCATCCTGGGGGAGTTTCTGGCCATCTCGGCGGTTTTGATGTGCATGCTGTTCATCTTCGTCGATCTGGGTCAGCCGAGGCGGGTGATGAACGTGCTGCTGCACCCGGCGCCGGATTCGGTGATGTTCTGGGACATGATGGTGTTGAGCGGCTACCTGCTGATCAACCTGGTGATCGGCTGCGTGACGTTCGACGCGGAGCGCAAGGGGGCCCCGCCGCCGAAATGGGTCAAGCCGCTGATTTACCTGTCCATACCATGGGCCGTGAGCATTCACACGGTGACGGCGTTTCTCTATGCGGGTCTGGCGGCCCGGCCCTTCTGGATGACGCCCATCCTGGCGCCTCGTTTTCTGGCGTCGGCCTTCGCGTCGGGTCCGGCGCTGCTGATTCTGCTGGCTCTGCTTTTGCGGAGGTTCACGAAGTTTGATGCCGGCAGGGAGGCGATTTCGAAACTGGCGACGATCGTCACGTATGCGATGGTCATCAACGTGTTCTTCGTGCTCGTGGAGCTGTTCACCGGGTTGTACAGCGATATGCCGCACCACGAGCACCATTTTGCGTATCTGTTCGTTGGACTTCATGGTCATAACGCACTGGTGCCGTGGATGTGGGTTTGCGAAGTGCTGACGTTAGTGTGCGTGGTGCTGTTGCTGGTGCCCGGTCTGCGCCAGCGTCACAACGTCCTGGCGGTTCTGTGTCTGGGCGTCATCGTCGCGATATGGATTGAGAAGGGCGTGGCCATGGTGGTGACTGCGTTCATCCCGTCGCCGCTCGGCAAGATCACGGAGTACATGCCGACGGCTCCCGAGATCGCGATCACTGTGGGTGTGTACGGGATTGGAGCCCTCGTTTTGACGGCATTGTATAAGATCGTGGTGAGCGTGCGGGAGCGGCTGGAGGCGACATCGTAATACAGGCGATAAAAACGCCATCGTTCCGAAAGGAGATCACATGGCAGAATCAAAAGGCAACGGCACGCCGTTACTGAGCGAACTGGAGAAGGGTCCCTGGCCCAGCTTCGTGACGCAAATCAGGGAAATGTCGGAAGAGAACGCGATGTGCAAGGACCTGCTCCATTTGCTGGAGCGGTCTTACAACGAGAAGATCGGGCACTGGAAGCACGGCGGCATCGTCGGCGTGATGGGATACGGCGGAGGCGTGATCGGGCGCTACAACGACCTGCAGGAGGAGTTTCCGAACATCGCGCACTTCCACACGCTGCGGGTCAACATGCCCAGCGGCTGGTTCTATACGTCGGACGCTCTGCGAACGCTTTGCGACATTTGGGAGCGGCACGGGTCGGGTCTGACGAACATGCACGGTTCGACCGGCGACATCATCCTGCTGGGCACCAAGACGGACGAACTCGAGCCGACTTTCAAGGAACTGACCGACAACGAGTTCGACCTGGGTGGATCCGGCTCGGACCTGCGGACGCCGAGCTGCTGCGTGGGACAGGCGAGGTGCGAGTGGGCCTGCTACGACACGATGCAGATCACCAATCACTTGACGCAGCACTTTCAGGATGAGCTGCACCGGCCGGCGTTCCCCTACAAGTTCAAGATCAAGTGCGCGGGATGTCCGAACGACTGCGTGGCTTCGATCGCCCGGGCGGACATGTCGATCATCGGGACGTGGCGGGACGAGATTCAGATCGACCAGAAAGAGGTGAAGGCGGCCGCGGACGCGGGGCTCGACATCCAGAGGGACGTCTGCGGCAACTGCCCGACCAAGTGCATCGACTGGGACGGCACGACGCTCACGATCGACGACGAGAACTGCGTCAAGTGCATGCACTGCATCAACGCGATGCCGAAGGCCCTGCGGCCCGGCAAGGATCGCGGCGCCACGATTCTGCTGGGCGCCAAGGCGCCGATCGTCGAGGGCGCGATGCTGTCTTCGGTCCTGATTCCGTTCACCAAGATCGAGCCGCCGTATGAAGAGCTGAAGGACTTGATCGAGCGCATCTGGGAGTTCTGGGGCGAGCACGGCAAGAACCGGGAGCGCGTCGGCGAGCTGATCCAGCGAGTGGGGCTGGGCAACTTCCTGGAGGCGATCGAGGTGGAGCCCATCCCGGAGATGATCGCGCACCCGAGAGAAAACCCCTACGTGTTCTTCGAGGAGTATTTCGAGGAAGAGGACGGCGAAGAGGGCGAGGACGAAAGTTAAAGAAGACGGAGCCAAGAATCCGGCGGACACTGACAAGAAGGTTGACCTGTTCTGGAGACAATCAATGGCAGTTGCAGAAAGAAAAACGGATATCGGGCCTCCGCATTATGAGAAATTCCTGCCCCCCGTCATCAAGAAGAACTACGGGCAGTGGAAATATCACGAGATTCTGAAGCCCGGCGTCATGGTTCACGTGGCCGAATCGGGTGACAAGCTCTATACGGTGCGGGCGGCTTCCCCGAGACTGCTCGGCATCAAGAGGATCCGGGCCTTTGCAGACCTGGCGGACAAGTACTGCGGCGGGCATCTTCGCTTTACCAGCCGCAATAATGTCGAGTTTCTTTTGACCGATGAGTCGAAGATCGAGCCGTTGATCAAGGACCTGGCCGATCTGGGTCACCCGGTGGGCGGCCTGGGCAATTCCATCTCCAACATCGTGCACACACAGGGTTGGGTCCACTGCCACTCGGCGGCGACCGATGCATCGGGCGTCGTGAAGTGCGTGATGGACGATTTGTGTGAGCACTTCACCGGCATGGAGCTGCCGGGCAAGCTGCGCATTGCGCTGGCGTGCTGTTTGAACATGTGCGGGGCGGTGCACTGCTCGGACATCGCGATCCTGGGGGTTCACCGCCGGCCGCCTCGAATCCAGCACGGCACCCTGAACAAGGTCTGCGAGATTCCGAACGTCGTGGCCTCCTGCCCGACGGCGGCGATCCGGCCGACCACCGTCGACGGAAAGCCGTCGGTCGACATCGACGAGGAGCGGTGCATGTTCTGCGCGAACTGCTTCTCGGTGTGCCCGGCGCTGCCGATGGCCGACGCTTTGAACGACGGCGTCTCGATCTGGGTGGGCGGTAAGGTGTCCAATGCCCGCAGGGAACCGACGTTCTCCAAGCTGGCGATTCCGTTCCTGCCGAACAACCCGCCGCGCTGGCCCGAGGTGACCGAGGCGGTGCGGAATATCGTGGAGGTCTGGGCGAAGAACGCCCGGAGGTTCGAACGTATGGGCGAATTCATCGAGCGGATCAGTTGGCCTCGATTCTTCAAGATGACGGGCATCGAGTTCGCCAAAGAGCACATCGACGATTACCGATACGCGGGCCTCACCTACAAGCGGTCCGCGCAGCTCAGACACTAGGAGGTGTTTGATGGCTGTCACAACCGAACAAGTTGCGGACTCGATGTACGAGATGGTCAAGGAGTATCAGGGCAAGAAGAAGTTCAAGGCCGGCGACTTGACCAAGGCGATGATCGAGAAGTACGGCGAGGACGAGTGCGACAAGAAGCTCTGCAAGGCCGCGATCCGCTCCCTCATGGACTCCGGGAGGTGTGTGTACACCTATTTCGGCGGGAGTTTCATCGAGATTCCGCATGAGGAAGGCGCTGCTGGCGGCTAGCAGTCCGGCGCGCCGGTGAAAAGATGTGGTCTCGCGCATGTTCCGCACCGTTTTGGTGCGGACGCAGGACCAAGTAGCAGGACCTTTAATACGCATCGCGTGAGGCGATCCATGGCTGTCAAGAAAGTCAAGAAGAAAAAGAGATCCATCGGCGGGAGAGGGTTTTCCGGCAGCAGCTCGCGGGAGCAGTCGCCGCTGCGCCCCAAGAACGTGGAGAAGAAGCCCCCTTGCCGCGACACCTGCCCCAGCGGCAATCGGATCCGGGAGTTTATCACGACCATTGCGCAGGCCGAGCGGCTGGGCAAGACCCTGGATCAGGCGTTCGAGCAGGCGTGGGAGACCTACACGGATACGAGTCCTTTCCCGTCGGTCTGCGGGCGCGTCTGTCCTGCGCCCTGCGAGACGGAGTGCAACCGCAAGGAGCTGGAGGGCGCCGTCAGCATCAACAAGATCGAGCGGGCCATCGGTGACTTCGGAATCGAGAAGGGGCTTGCGCTCAAGGCCCTCACGGACGAGAAGAAGCCGCAGCAGGTTGCCGTCATCGGCGGCGGCCCGAGCGGTCTGTCCTGCGCCTACCAGTTGGCGCGTCGAGGCTACGGCGTGACGGTCCTCGAGTCCACGCAAAAACCAGGCGGTATGCTGCGCTGGGGCATTCCCGGTTACCGGCTGCCGGAATCCGTACTCGACGCTGAGATTCAGAAGATTCTCGATCTTGGGGTGGAGCTCAAGTGCAATGTCAAAGTGGGCAAGGACGTCAGTGTCGACGAGCTGAAGCGGTCGTATGACGCCGTTTACGTTGCCCTGGGCGCGCAACAGGGTGTTCGTCTGGGTGTTGAAGGTGAGGATGCACCCAACGTGTTCTCGGGCGTCGATTTTCTCAACCGCTTTCACCATGGCGAGCGGCTCGATCTCGGGAAGGACGTGGTTGCGATCGTCATCGGCGGGGGCGACACGGCCATCGATGCAGCGCGCATCTGCAAGCGGCTCGGTGCCAATGTTACGATCCTGTACCGGCGGACGCTTCAGGAGATGCCAGCGATCAAGGAGGAAGTAGAAGAGGCCATCAAGGAAGGCATCAAGGTCGAGTTTCTGGCAGCGCCGGTGGGGTTCCGGAAGGAAGGCGACCGCGTCGTCGCGATGCGTGCCATTCGGATGGAGCTGGGTGAACCGGATGCGTCCGGGCGGCGGCGTCCGGTGCCGATCGAGGGTTCGGAATTCGAGATTCCCGCCAGCGCGGTGATCTCGGCTGTGAGCCAGGCGCCGGATTTCAGCGGCTTCGAGTCGCTCATCGAGGGCAAGGATTGGATTCGCGTCGATGACCAGGGGGCCACGAAGGTGGAGGGCATCTGGGCCGGCGGCGACGTGACGAAGCTGGACCTGGTAACCACTGCGGTCGGGCACGGTCGGCGAGCGGCGGAGGCGATCGATCGCAAGTTCAGCGGCGGGGTCCCCGACGGTGACGGGATGCCGGTAATTCGTGCCGATCGCATGCGCCTGGATCATTACGAGAAGCAGGAGCGCATGGAGCCGAGGGCTCTGGAGATCGAGGATCGCCTGGGCGGTGTGGACCTGGAAGTGAACCTGGGTCTGACGCAGGAGCAGGTGGTCACCGAATCGAGGCGCTGCATGAGCTGCGGCCGCTGCTTCGACTGCGAGAAGTGCTGGCTGTTCTGCCAGGATCAAGCGGTCATCAAGCCGTCGCAAAAGGGAGCGCTTTATACGTTCAAATTGGAGAACTGCACGGGCTGCAAGAAGTGCGCCGAGGAGTGTCCCTGCGGCTTCATCGACATGCTGTGATGTCATGAGCATCCCCCGAGTTCTGGTTGCAGGGCTGCGCGGAGGCAGCGGCAAGACACTTGTATCCCTGGGCCTTTCGGCCGCCTGGCGAAAGCAGGGACAACGGGTCGCGTGCTTCAAAAAAGGGCCTGACTACATCGACGCGGCATGGCTGTCGGCGGCCGCGGATCAACCTTGCCGCAACCTCGACCTGTTTCTCATGACCCCGGAAGCGGTGACGGGGTCGTTTGTCAGATCGACGGAGGCGGCTGATGTCGCCGTCATCGAGGGCAACCGCGGTCTGTTCGACGGGATGGACGGTGCGGGCACCTACAGCACGGCCGAGCTGGCCAAGCTGCTTCGGTGCCCCGTTGTACTGACCGTCGATTGCACGAAGGCGACGCGTACGGTCGCCGCGATCGTTCTCGGTTGCCAGCAGCTCGATCCAGTTCTGGTTATCGGCGGCGTTGTCTTGAATCAGACGGCCGGGGGGCGGCACGAGTCGGTGCTGCGCGAGGCGATTGAGGAGGTCTGCGGGCTGCCGGTTGTGGGGGCGATTCCCCGCATACGCCAGCAGTTGTTCCCGGAGAGGCATCTGGGGCTGGTGCCTCCGCAGGAGCACGAGGAGTTTGCCGGCGTTTTGCAGCGGGTTGTTGAGGTCGCCGAGGGTCATCTGGATTTGGAGGCGATCCGGCGTCTGGCACAACAGGCTCCGGCGATCGATTCGCGAGTCGCCGCGGTCCCGGAGTCCGCGGCGCGGCCGGGAGCCGTTCGAATCGGCGTGTTCCGCGACGCCGCGTTCCAATTTTACTATCCAGAGAACCTCGAGGCTCTGATGCAGGAGGGCGCGACGCTAGTCGAGATATCTCCGCTTCGTGATGTGGAACTGCCGGATGTCGACGCTCTTTACATCGGGGGTGGTTTCCCTGAGACCGCAGCCCCGGCATTGGCCGGCAATACGCCGTTTCTGCGTTCCGTGCGCCGGGCGATCGAGGACGGACTGCCGGTTTACGCCGAGTGTGGCGGCGCCGTGTTCCTGGGTGAGAAGCTGCTGGTCGATCGCCGGCAGCACGTAATGGCCGGCGTGTTGCCGTTGCGTTTCGTGTTTCATCCCAAGCCGCAAGGTCACGGCTACACGATGCTGGAAACTGGGGGAAGCAACCCTTTCTTTTCCGTAGGGCAGTCCATTCGAGGCCACGAGTTTCACTACACCGGCGTGGAGCCGGGATCGGCGGAGGGATTGAGTTTCGCTTTTGAGGTGCGCCGTGGCGTCGGGTTCGGCGGCCAGCGTGACGGCGTCTGCTATCGAAACGTGTTGGCTTCGTATACGCACGTGCACGCGCTTGGGACGCCGAGCTGGGCGCCGTCAATCGTCAGGGCTGCGGCTCAGTTCAAGTCGAGTCGCTCTGAGCCGGACGGAAACGGGTGCGATCTTCGTGCGTCTGAAGCATGTGTGGGAGGAGATTCGAGCCTATCCCAAAACTGAGTTGACGGTGTCAAAGCACTGGCGGACAAGCCGCCAATGGCACCCAGCAACGGTTTGGGGATAGGCTCCAGGATGGCACCGTTGCTCGGATACTGCTGCTGTGGCGACGTCTGGCGCGAGCGTCTGGCGGACGTATCCATTCAACGGGAAGAGGCGGTTTTCGCAGTAAGGTCCGTGGGATTTCGCCGTGTGGCCACTTGGTGTCAGGAAGACCAGCGAGGCAGCAGAAGAGATCGTCCGCCGTCCCTCGACCACGGGACGGCGCGCGGTGCTGCTGATCCATCCCGGGGTCCCGGAGGGGCCCGATGCGGGTTCCGTACGCGGTTATGTCTCGACGGTTCTGGGTGACCGCGAGGTGGTCCAAAAGCCGTACGGACTTGCGTGGCTGAGGTCCGTTTCCTCGCGCGTTCTTTCCACCTTCAATGTGCACCGACTCGCGAGTGTCCATCAGAGTGCCTGGGCTGGCGGGTGTTCGCGGACCAAGGCGATCATCGAAAAGCAGGCATCAGCGTTGGCGTCGGAGCTGCCGCGCGGTTTTCGGGTATTCCAGGCGTTTCAATACGGCCGGCCTGGAATCAGTGAGGTCGTCGGGCAACTGAGCGCCCTCGGGATTGAGGAACTGGTCGTTGTTCCGATGTACCCGCAGTGTTGCGGGGCCGCCACTCAGTCCGCGATTCACGAGCTGTACCAGCAGATCGACCGTGTCGGATACCGATTTGATGTCACTTTGCGAGGGATCTGGTACGACGACGCGGGTTACATCAATGCTCTTGCCTGGCGGATTCGCGAGTATGCAGATGCACATCGGCTCACGCCGGAGAATGCGCATCTCGTGTATACCGTGCCTTCGCCGTCGAAGCCTTGCACGGGAGGCCGAGACGTGGGCGGCTGCCGGGTCCGGCGGACGGTCGAACTGGTCACGTCTCGCCTGGGCTGGCCGGCAGAACAGACGTCGCTGGGGTTTGAGGGGTGGACTGAACTCGAACGTGACCAGAAGCCGACCGCCGCCGAGGTGCTAGCGGGGTTATTGCGTGCCGGTGAACGGCACGTGCTCGTGTGCCCGCTGGGCTTCACCACGGGCTCCTCGGAGTTATGGTCGCAGGAGCAGGCGCGTTTACGGCATCAGTTCGAAGAAGCGGGCGGGCGATTCCATTCGTGCCCCGCGCTGGATATGTCCGAACCGTTCATCGCAGTGCTCAAGAACCTGGTGCTGCGCGGGAGGCGCCCGGCCTCGAGTCACGCGTCCGGGGCGCACTCCTCTTCCGTCGACGCGGCATTTGCCGTGACGGCGACGGAAGAGCACGTACCGATTGATTCTCTGGTCATGGTGGGGATGTCGCTTGCGGGGCGACTGGGCTGCGGTCGGGGGCCGGATGTTGTAAACGCCGACGAAGGCGAGTTTCGGCGCATCAAGGACTCGCAAAGCGATGTGCCGGATATACTGCGGAGCGTTTGCGGGCGAGGCGCGGTTCGGGAAGGGCTGTTGTGGAATACCTGTCGGCGCTTTGAGTTCTACGGGTGGTTGCATGGCGCAGGCGAAAACGGCAACCGGGCGGGGGCCGCCTCTTCGATCTGCCGCCGGCTATTCAACGGCAAAGGTGACGCGGAGTCATCGGCGATCACGGTTTTGCACGGGTCTGCGGCGTGGCATCACTTGTTGCGGACAGCGGCAGGACTGAACAGCGGACTGCCCGGTGAACGCGAGGTCCTCGAGCAGCTTGACGCGGCCAGGCGCGTGGCCGAGCGGGCCGGCACGGCGGGTCCCCTGTTGAACGGGTTAGTCTCAGCCATTTCGGATAGCGAGCGTCGCTTGCGTGCGCAGACGCCGTGGGGCCGCTTTCAGCCGGACTATTGTGCCGCCTCTCTGGCGCGGATTGCCTGGTCGACCGACCTCGATCTTCACACTTGCCGCTGCGTGGTCATCGGCGGCTCGACGACATCTTGCGGCGTTCTCAAAGTTCTCGGTCAACGATTCGGCGTGCCGGCCCGTCAGTTGACTCTGCTTCATCGTGGCCACGGCCACTGCGGGCAACTCAAGGTGCTGCGTAAGGCCATCGGGGGTGGTCGGCGCATCCGAGTGAACCGGTATGACGAGGAGGCCGTGATTCGCGAGATTGCCGGTGCGGACGCCGTGTTTTTCGGCATCGACAGCCGGGCGCCCGTGCTTCGTGCTCAGGACATTCGCGGACGCCGCGACTTTTCCGAGCGGCCGCTTGCAATGATCGATTTCAACACGTTCGGTTCGACGGTCGGGATGGAGGAGCTTGTCGGCGTCCAACTCTGGGACGCCGAGACCCTGGAGAATGCCGTCGCCGAGTACGCGGAGATCATGTGCCGGCACGACAGCTTCGCGCTTGCGGCCGATTCCGCTGAATCCTGGATACGGGACCACGTTCCGTCGACGATCATGCCGGCGGCGTCGCAGCGCTGACGACTTTCGACGCGACCGGGATTCGGCTTGCGTTCAGTTGACGTTTCCGCGAAGCTTCTTCAATACCGTCGTGCGCCTTGGGTGTCATTGGCGGTTGCGGGCTGCGGGATTACGGCCGGCGTCCTCACACGCGGAGCGGAGGCGATATGATCGAGACCCTTGTTCGCGACATCATGGTTACGTTGGAGGAGTATCCCTGCATCTCGGAAACGCTGACGCTGCGCGACGCCATTACCGAGATGGCGGTGCAGATTCTGCGAAAGAAGCAGGTCTCGCTGCCCCGGGCCGCCCTGGTTTTCGACGACGACTTTCTGGAACTTCGCGGTGTCCTACGTCGCCGCGACATCATGCGGGGTCTCGAGCCAGCGTTCCTGGCCAAGGGGGCGTTGAAATTCCAGCGGCGGCTGTTCAACGTCAAGATCGATCCGAACCTGGCGGAGCTGTCCTACGATAAACTGATCGAACATATCCGCAAGCGGGCGGATCAGCCCGTCAAGAAGTACGTCACGCCGATTTCCGCCACGATATTCCACGACGATCATATCACCAAAGCCATCTACACGATGGTCGATCAGAACACGAGCCTTCTGCCGGTCATGGAGAACGGCAATGTCATCGGCGTCGTGCGATCCGTTGACGTGTTGAGCGAGATCGCACTCATCATCAGCCCTTGAGCGACGAGTCAGCGGTCAATCGGCAAGGACGATCGTCACGATGAACACTTCCGCACCCGAGGGTAACCAGGCGAATGCAGAGCCGCCTCAGTCCGAGGTTCACCTCGTCGAGAAAGCGCGTTGGGTGGACTGGCGCAACCATCTCTTTATGGCGCTGGGCGTCGCGTTCTTCTGCATCGTTTATTTCTGGGGCGCTTTTCCGGCGGCGGTGGATCCGCAGGGGGAGGAGTTTGAGCTTACGCGCAAGGGGCAGTTGGCGTTGGGGTTGTTCCTGCTGGCCGCGACGTGGTGGGTGTTCGAGGTGGTTCCGATCGGCGTGACGAGTTTGGCGATCGGAGTGGTGCAGGTGCTGTTTCTGATTCGGCCGGCCAAAGTTGCCTTCGGCGACTTCATGGATCCGTCGGTCATGTTCATCATCGGGTCGATCACCATCGGGCTTGTGTTCACGCAGACCGGCCTGACGAAGCGACTCGCCTACAGCATGCTGGTGATCGTGGGTGAGCGTACGAGCATGATTTATCTGGGCAGTTTCGTAATCACGGCCGGGTTGACGTTGATCATGGCCCACACAGCCGTGGCGGCGACCATTTACCCGCTGCTGATGGCGATTTACGCCCTGTACACGGAGGATGAGCGGCCCACGAAGTTCGGCAAGGGGCTTTTCATCGGCATGGCCTTCGTGGCGGGCGCGGGCAGCATCATCACGCTGCTCGGGGCGGCGCGCGGCGCCGTGGCGATCGGGTTCTACAAGGAAGTTGTCGGGAAAGAGGTGACGTTCTTCGGCCTGACGTACTATATGTTTCCGGTCGGCGCCGTGATGGTGCCGATCCTGTGGGCATTCTGCATGGTGATGTTCAAGCCCGAGAATCCGACGATCCCGGGACTCCGGGAGCGGGCGCGAATGCTCTACAGCCGGCTGGGGCCGATCACGCGCAATGAAATCGTCGCATTGTTGATCGTCGGTTCGATGATCGCCGTATTGGGCCTTCGGTCCTTTATTCCAGCGCTGAAGCCACTGGACAAGAGCGCCGTCATCCTGCTGGCCACCGTCCTGTTCTTTGTCGTGAGGATTCTGAAACTGAGGGACCTTGAGAGCATTCCCTGGAACATCGTCCTGCTCTTCGGCGGGGCGATGAGCATCGGCTTCTGCCTGTGGCAGACGGGCGCTGCGAAGTGGCTGGCCGTCACCTGGCTGGGTGTACTTCAGGATGCAAACTGGTTCGTGTTCGTGATGGGCACGGCTTTCTTCGTGCTGATCATGACGAACCTGATTATGAACGTTGCGGCGATCGCGATCTCGTTGCCGGTGGCGCTGGAGATTGCGCGCTATCTGGGCGTCGCGCCTGAGGTCATGCTGTTCTCCGCGCTGGTAACGGCGGGGATGCCGTTCCTCCTGCTGGTGGGCGCTGCGCCGAACGCGATTGCTTATGAGAGCAGGCAATTCACTTCCGCGCAGTTCTTTTTCGCGGGGATTCCCGCCAGTATCATTCTGATGCTGGTCCTGGCGGTGTTCGTCTGGGTCATCTGGCCTGCGATGGGGATGCCGGTGGTCGTCGATTAGCACGGAGGCCTGATTCTCATCATCGCCATTCGGAGGGGCGCGGCGACGTTGTGTCGCTCGCGAAGCGAGGACGGCACCCATGACGTTTCCAGTTTCGGGCGTGGATGTATCGCTGTGGGTGCCGGCGGCAGCGGGGTTGGTCGCGGCGTTCTTCGCTTCGATGGGGGGCGTTTCCGGGGCCTTTCTCCTCTTACCGTTTCAGATCAGCGTGCTCGGGTTCGCCAGTCCGGCCGTGAGCCCGACGACGCTCGTTTATAACCTGGTGGCCATACCCAGCGGGGTGTACCGGTATATCCGCGAGGGTCGCATGGCCTGGCCGCTGACATGGGTGATCGTGGCCGGCACGTTGCCCGGCGTCATCGTCGGCGTCGTTGTGCGCATCAAGTACCTGCCGGACCCGGGCGCCTTCAAGCTCTTCGTGGGATGCGTGTTGTGCTACATAGGGGGTCGCCTGCTTTATGATATAGTGAAACGCGCAAAACGAGGCGATCCGGCGGGAGAGCGATCGGCTGCGGGGCATGATCCGTCCTCCGACTGCACCCGGCAAGCGAACGATTCGTGCGACGAAGACAACCAAGCGGTGGGGTTCAGGGTGCGGACCAACACCTGGTCCTGGCGGCGGATCGCTTACGATTTTCAAGGGGAGACATACTCCATCAGCACGCTAGGGCTCTTTCCTTTCGTACTGACTACGGGAGTCGTGGGCGGCGCCTACGGGGTCGGGGGCGGCTCCATCGTCGGACCGTTTTTAGTCAGCGTGTTCGGCTTGCCCGTTCATACCGTTGCCGGAGCTGTGCTGATGAGCACGTTCGCCACGTCGATCGTGGGCGTGGTGTTTTACCGCTTGGCGGCGGTCCATTACGCATCGATGGGCGTCGCGATTGCGCCGGACTGGTTACTCGGCGGACTGTTCGGCGTTGGCGGTGCCGTCGGCATGTACTTGGGGGCACGTTGCCAGAGGCACGTTCCGGAGCGCCCGATCAAGCTCGCGCTGGCTGCGATGGTGTTTTTCCTGGCGTTCCGTTACATGTTGGGGTTTTTCAGATAAGGCCGTGCGCCGAACGGCGTTGAGCTGATGCGGGCGTTTTGGCCGGCACGTCGCCAGTGTTTTTCTCCTTGAGATAAAATAGGCCGGCTTGCCAACGTGGCCGAATGAGCCACTTCCTGATTTGGTTTGGCCGGACGACTATCCGGCTTCGAAGTTCGAGCCTATGACGTGGCTCAAGTATGCGGCGTGTCGTATACTCCTTGGTACGTTCAAGGGCTTGCGGCTGCTGGAATCTCCTATTGCTCAGAGTTTTTTCAGATGGCGCCCCATACGATCGAACCACCGATTCCCCGATTCACCCGGCGTCTGCTTGTGGGGGTCGGGGCGGGATTCATTGCGATTCTGATCACTCTGATCGTCGTCGGCGTCGGGCTGAAGCGAAGCCATCGTGCGATAGAGCGGGATCTTCAGGCCATCGTGAACATCGAGGAACCGACCAGCGCCGCCGCCTACGAGATGGAGATCAACGTGCTTGGAGCGGGTATGGCGGTCGCAAAATACCTGGTGACCGGCGATCCCATCCACCGCGACCGCGTGGCAAAGGACGAAGCCGATTTTGACCGGTTCAAGGCGGAATACGACCGACTGACTGTTTTGCCTGCGGAGAAAAAACTAGGGCGGACAGTCGAGGCGCTCCACGATCGGTACCGACGAACGGGCCGAGATCTCATGGATATGCGCGATCGGCGAGAGGTTCTGCATTCCGAGGTGTCGAGCAAGATCGAGAAGATCAGCGGGACGTTGGAGGGTTGGACCTTTGGCATGCCGGATGCGGATGCGAAATACCGCGAGTCATTAAGCATCAAGGCCAAGATCAGTGAGCTGGGCACCCGCCTGGGCGCCTATATCGTCACCTCCCGAGGGCAAGACGAGCAGCGCGTGCTGGAACTGCTTCGTGGCGTGAGCGAGCACATGTCCGCGTTCAAGAAGCTGCGGCTTAATCCCGCGGAGCGCGAGCTGGCAAGTTCTGTCGAGGCCACGCTTGAACAAACCGGGGCCGACGTCGACGAAGTTTTGAACGTGCAGCGTTCCATGCGGGAAAATGAGCGCGAGTTCACTCGCTTGCGTGGCGAGTTGGATGCCGTTCTCGATGAGCAGATCCAGGCGATAACCCGGGAAGAACTCCTCGCCGCTCAGATGGATGCCAGGGCAAACCTGGTGCGTTCGCGCAATCTCAACCTCGTTCTCATCGGAATCTCAGCGGTCGTATCACTCGTGGCGGCGCTGGTGATCTCCCGTCGCTCCACGGAGCTCCGCGATGCCA
Source organism: uncultured Phycisphaeraceae bacterium (assembly GCA_964574815.1). GTDB lineage: Bacteria > Planctomycetota > Phycisphaerae > UBA1845 > UBA1845 > CAZNPL01. Next base: position 49,209 of record CAZNPL010000002.1, read on the forward strand.
GCGTGGGTGAACTGCGGTCCGCATTCGAGCGACTGCGGACATCTGAGGCGTTGCGCGGCGCCTTGCTTCGGCGCGTTGTCTCGGCGCAGGAGGAGGAGCGCGGTCGGATTGCGCGTGAGCTGCACGACCAGATGGGTCAGGAAATCTCCGCACTTTCCCTCGGGCTGGCCTCTCTCCAGCGTGCGTGGTCCGGCGACTCGAATCGTGTTCGGCACATTCGGGCCCTTCAGGAGATAACGAATCGTCTTGCTGATGAAGTGCACTTCGTCGCTTGGAAACTGCGTCCGGCGGTGCTTGATGATCTGGGTCTGCATGGTGCCCTCTCAAACCTCGTCGAGTCGTGGACGGAGCGCACCGGCGTGCCTGTCGACCTGTACAGCGAAATGGAGAAGCAACGTCTTTCGGGGGAGATCGAAACGACGTTGTATCGCGTCGTTCAGGAGGCCCTGACCAACACGGTGAGGCACGCTCATGCCCATTCCGTCAGCGTCGTGCTCAAGCGCCTCGCCGACGAGGTGCGGCTGCTTGTTGAGGACGATGGCTGCGGTTTCGACGTGGGAACCGTTCTGGCGCCAGGCAGGCAGAGCGGGCGTCTCGGGCTTTTGGGAATGCAAGAGCGGATCGAGCAGGCGGGCGGATCGTTCGAGGTCGACTCCTCGCCGGGCAAGGGAACCACGATTATTGCGAGCATTCCAGTGGAGGCACAGATTCAGGAGGGAGGGGCAGCGTGAGCACGATACGCATCGTCGTCGCGGACGATCATCGCATCCTGCGCCAAGGACTGCGCTCACTGATCGAGTCCGAGGAGGGTCTCGAAGTTGTGGGCGAGGTGGGCGACGGCCAAGCGGCCCTCGAGTGCATCGTGGCCGTCCGTCCGGATGTGCTGATCCTGGATATTTCGATGCCGAAGATGAACGGAATCGTCCTGTTGCAGCAATTGCGCAAGCAGCGCGGCGCTCCGCGGGTGCTCGTGCTCACCGCCCACGCCGACACCGTGTATTTGCGCCAGATGCTTGCCGCAGGCGCTGCGGGTTTCGTCGTCAAGCGATCCGCGGCGGATGTACTGATCCAGGCGATTCGAACGGTTGCGACAGGCGGAGCGTTTCTGGATCCTGCCGTGGCGGGCAAGGTTGCATCCGGTTTTGTGGAGCAGAAGAAGCTCCGCCTTTCGCGAGAGGGAGACGAACTCAGCGAGCGCGAGCAGGAGATCTTGCAGGAGGTGGCCCGCGGCTACTCCAACAAGGAGATCGCATCTCGCCTCGGCATCAGCGTCAAGACGGTCGAAACGCACAAGACCAACGTCAGGGACAAACTCGGGTTGCGCAGTCGAGCAGAGATGGTTCGATACGCCGTCCAACAAGGCTGGCTCAGCGACGACTAGCAGTTTCCTTCGGGGACGGAGTCGTCCAAGGCGCGGGGGCCCGCAAGGATGAAGTGAGGGTGCAGAGTGTCAGGTGGCAGTGTTGAGACAGCGGGCCGAAGCCAACACCTCTTTCTTCCGGGTCGCAGTATTCCATTCCCGTGAGGGCGGAGGTACGAGGCTCCGCCTCACGCGATCCGGCTTCCTGCGACGTGGCGTGATGTTCACACGCGACGACCTACGTGTGTGGCGCCGCAGCCGGGGCGGTGCTGTGGGCGACCTCCCCGCCCGCATTGAAAGATCAGGGGATTCCCTGATTCCGACTGCGATTCACTGAGTCAGATTCCGAGTAAACCCCAAGGGAAGAACGCCGGTCTCAAACCCATAATCCGTTGCACTACCTTTGGGAGGGCGGAGTTGAACCTCAAGACGATGGGTTTGGACTTTTCAGAAAAGGGAGTCATCATGTATCGACGTGTTTCTGTTCGTTGTATCGCAACCGTGGCAGCCCTGGTGATGGGCCTGATTAACACCCCGGCGCTGGCCGACACATTCACGTGCACCAGTGTCTGTAATTTCGGCCCGGGTGACGTTCTCGACAATCTTAACGTCAAGAACGGCGGAGTCGCGACGCTTGATGGCATGCGCGTGACGGGCAGCATCGTCGTCGAGGACGGTGGGGTCTTGTTCCTCGTGAATGGCGTTGCCGTTGACGGAAATGTGCAGTCGTTTGGAGGGGCTGAGACAAGCGTTACGGACTCGGCGGTCGGGGGATCCATTCAGATCAAGAATACGCCGTTGATCGTCGTAGAGGCCAGCACGATGGAAGGCGACCTTCAGCTCGAGGAGAACAATGCGACGTTTGCCGCTACGTTGATTCTATCCAACGTAATCGGCGGCAACCTCCAGCTTTACAAGAATAGCTTCGCCGGGTACGAGGTTCAACTCTCGTTCAACGAAGTGTACGGCAACTTGCAACTGGTGGACAACCGGGGCGGCACGATCGTGGTCAGTGACAACTTTGTCGAAGGCGCTTTGGAATGCCCCGACAATGAATCCGAGATCACCGGGAGCGGTAACGACGTTGGCGATCTGGAATGCGCGTATCTTCAAGAGGGAACACAGCCCGACGGCGGGATGGATCAGGGCACCGGCAGCGATACCCCGGATGGAGGCTCGGCCGGTGGAGGCGAGGTCGTCGATGACGACGGGGCAAACGTTTCGGACGATTTCGGTGACGACGTGATTGGTGATGACGCTTTAAGGAGCATTGATGTTTGCGGTGCCGGAAGTGGCGGCGCGGTGGCTTTGCTCACTCTCGGTTGGCTCATGTTCTCGGGATGCTGGATGACATCGCCTCGGACGCGCCGTCGTTAGGAGGCGAATGAGCCGCATACGGCGGGGCCTCGTATACGACGACCGTTGGTGCTACAATCGCGGTCGGAGATGAAATCGGCGACGACGATCCGGGAAATCGACTGGGCGGCGTGGGTCCCGCGAGAGCGGGCCACGCTGCTTTTTGTTGTCCGCAACGGCGAGGTTCTGCTGATCCATAAGAAGCGTGGCTTGGGGGCGGGCAAGATCAACGGGCCGGGCGGCCGCATCGACGACGGTGAATCGCCGCTCGAGGCCGCGGTGCGCGAGGTGGAGGAGGAGTTGTGCGTCACGCCGTGCGACGTGACGGAGTCCGGAATCTTGCGGTTTCAGTTCGTCGACGGTTTTTCGATCCTCGTTCACGTGTTCAGGGCGTCTGATTGCGAGGGGATTCCGCAGACGACCGATGAGGCCGAGCCGCTCTGGATGTCCGTGGGTTGCATTCCGTACGATTTGATGTGGGCCGACGACCGGTACTGGCTACCGTTGCTCATTGACGGCATTCACTTCGAAGGGCGCTTCATCTTCGAAGAGGATGAGTTACTTGATTATGAGGTAGAGACGCGGCGCTGATATCCGCACGCTTCGCCGCACCGTTCGCTCGAGCTGGGCGACATCGTGGTTATGATCGGCTGCGTCCGATTGCCGGGCCGTCATCGCGCCGACGCTAACACATGTAGTCCAGACCTTGAATTGCACCAGATGGAACTGGCTCGCGAGCTTCTGGCCAATCCCGTTGCTGTCACGTTTGTCGTGATTGCGCTCGGCATGTTGCTGGGGCGCATCAAGATTGCGGGTCTGTCGGTGGGGGTGTCCGGCGTTCTTTTCACGGCACTGTTGTTTGGCCATTTTCGTTGGGCCGATCCGGATCCGTTGCAGGTGCTGGGTGACTTTGGCGTGGTCCTGTTCGTCTACGCGGTCGGTTTGCAGGCCGGCCCGAAATTCGTTCGCACCCTTCGGGCCAAGGGCTGGGCTCCTATTTCGGTGGCCTTGGCCACGATCGTGGGCGCGGCGGTCCTCTGCGGTCTGATCGGCAGGCTCGTCGGGCTGGAGCCAGCGGTGATCGTCGGTCTCTTTGCGGGGACTTTGACGAGCACTCCGGCGTTGGCGGCCGGTGTCGAGGCTTGTGACAGCCCGCTTGTGTCGGTGGCTTACGGCGTCGCGTATCCGGTCGGCGTTGTCGGCGTCGTCCTGTTCGCGCAGTTGGCGCCCAGAATGCTCCGCTCCCGACTTGAAGCCGACTCCGGGAGGCCTGATTTACCCTCAAGCGAGGCCGTTCACCGCCGCACTTTTGCCGTTCAAAACCCGGGATGTGTCGGACGGCGGATCAGCGAACTGAAACTGCGCGAGCTTGCGTCTGCGAGCATCTCGCGCGTCTTTCGCGGGGAGGACGTCCTCCCCTCAAGCGGCGACCCAAGACTCGAAGACGGCGACGTCGTTCTAGCCGTGGGTACAGAGGAACAACTGGATCGCCTTTCCCTGTTGATCGGACCACCCGTGCCGGCGGAGGTCGAGTTGCTTGAGTCGGCCAACGTAGTCGCACGTGATATATACGTGACGGAGGCCGAATTCGCAGGGCGGAGTCTGCGTGAGCTAAGTGTGCGCGGCAGATTCAATGTCGTCATCACGCGAGTGCGGCGCGAGGACATCGAGGTTGTTCCGCGCGGCGACTTCGTGCCCGAGGTCGGTGACCAGATTCGCGCCGTAGGCTACGAGCCGGACGTAGTCCGATTCGCCCAGGCCGTCGGAATTGCAGAGCGGCGAATTCACGAGACCGGAATCCCATCTTTCGCCGCTGGCCTGGTAATCGGTCTGGTGCTCGCGTTCACGCCCCTTCCCGTCCCGTTCATCGGTGACGTCAAGCTGGGTTTGGCGGGCGGGCCGCTTTTCGTTGGTATACTGCTCGGACACTTCGGAAGAATCGGGCGGTTACGCGTTTATGTCCCGATGGCCGCGCGCTACCTGATGCGCGAACTGGGTTTGGTTCTGTTTCTGGTCGCGGCGGGCGTGCGAGCGGGAACGGAGTTATGGGGCGTGCTGCAATCGCAGGGCGTGGCGTTGGTCACCCTTTCGCTTCTTGTCGTGGTGTTCTCCATTGCGATCGGTTTCGGACTCGCGTTCTGGCTGTTTGGTCAGAGCGTGGCGAGCGCGCTCGGCATGACGTGTGGTGCGATGACAAGCACGCCGGGATTGGGCGCCGCTGCAGCGCAGTTCGAATCGGACGCGCCTTCACTGGCCTATGCCGCGGTGTACCCTCTGGCACTCGTTGTTGTGACGGTCGGCGCTCAGTTTCTGGTACGCGTGCTGGCGTAGTCCATTGCAGTTTTTGACCCCACAATGATGTGAACGGAATTCCCGACGAGCGCAAGGCGCCGTGATCCTGAGCGGGCGACATTATCGACTATCGTCGCCCCAGGCCCCAGTCGCGGAATCACAGGTGTAGGATCAGGCCCTTCGCCCGTTTAATCAGGTTGTCGAAGTCTTGCCGAAGCCGAAGGTCAGGAGCTTCCAGGGGCTGTTTTCCTCGATGCCCGACTTTGCGGCGATCCAATGATAGACCGGCAGCATGGCCGTGTGGATGAAGAGGGAATAGAACATCGAGTAGCGGATCTCCATGTAGCGCATGATTCCGTCGAGGACGGCGATGGAGAGGCCCCAGAGTATGCGGCCTCGCGGCGTCGGCGGTGAGGCCTTGGGGTCGGGCAGCATGACGAAGGTGAACAGGGCGAACTCGGCCCCGGTCATCGGGCCGAGGGCGAAGACCATGCCGCCCTGGCCGAGGGCCATGCGGCCGAAGGCCATGAGTACGTAGCCGCCCATCCAGGCGAGCGCCAGCTCGAGGCGCTTCAGGCGTTTCATCATCATCAGGCCGAGCGCGATGATCACCAGAGCGACGCGATAGTCGGCGCCCCATTGGGATCCCGGCGCGATGGTTGCGCTGAAAGGACATAGTAGAAGGACCGTGACCAGACCGAAGTTGGACGGGTTGAAGAAATGGCGCTTGCTGTCGCGGATGAGGTATTTCGAGAGGATGCCCCAGGCGGATGCGACCACGAAGACGCGCCAGTCGTAGCTCTCCAGCAGGATGCCGATGCTCAGGCCGGTCAGATAGGCGCTCAGGGGGATGGTCACCTGGCGCCGGACGAAAATCATCAGCAAAAAGTCGAGTACAAGCGCGGTGCCGATGGCGGCCGTGAGCTGTACGGGGTCGCGGTTGAAGTAGTACGTCGTCTGGCCCAGGATGGTCCAGAGCGTTTGCGCGAGGGCCACCATGATCCGCGGGTCCTTGAGACTCGGGATCACTACCTGGAGCCCGCCGCTTTGGCGTGCCGCCAGAGCCGGCGCTTGCGCCGCAGATTGTGGTACAACAGCGTCTGCCATCGTCAATTCCACATAAACGCCAGGTCCGTCATCGGGTCGGTCAGGTTCGAGCGGGCACGGTCGAGCTCCGCCTCGAGTCGATCGAGGGCCTCCTCGTCGGACCAGCCGAAGCGACGCCGGACGGCTTCTTTCACGTCGGCTTCGTTCGACAGGTTCTGGGCGATCTGCCACCAGGAGCGGGCCACGCCCAGCCGGCCCGCTTTCACATAAGCGTCGCCCAGCGCGATCGCGAGGTTGGCCTGCAGCCGATCCGATCCGACGCCGAACTCCCGGCCGATCGCGACGCATAGGCCGATGTCCCTTGCGGCCGCATCGGGCGGCGTCTTGTCGGACTCGGGCCAGACCAGGCGAGCCGGCCTGTGCAGATGGTTCATGCCGCGGGCGAAGAGGGCCGGCACGTAACCCGCGCCGTCGGCCTCGATCAATTCAGTGAGAATGTCGACTGCTTCAACGCTGGAAGGTGCCTTGATCTCGAGTGCCGGGAAGAGCAGCATTCGATCGACCCAGGCGAGGGCGAGTTGGATACGCACCTCGCGGGCGTCGTTCTCGCCGGCCAGTTCTTCAAAGAAGGCCACAGGCTCGTTGGCCAGGTGCGGCGGGAACTCCGGCGCCAGCAGCGCGCTTTGGTGAGACGACATCAGGTACTCGCGCTGCAATTCGAAGACGGCCATGCGGTAGGCGTTTCCCAGCGCGAGGTTGCTCGGCGCCCGACGCGCGCCGTCGCGCATCAATTCCAGGCCGCGAGCGGGGTCATCCCGTTCGATCAGTTCCAGGCCTTTGCGAACGAGTTGGGCCGCTTCGACCGTCTCTGTCGGAAGGTCCGACTCCTGCAGCGTGTTGGGCGGGTTGTTTCTGCGCACGTAGTCGTCGACGTGCTTGAGCCGGTCCAGGCCCGCGAGTCCACTGTCATTGAGAGAGAGCCCGCTCGGAGGAGTGGGCAGATCCAGCATCCCGACGCGCGAGAATGCGGCCAGCGCGATGGTCGCCAAGCCGACCGTGGCCACTGGCCAAAGCCAGCGCCGGCGGCGGGCCGGTGCGTGATTCTGAGAGACTGTTGCCGCTTCCTCGGTCATAAACTGGCCACCTCTTCCACCGGCTCCTCGATGACCGTCGTTCGATTCACCAACTCTTCGGCCCTGTAGCCCTCGAGCACCTGCCGGCGTCCGCTGGGCCAGTCGATCGTAACTCGCTTGATCTCCTGTTGATCGCCCAAGCCGAAGTGAAGCGTGTGTTCGGACTGGGAAGAGAATCCCATGCCGCCTTGAACCTCGCGGATTTGGATGCCGTCTTCGGTCTCGACCGTTACGCGCGCACCGACGGCAGTCGCTGTTGAGGCCAGCATTCGGTTGGAAATCAGGACGGGCGAGTCGGGCCGTCCGCGGAGCGCCAGGCGCAGATACGCGTTCGCGGGGGTTTCTGAGGTTTTCTTGGGGGCGGTGACGGATTGATTCACGTAGTACGTTGCGGGCGCGCCCTGGTTGGCGACGTACATATCCAGCAGCCCGTCCTGGTTGAAATCCGCCAGCGCGATGCCGCGGCCGTTGTAGCGATCGATGATTCCCGCACCTTCGGCTGCTTCGACGAATTGCGGCACGTTTCGCGTGTTGCCACGCGTGTTGCGCGGCCTTTGCATAAAGAGACGGCCGCGTTCGTGACCGGAGAGGTCGCGATCGCCCATCACAGGCCAATCGCGAGCGTCGGCCGTCTGATTCTTGGTCTGCGTGACCATCTCCTGGATTTGATACCAGTAATTCCGCTCGGGGTGGCCGGTGACGAAACCGTTGACGGTGTAGATGTCCATCAGGCCGTCGTTGTTGAAGTCGGCGAACTTGCCACCCCAGCCCCAGCCGCCGTCGAAGGTGCCGCTCTCCTGGGCGATGTTTTTGAATCCCCGTCCGCCCGGGCAGGCCGGGTCGACGCAGTTCAGCCAGAGCATGTTGCCCTCGTCGGTCTTGTAGCGGCGCTCGAGGATGTTGGTCACATAGATGTCGAGATAGCCGTCGTTGTTCACGTCGGCAATGTCAACGTTCATTCCCTTCCACCAATCGTTGCCGATGCCGGGGTGGCCTTTGGGATCGACGACCAGTCGGAAGCGCGGCGGGTTCTCCGTTGCGCCGGTGTTGAGGTAGTACTCGTCAGGGCCGAAGTCGTTGGCCAGGTAGAGGTCGGGCCAGCCGTCGTTGTTGAGGTCGCCCGCACCGGTGGCGAGTGTCCAGCCGGTGAAGTCCAGCCCGACCGTGTCTGTCACGTCCTCGAACGTGCCGTCGCCGCGATTGCGGTAGAGCACGTTTCGGCCGCCGTTGTCGGCGTGGGTGAACGTCTCGTGCATGACGCGCGTCGTCACCGGATCCCAAAGGTCGTTGAGCACGTATTGGCCGGTTTCGGGATGAGGCACCGTCCGGGCGAAGTAGTTGCCGACGAGCAGATCGACCCGTCCGTCGCGGTCGAAGTCGAGAAAAGTGGCGGCGTTGGTGTAGCCCCAGAAGTCGGTGCCAGATTCAGCGCTGATGTCGATGAACGTGCCATCGCCCTGGTTGTGGAAGAGTTGATTGTGCTCGGCCCACTTGCCGACGTAGAGGTCCAGGTATCCGTCGTTGTCGATGTCGCCCCAGATAGCGTGCATCGACGCGCCCTCTGGATTTCCGCACGCCACACCGGCGTAGTCGGTGATGTCTTCGAAGGTCCCGTCCCCCAGATTGCGGAAGAGAACGTTGCGATCACCCCGGCCGGAATTGGTGACGTACAGGTCGGCGTCCCCGTCGTTGTCGTAGTCGGCCGCGGCCGCGGCCGCACCGACCGACGACAGCCAGGGCATGATGTTCTCGAAGGTCTCGTGGAGGCGGACCATGGTGTGTACGTTGCGGCAGCCGGCTTGCAGCGCCCGCTCGTCAAATCGGACGTCGGCCATTTTGACGGACTCAGCGCGCGGCATCACCCACGCCGCACCGGCGGCAAGCACCGTGGCCATCAGCGTCAGCCGGACGGCGGCGCTGGTGCGTGCACTCAATGTGGACCCTCCTGACACATGGATGAACGACTGGTTTTCAGGACACCTTTGCCCGAACAAAGCCCGAAAGTTGAACACTGATCATACCACACCCGCCCGGGGGCATTCAAGGGGGTGTACGGCGAATGGCCTAGGAAGTTGTCACGGCAATCTGACTTCGCTTCAGTTGGCGTCTGTCGGTGAAATAATCTCGACAGCGGCCGCGGGAGCCAACCTCGAGAAGGGGCCGGTCGACGCTTGTGCTAAGCCGCGGAATTGGCCAAGAGGGAAACGCGTACTGGGGAAAGGCATCCCGACGCGCCTGGACTGTTGAGCCGCAACAATCCCGTCCGACAAGCGGTGCGCCCCGCCGCGTTGCGGTTTGATCTGCACGGCCGTACGATGCTCACGTCAGTTGTGCAATTGGCATCCCGGCCATCAGGAGAAGCGCGGTGTCTCGGCCGCCGGCTTGTTTTCCTCGATATTCAGCGCGAAGCAGCCCACTACGCATTACATGCCTTACCGGCCTCGTGGCGACGTGTCTGCTTGTTGCCGCCGTGGGCTGCCGGGAATCGGGGGAGAGTGCTCAGGAGAATCGTGAGTCGTCAGGCAAGACCATCGGCGTGACGCTTTTGACGGTGCAGCACCAGTTCTATCAGGACCTGCGAGCGGGGTTGGAGGAAGAGGCGGCCCGGCACGGTTACAGGCTGCTGATCAGCACAGCCGAATTCGATTCGGGGCGACAGGCCAACCAGATTGACGATTTCATCGTTCAGGACGTGGACGCTCTGGTCGTTTGCCCGTGCGATTCGCGAAGCGTCGGCTCCGGTATCGTCGCGGCGAACGAGGCGGGCATCCCTGTCTTCACGGCCGACATCGCCAGCGCGGCGTCTATCGGAGAGGTCACGTCCCACATTGCTTCAGACAACGTGGAGGGCGGGCGCGAGGCTGCGAAGCTTCTTGCGGAGGCCATCGGCGGGGAGGGAAAGGTGGCGATCCTGTCGCATCCGGAGGTGGCCAGCGTTACCGATCGCGTGAAGGGCTTCAAGGAGGAGATTGCAGCCCAGCCGGGTATCCAGATCGTCGCCGAACTGTCGGCGGAGGGTCGCCGCGACAAGGCCGTCCGTGTGATGGAGGATCTGTTGCAATCGCATGACGATCTGGCGGGCGTGTTCGGGATCAACGACGACTCGGCGTTGGGCGCGCTGGCGGCGGTGGAGGCGGCCGGAAAGCTCGGCGAAATCAGCATCGTCGGCTACGACGCGACGCCCGAGGCCCGCGCCAAGATCGAGAGCGGTGCGATTTACGGAGACGTGATTCAGCATCCGCGGCGAATCGGCCGGCTCACTATCAACGCCATCCACGATCACTTCGAGGGCAGGAGACCGCCGCCGGTGATTCCGGTCGAGGTGGGCACGTACACCGGCCCGCCGGACCGAGCGTCATGACGCCCGCTGCGCCCCGTATTCGTTTCAAGCAAGTCTCCAAGCGGTTCCCCGGCGTACAGGCTTTGGACGCCGTCAGTTTCGATGTGCTTCCGGGGTGTGTTCACGGTTTAGTGGGCGAGAACGGCGCGGGCAAGAGCACGCTCGTGAAGGTGCTGGCCGGAGCCCACGCGCTCGATTCGGGGACAGTCGAAATCGACGGCGAGCCGGCGGGCATCCGCGACGCGAGGCATGCTCAGAAGCTGGGGATCGCGATTGTTTATCAGGAGCTCAATCTCGTTCCCAGTCTGTCCGTGAGTGAAAACGTGTTTCTGGGGCGATGGCCGAGTTCCTCCGTTCTGCATCGAATCCGCTTTAGTGAACTACATGAGAAGGCCGCACGGTTGTTCGGCGAGTTGCAGCTCAACGTGCCCATCCGCACGAGGGTAAGCGCGCTCAGCGTCGCGCAGCAGCAGATGGTGGAGATCGCCAAAGCGCTCTCGATGGAAGCGCGCATCCTCATCCTTGACGAACCGTCGGCCGTGCTGACTCCGCACGAGTTGGCGGCGTTATTTCGGCTCGTGCGGGATCTGACCGCGCGTGGCGTGAGCGTGATCTATATCTCGCATCGATTGGATGAAATCTTTGAACTGGCCGACTACGTCACCGTCATGCGCGACGGCCGACACATATCGACGCGGCCGATTGACGAGGTGAACCGCAACACGCTGATTCTCGAGACGGTTGGTAGAACGCTCGATCGGGAGTTCCCATCGCGCACGCTGGAACTTGGGGACATCGCGCTTTGCGTGGAGAACCTGTCGGCGCCGCCGGCGTTTCGGCATGTGTCGTTCGACGTGAAGGCGCGAGAGATCTTCGCATTGACCGGTCTGGTTGGTTCGGGCCGGAGCTCCATTGGACAAGGGATCTTCGGGGCGATGCCCTGCACAGGTGGCGTTCGCGTGGGCGGGGCGGTTGGTCCGTTCAAGTCGCCCGGGGCCGCCAAGCGCGCGGGGGTGGCATTTCTTCCGGAGGATCGCAAGAACCAGGGACTTCTGCTGCATCGCCCCCTGCGCGAGAACATCACGCTTGCGCATCGCGAACGATCGGCGAGGTGTGGACTGCTCAGCATTCCACGCGAACGACGATTCGCCCGCGAGATGATGCGGCGGCACGGCGTCCGCGCCGCCGGCACCGAGATCGCCGCGGCCACTTTGAGCGGGGGTAACCAGCAGAAAGCCATGCTGGCCCGCTGGCTCCAGGAAGCGTACCGTGTCGTCATCCTCGATGAGCCGACGCGCGGCGTGGACGTCGGCGCGAAGGTCGAGATTTACGAGAAGCTGAACGTTGTGGCTCGAAGCGGCGCGGCCGTTCTGATGATTTCCTCGGAACTTCCGGAGGTGATCGGGATGGCCGACCGGATCGGGGTGATGTGCGAGGGGCGTTTGATGGGCGTTTTGGATAATCGTGAGCGCTCGGTCAGGCAGGAGTCGATCATGAATCTGGCTGTCGGTGAGACTGCGCCGTGAAACAAGCGCATTCGTCATCCCTTTTGCGGTCGCTCGTTGCGGCACGGATGCCGGTCATCCTGCTGCTGCTGGTCGTGACGACGTCGATTCTCACGGACGGTCGTTTCGCACAACTGGCCAACGTGATCAACGTGGCCCGTCAGGTTTCGTTTGAGGCGCTGATCGCGTTCGGAATGACGCTGGTCATTGTGACGGGCGGCATTGATCTGTCGGTGGGTTCTCTCGTGGCCTTGACGGGCGTGGTGGCGGCGCTCTTGATGCAGGCGTTGTCCGCGTCGTCGCCTTATCTTGCGATCTTCTTCGGGCTGGCTGGCGGAGTGGCGACGGGCGCGGCCGTGGGAGCCATGTCCGGCGCGATCGTGGCGCGATTCCTGATCCCGCCCTTTATCGTCACGCTGGCCGCGATGCTCATGGCCCGGGGATTCGCGTTCATTCTGTGCGACGGCCAGCCGGTCTACGATCTGCCCGACGGATTCCGGTGGCTCGGCGCGGGATTCGTGTTCGAGTCCGTGCTGGGCAGGCACGTTCCGGTGCCCGTTCTGATCATGCTCGTGATGTACGTCGTTACCGCGACTTCGCTTTCGCGAACGGTCTTCGGGCGCGGGGTGATCGCGGTCGGCAGCAACGAGGAGGCCGCCCGACTGGCGGGCATTCCGGTGCGTCGCACCAAGCTGCTGGTTTATCTGATTACGGGAGCGCTGGCGGGGCTGGCGGGTGTGCTTCAGTGCGCCAAGCTCGCCTCCGGCGATCCGAAAGTCGGTGAGATGTGGGAGCTCAACGTCATCGCCGCGGTGGTGGTCGGCGGGACGAGCCTGTTCGGCGGCAAGGGAAGCGTTACCGGGACACTGATCGGGGCGTTGATCATCGGCGTGCTCAACAACGGACTGAACCTGATGCACGTTGAGCACTTCTGGCAGAAGGTCGTGCTCGGCGCGGTGATTCTCGGGGCGAGCCTGGCCGACGCCGGCCTGCGACGGCTCGACTTGCGCTAGCTCGGTGTGCAGGAGTTGTGCGTGTTTGTGCAATACCGAGAAGCGATTGTAAGGGAGCGGGTGTGAGAGAGACCGCTTCCTTACGGGCGCGGCTCGGAAACAATGCGGACGTGAAAGAGACTCCACCGCTTTATTAGTGGCGCGGCTCGGAAACAATGACCCAGGCGATTGGGAGTACAAGAGGGCGATGAGAAAACGGTTTTTCGTGTTGGCAGGCCTGGCGGTCGCTCTGTGCGGCTTTTCGGTTCGCGCGGACTCAGAGGGCCGCATGTTCGACCTGTCCGAGGACAGGGTTCTTTACTGCGTCGGCTACGCTCATCTCGATACGCAGTGGCGCTGGGATTTCTGCACAACGATCGACCGATACATCCGGGAAACGCTCGATCAGAATTTCGAGCGTTTCGAGCGATACCCCGGGTACGTTTTCAACTTCACGGGATCCGTTCGTTACAACATGATGAAGGAGTACTACCCGCAAAGGTACGAACGCCTCAAGAAATACATCGCCGAAGGCCGCTGGTTCGTGTCCGGCTCTTCGGTGGATGAGGGGGACGTCAATGTGCCGTCGGCCGAGGCGGTGATCCGGCAGGTGCTCTACGGTAACCAGTATTTCCGCAGGGAGTTCGGCAAGGAGAGCATTGATTTCATGCTCCCGGACTGCTTTGGCTTTCCCGCGTCCATGCCGTCGATTTGGGCCCACTGCGGACTTGAAGGCTTCTCTACGCAGAAGCTGACATGGGGATCGGCCGTGGGCATTCCGTTCAAGATCGGCGTCTGGGAGGGGCTGGACGGTGAGTCGGTCATTGCTGCGTTAGACCCGGGACCGTACGTGGGGGCGATCGAGGGCCGCGTTGACCTTAATCCGCAGTGGGCCGAGCGCATCACGACGAACGGGCGGAAGTACGGCGTGTGGGCGGACTACCACTATTACGGCGTCGGGGATCAAGGGGGTGCGCCACGTGCCAAGGACGTCGAGAACTACCTCGCCAGCATCGACAACCCGGACAGTCTGTTCAAAGTCGCGCTGGTCTCCTCCGACCAGATGTACAAGGATATTACGAAACAGCAGAGAGCTTCGCTGCCGCGGTACCGGGGAGACATGTTACTCACTGAGCACTCCGCCGGCACGCTCACGTCGCAGTCCTACATGAAAAGGTGGAACCGGAAGGGCGAACTGCTCGCTGACGCGGCCGAGCGCATGGCCGTCGCCGCGGACTGGCTCGGTGCGGCCGAGTACCCGATCGAGAAGCTCAACCGCTCGTGGGAGCGGTTGCTGGCGAACCAGATGCACGACATTCTGCCCGGCACGAGCATTCCCCGCGCTTACACATACTCGTGGAACGACGAGATCGTGGCGATGAACGGCTTTGCGGCGGTGTTGACCCACTCAATCGGCGGTGTGTCGCGGGCGTTGGACACGCGCGCCGAGGGCGTGCCGCTGGTCGTTTATAATCCGTTGACTGTTGCACGCGAGGACGTCGTCGAGGCCACCGTGCGATTCGACCGGGTAGTCCCGAAGGCCGTGGCCGTGTTTGACGCCCAGGGAAAGGAGGTGCCATCGCAGATTCTGGAACGATCCAAAGAGCAGTTGAAAATCCTCTTTGTCGCAGGCGTGCCGTCGGTCAGTCTGACCGTGTTTGATGTGCGCCGAAGCAATACGCCCTACAGCGCGGGAGACGCCCTCAAGATTTCGCAGTCGTCGTTGGAGAACGAACACTATCGCGTTTCGATCAACGAGGACGGTGATGTTGCGAGCATCGAAGATAGGCACACCGGCAGGGAGCTGCTGGCGTCGCCGGCGAAACTTGTCTTCACGTACGAAAAGCCCGCAAACTGGCCGGCGTGGAACATGGACTGGGCCGACCGGAAGAACCCGCCAATCGATGCGTTCAAAGGGCCGGCGAAGGTGCGGGTCACGGAGCGCGGTCCGGTACGCGTGGCGTTGGAGATTGAGCGGACCGCCCGCAACTCTGTCGTAACGCAGGAGATCAGACTCGCATGTGGCGATGCCGGGCGGCGCGTTGAATTCAAAACCGATGCCGATTGGCAATCAACGGAATGCGCCCTGAAAGCATCGTTCCCCTTGACCGTGTCCAATCCGATGGCCACCTACAACTGGGGCATGGGCACCATCGAACGCGGAAACAACGACCCGACCAAGTTTGAGGTGCCGTCGCACGAGTGGTTCGATTTGACCGATGTGTTCGGCGAATACGGCGTCTCGGTGTTGGAAGACTGCAAGTTCGGTTCGGACAAGCCGGCCGACAACGAGGTGCGCCTGACGCTTTTGTACACGCCCGGCGTACGGCACCGCTACCTCGACCAGCACAGTCAGGACTGGGGGCGTCACGAGTTCATTTATGCTCTTTATGGCCATGAGGGCGACTGGCGGAAAGGCCGCAGCGAGTGGCAGGGGCGACGCCTCAATCAACCGTTGCGCGTGTTTCAGGTGGAACGACATCCGGGGGACCTGGGGCGGTCGTTCTGGTTCCTGCGTGTGAATACCGAACAGGTTGACGTTCGTGCCCTGAAGCGTGCTGAGGACAGCGAGTCATATATCGTGCGCTTGCAGGAGCTTTGGGGACGAGAAGCAAAGAACGTCGAGGTTGCCTTCGCTGTTCCGATCATGGCCGCTTACGAGGTCGACGGGCAGGAGCGGCGGATCGGCGACGCAACGCTGAACGGCGGCCGGCTCGTTGTGAGCATGAGCCCGTACAGTCCGCGGAGTTTTGCCGTCGCACTGGCGCCTGCGTCGACAAAGCTCGAGCAACCGGCCAGCGTACCGGTCAAGCTTACGTACGACAGCGACCTGCTCTCTGCCGACTCCGACCGTTCCGACGGCGGTTTCGGTTCGGGCGGCCGCTCAATCCCGGCCGAGATGCTGCCGGAAACGGTCGTCAGCGAGGGCATCGCCTTCAAGCTTGGCCCCGGCGAGCCGGGTAAGAAGAACGGACTCGTCTGCGGCGGGCAGACGGTCGATTTGCCCGATGGTTCGTTTGATCGGCTGTGTTTTCTGGGGGCCGCCACCGACGACGTCGACGGACGATTCATCATTGACGGCGCCGCGCACGAACTGTCCATTCAGAAGTGGACCGGATTCGTGGGCCAATGGGATAATCGCGTTTGGGACCGTAAGTTCGCGGAGGTGGACCATCACTGCAAGGGAAACGTCGTCGGCATCACGCCCGGCTACATCAAGCGCGACACCATCGCATGGTTCAGCACACATCGGCACCATCCCGAGCACGGCAACGAGGCGTACAAGTTCAGCTATCTGTTCAAGTACGGGCTCGACCTGCCGCCCGGCGCGAAGACGTTGACGCTGCCGGACGACGAGCGCATCATCATCTTTGCAATGACGGCCGCGAGGAACGAAAACGACGCGTTACGCGCGGCCGCACCGCTGTACGACGACTTTGCAGATCGCGAACCAGTCAAGTTCCGCCACGTATATCCGGAGCCTCCCCCGCCGGTTTTCAAGAACGAGTCGCCGATCGGCCGTGTGATCATCGACCGCGGGACGAGCTTTGATGCCCTGAAGATCGGGCCGCTCGTCCGAACGGACTACGCGGATCAGGCGTCGGCCAACGGTGTGCGTTTTCGCTACTATCAGGAGCGCGGTGAGTATCGGCCGCATCGCAGGTCGGGGGCCGTCGGCGACACACTGCCACGCCTCAACGACGGTGAGGTCGCGCAGCATGAGGACGATACTGAACGTTGCGTTTGGTACGACAATGAGGGACGTTTCTACATTGACCTTGTCCGTAGTGTCACGCTCGATCGAGTGAACACGTATTCCTCGCATCGCGGCAACCGCGCGCCGCAGTACTTTTCCCTGTGGGGCTCCGATAAAAAGCAGATGCCCAGCCCGGCCATCAAGCAGGGGAAACACGAGGGCTGGTCGCTTATCGCCGTCGTGAACACGAAAGATCTCGGGGCGGGCGGCGTTCACGGCTCGTCGATCACCGGGGCGGACGAATCGTTCGGTCCCTTCCGGCATCTGCTCTGGATCGCCGAGGATGTCGGCCAGGGCACCTTTTTTGCGGAGATCGACATCCATGTGGCCGAGTAATGGAAGTCTGTTGGCCGCGGGAACGTTTTTCCTCTTCTTTGGTACGGCCGCAGAGGGGCACACGCTGTCGGTTGTGCGCGGACGCATCGAGGTGAGCGACAGTCGCGTCATCCTGGAATTGACCGCAAATGCGGAAGATCTCCTGCACGAACGGCAACTGCACTCTTCGAGAGACGTTCTCATTGACGTAGAGGACTTTAAGCATGCGGCCACCGACTACGGTGAGCGCCTGTTCGATCGCCTTGTGATTCGCGGCGACGACGGGCGGCGCCTCGCGGGGCGTATGTCGAGTGTCTCAAGCGGAGTCATCGCGCACGATTCGCTGGAACAAGCCCAACTGCGTGATATGAGCATTAAGTACTCGTTTGAATACACCGCACCCGCTGAGCCGGCGTTTCTGTCTCTGCAGCAGGCAGTCAGCGGAGAGCCTTCGTCACTCCCCATACACTTTCTCCTCTCATTTCTTGATCGACCCGGATCAGAGCGGTTGTTTCGTCTGACCGACGGGGGCAATGTGGAGATCCTGTGGCTGCGCCGGACCCACTTCGATGCATGTCACGGTGCGCCGTCATCGAGGCCGTGCGACGTCGATCGTTTTGCAGGGAAAGACGCGCTGCAGAGCGTGCGCGCCCTCATTGCTATTGACTCACATGAGGTGCGGCTGGATGTCTTTATCCCGATCAAGATCGCGGAAACCTGGCTGCCGATCCCGCGCGCCCATGAGGATTTCATTGAGATTGGCGAACAGCAACGTGTCGCCACCGCTGTCGAGCGCCTCATCGCCGGGCGGGTCCGGGCGGAAATCAACGGCGGCACGCGCCTTCCGCATAAAAAACGGACTGCCTTCCTGCTGCCGGGTGAGACCACGCCTGCCGCATCGGCACGTCGCGTGAGCGCCTGGACCGGGCGTCTGCGGGTCTCGCTGGTTTTCGAGTCGCCGGTGCGGCCCGACCAAGTGATCGTGCATTGGGGCCTGTTCAACAGCGCCGTACTCACTGCGTCTGCGAGGGTCATTGCACAGGAGGGATGCTCCGACTACGACTTGTCCACCTATCAACCTCGGCTTGCCTGGCGGCGGACGTCCAACCGAACGACCGGCCACCCCCCTTTCGAAGCGGGATCGGCGCGCTAGCAATGGATGGTTTCGATTGCTACCATGCGGAGTAGACTTTGCCCAAGAGGTACTGCGCGTTGTATCGCGAAGACCAAGATCGGGAGGATGGCTATGCGATTATCTGCACTCTTGGTCGGAATGAGCTTGATGGGGCATTCGGCGTGGCCGCAGGAAAACGGCTGGCGGGCGGAAGTGCTGCTCGAGACGGAGCACGGCATGGGCGGCGCGGCCGTCGGTGACCTTGATCCGGAAAGCGCGGGTAACGAAGTCGTCGCAGTCAACGCCGCCGGCGAGGTCTGGATGGTGCGACGCGGCGGCGACGGGTGGCGCCCGGAGCGTATCCACAAGGGCGAAGGCGAGCTCATTATGTGCGCCGTCGGCGACGTCGATCCGCGACATGTGGGCAACGAATTCGTCGGCGTTGGGATGGTCAGCGGCGATGAATCGCTCGATCACCTTGTCGCGGGCGAGATTTACGAACGCCACGCGGGTGTGGAGCTCGTGACGTGTGGTCACGCTGGCCGATTGATCGCGCTGTTTCCGCGGGAGTGAACGCCACGGATGTGACGTACCCTGTTGGCGGTGGCACGCATGTCCTCCATGGGCAAGTATTCGGTGGAGACGCCCGAGAGCGTCGAGGTCAGCTTCGAGCTTGCCGGGCCGGGCTCGCGGTTCTGCGGGCTGTTGATCGACATGCTGCTGATGTGGTTGTTGGTCTTTTTCGTTGGGATTGTCGCGATGTGCGCCGGCGCTCCATTCATTACCGCAGCAGAAAGGCAAGGCGACGACGAATTCGGCGCCTGGATGCTGGCGTTGGTCCTTGTGATCGTGATGTTGGTGTTGTTCGGCTACTACGCGATATTCGAGCTTTTGCTCAATGGCCAGACGCCCGGCAAGCGCTACCTCCAGATCCGCGTGATGCGCGACGACGGCACTCCTGCGACCGCCCTGGACATCTTGATTCGAAACCTCGTTCGCATCGTTGACGCACTACCCGGCGTGTACATGGTTGGTGGCGTTACGGCCCTGCTGCATCCTCAGAGCAAGCGGCTTGGCGACATCGTGGCCGGTACCATCGTCGTGAAGGAGTCGGAGCCGGATTTTCGGGCAACGCAGGATCGCAAGCACGGGCCGAGACCCGCCGAGGTTCAGGTCACGTATGCCGCCCTCGATGCCGAGGAGCGTCGCCTGGTACGTGGTTTCCTGCAGCGCCGGATCCAACTTCTGCCGGATGCACGGGAGCGCCTGGCGCAGGGGCTGGCGCAGCGACTGCATGCCAGACACGGCGGGGATATTTCCGACCCGGAAGCTTATCTGGAACGCATCGCGGAGGGACGGCACCTTGACGCCTGACCAACTGATCGAGGCGCGCCGCCCGGACTGGGATGAGCTTGAAGGGCTCGTCGAGCGCGTCAGCCGCCGCGGGCCACGCACACTTTCGGGTGAACAGGCGCGCCGGTTCGTTCATTTATACCGGGAGATCAGCGCGGACCTTGCACGTTTGCAGGCGCTGGGCGCGGCGCCCGATCAGTTGCGCGGCGTCAATCGTCTGATCACCCGTGCCCATGGTCAGCTCTACGGCCGACGGCCACGCGCGCGCGTTTCAGTGCTGCGGTTTTTTGTGAGAGATTACCCCCGGCTTTTCCGCCAGCGCTGGCGGTATATGGCGACGAGCCTGGTTGTGTTTCTGGCGTTCGTCGCAATGGGGTATGTCAGCGTGCAGACGAACCCGTCGGTGGTGGCCGATTTACTGGGCGGCGCGGAGGCGGAGTTTCGCGGCGACAAGGCCGGCGAGGACATCCGCACGCGCTTCGAGCAGGTACCTTCGCCTGTTCTGTCCAGTCTCGTCACGACCAACAACATCATCGTGGCCTTCACCGCCTACGCTCTGGGCGTGTCATTCGGCATCGGGACCATCTACCTGCTCATGATCAACGGGGCGATGCTCGGCGGCTTCGCCGGTGCGTACGCCCGCAACGACGCGGCGGGCGCGTTCTGGGAAACGGTGATGGTGCATGGTGCGCTGGAGCTGACCGCGATCATCATCGCGGCCGGCGCGGGCCTCATTATGGGTTACGCCCTGTGGTGCCCGGGGCGGCGGACACGGCTGCGTGCCCTTCGCGAGGAGGGCCGGGACGCGGCACAGATCGCACTCGGCCTGGTGCCTGCGTTTATCGCCGCGGGACTGCTCGAGGGCTTTGTCACACCCGCGCCGAACATCCCTTCCGCCGTCAAGCTATTGCTGGGCTTGTTGGTCATGCTGGTGTACTGGCTCTACCTCGGGCTCGCCGGCCGCGACGCCTCAGCGGGACCGGTCACCGAACCATCGTGCCGAAGCCCACTCAGGTAAGGCGCCCGACAATTAGAGCCTGTGATGCCGGCGCCTACTGGCGGCTTGTCAGGCGGTTCGCAGGGCCAAGATCAGATCCGGGAGCGCAGCCGATCGGACAGGACATTGCACGTCGGATCTTTTTCGAAGGCAAGGGTAGTGATCGGACGCCGGTGCGATCGGAGATCAGAATCGCCCGGTGCGCTTCAGCGCCAGGTAACGGCTCAGCACCGCCGGGGTCAGGTGGTGCGGATCGACGTCGAGCACGTCGACACCGTCCTTGCGCATGCGCTCGAGCGCAATCCGCCTGCCGTCGCGCGCCTGGATCGCGACGGTTTTTACGTAACAGTCGTCCAACGTGTACGGTACGGCCGCCACCTGCCGCTGAAGTTCACGATTCTGCAACGTGACGCAGAGCGGCCGATGTTGGCGTACGAAACGCCCGACGTGCGCGAGCAGCGCTCCCGACGCGACGCGGTCGATGACGTCGGTGAAGATGACGATGAGCGAGCGCTTGCGATGCCGCAATGCCAGAAACCGGCACGCCAAGTCGAAGTTCGACTCGCGTACGCGCGGTTCGAGCCGATAGAGCGCTTCGTTGACGCGGCGGAGTGCGCCCTGGCCGCGTGTCGGCGGCATGTACGTCTCGATTTCGTCGCTGAAGCCCAGTAGTCCGAGCGAGTCGCCCTCCTTCATCGCGGCGTACGTCAGCATGATCGTGGCGTTGATGGCGTAGTCGAGTCGCGATACGCCGTCCGCCTGGGTTGTCATGAGCCGCCCGCAGTCCAGCATGACGACGATGTTCTGACTGCGCTCGGTGTCGTATTCGCGCACGATGAGCCTGCCGCGACGTGCGGTTGCCTTCCAGGCGATGTCGCGAATGTCGTCGCCGGGCAGATAGTCGCGAAGGCTTGCGAAGAGATAACCCTTGCCACGCTCGGCCGACCGGCGAAGCCCGAACGCCTGCATGCGATGGCGCTGCAGCGCCATTTCGTAACGCCGCAGATTCTGAACGTTGGGATAGACTTTGACGGGTGTTCGCATGGGGAGGCGCTTCTGCCGTATGAGCAAACCGAGTTGCGTGGCGCACCGCAGATGGATGTCCCCGAACTCGTAGCGGCCGCGCGACTTCGGCCGCGCGTCGTAGCGCCACGAGGCCCGCGCGTGCGGCGGCAGAGATCCGCGCACGATCGGAGGAGCTGCGGCCATTGCTTCCGGGAGATCGTCGGTCAGGGCCAGGGTGAGCGGCTTCCCGCTGCCGTTGCGAACGTCCCACCCGACCTCGTTCCACGCGTCGAGCGACAGGAAGGGCGGCATGACGCGCTCGACTTCGAGCGTATCAAGTGGCGGTGACCACAGCAGGTCCAGCAAGGCCAGCAGGGCGATCGTCGCATCGAGCGCAAGGCCCAGCAGCAGTCCGCCTGTGTCGCGCCAGATCAGGAAGATCAGTGCGGGCAGCACGAGCAGGACCACGAGCTTGTGCGTAGGCAGAATCACGGGTCACGTCCCGCCGAAGCCGGTGCCCAGCCGCGGGACTTCCACGCGCTCGACGACCTGACGAATCGCGTCGTCCGGGGTCATACCCTCGATCTCGGCTTCCGGGTTGAGCAACACCCGGTGCCGCAACGAAGGGGCCGCCAGGTCGCGCACGTCATCCGGGGTCACGTAGTCACGCTCGCGCAGCGGGGCCAGCGCTCGCGACGCCTGGAACAGCATGACGCCCGCACGAGGGCTGGCTCCCAGGGCGAGAAGATGAAAGTCGCGCGTGGCCCGGATGATCGCGGTGATGTACTGCAGCACCTCCGGCGCGACCCGTACCGCTGCGACCGCGGCACGGGCTTTGGCCAGGCCTTCCGGATCCGTGCACGGCTCGATCCCGAACGTCTCGTCGCGGGCCGCGTCGAAGCCCTGCTGGTAACGGTGCAGGATCTCCCTTTCGCCTGCTTCCGGCGGATAGCCAGCCAGCGACTTGAACATGAACCGATCGAGCTGGGCCTCGGGAAGCGGATAGGTGCCTTCATATTCGATCGGGTTCTGGGTGGCGAGGGCGGTGAAAACGGGACTCAGCGCACGCGTCTCGCCGTCGATCGTGACCCGCCGTTCCTGCATCGCCTCGAGCAGCGCTGATTGCGTCCTAGCCGGTGCGCGATTGATTTCGTCGCCGAGCAGCAGATCGCAGAACACCGGCCCGGGAACGAACTCGAATAAGCCGGGTCTCTCACGGTACACGTTCACACCGAGCAGGTCCGCCGGCATGACGTCCGGCGTGAACTGAATCCGCCGGAACGTACCGCGCACCGTCATCGCCAGCGCCCGCACCAACAGCGTTTTGGCCGTTCCTGGTGCTCCCTCCAGCAGGACATGTCCGCCGGCGAGCAGGGCCACGACGACTTCGTCCACCAGATCATCCAGCCCGACGATGGCCTTGCTCAACTCGGCGCGTATGCGCCGGACGAGCTCCATCAATTCTTCCTGCGCCATGCTCGAGCGCCTCCAACATTGCTTCCATTCGCTGCGCCCGCTGCAACAGCTCGGATTCACCGACCGCGCCCCCGCCTTCGGTGGCCTGGAGGACGAGATCAGCCTCCTCCGGCCGCCCGCGCCGTCGAAGGGCATTCGCCAACTCGGCCGTTGCGGTGTGCGGCGGCAGGCGCAGGGCGCGGCAAAGTCGCTCCCGGTAGTAACCGTTTAGCGTGGAATTCGCTACATCGCGGGCCCGCGCGGCGTGGAGAAATCGACCCGCAGCCTGCGTGAACTCACCTTGTGTGCGCCGCCGTCTCGGCGTGGGACGCTGCGGGCGCCCGAAGCGCGCTCCGTTCGCAACCAACGCAAGCATTCCCATCAACAGCACCTGCGTGACCGCGCAGGCCCAGCGGTCGTCCCACAACAGCCGGCTCGCGGCCAGCCATGGGTTGGGCTGGTAGGGGAAGCCGGCGTGATACTCATCAAACGCCAGCGGTGCGGCCGGGTGATCCTGCATCAACGTTGCTGCGAGACCGGCCAGCCAGACCGGGTGGTCGCCCTCGCCGAGTCCTCGATTGGTCAAGGCGTACACGTCCGCCAAGGCGATGATCCGGCCTTCGCCGTAGGAGGCCTGAAATGCCACGACGCCGGACTCGTCCTCCCAGATTATCTCGGCGCGTGATTCCTCGCCGGGCCACGTGAGCGGGTGCTCGACAGTAAAGCGAATGTCGTCGCCCGCAGTAAGGTCGTTGATGCCCTCGGGCAGATGGATGCGCGGCGGTGATTCGTCGGGCTGCTTGTCGGATTCCTCCGCCTGCGAATCGGCTTCTGCATACCTGAACCAGGCGTACGGCCCCGCGCACTCCTCCTCTCGTTCCTCGTTCCACTCCTCCTCCGTCCACACCGGCTCTTCGGGAGGCGCGACGAGAAGGTTGTGCCCTTGCCGGATCCAATCGCGCAAGACGCCGGCCTCGTACTCATTGAGACAATGCGCCGGCCGCAGAAGCACAAGCGCCCCGAACCCGTCGAGCGTGTCATAATCGATCGGGCGTCGCAGTCGCCGGACGTCGTAGCCGAGCTTTTCCAGAACCAGGTATGCAGCTTTGGTGCCGTAGGGCGCGTTGAAGAAGGTCGAGGGCTGTTTGAGGAAGCTGCCGGTCTCGGCCGGCGGCAGAACCAGCCAGGTCAGGACGGCCAGAAGGACGGATACCGTAAGCGCCGCCGCCAGCAGCATCAGATCACGTTTTGTCTGCGGGTCCAGCTTCACGTTGAAGGCTTTCAAGGCCGGCGGCCATCGCACGGCAGGTGTCCTGACTGGGTGGCTGGCCGCCATAGACGGCCAGGTCGAAAGATCGCGTCAGTGTGCGAAAGAGGCTCTGCGCGCCGGCATGAGGGGTCAGCTCGCGGATGTAATCGTGATTCGTTTTGAACTCGCGAAAGTGGACCTTCCCGTGGCGATCGAGCCAGAGGATCGCGGCGACGTAAAAGTAGCGCACGGCGGCCATCCAGTCGCCTGCCTCGATATGTCGTTGAGCTTCGGCGAGCACGGCGTCGAAGTTTTCCTTTCGAACGCTGTAGATTCGGCCTTTGGCTCGTCGCGGGTCAAGCCTGCGCCCCGGGCCGGCCCCGATCTGTGATATGACCACGTAAACAAGGTGCGCCAGGATCGCCACCAGCGTCAACAGCATCCAGATGACGATGAGCCAGCTCAACCACGCCGGCAGGGCCCAGAGTTTGTTGCCGAGCCACGACACAAGGGCCTTGAGCTTTTCCATCAGCCACTCGCCCCAACTTTGAGACTCGTCGTGCACGCGGCGGAACTCCGGTTGGGTGAGCACCTGCGCGACGGCTTCGCGTGCCTGCCGGCCTTGTTCAACCCTGATTCGTTCGATGCCGGCGGCGGTAGCGGCGAGCGTCCCCCAGATCGCCAGGGTTGCAGTCAGAAGCAAGCCCGTTCGCATGCGGTCAGCCCACCGGAAGCGATTCCTGAGAGTATCCAACTGATTCGGCGAGCCGCTGCAGGTCGAAGGCCTCCTTGCGCACACGCAATTCATAATAGAGCAGGATTACAGGAGCGGTCTGGATCGGAAGCACCAGGGCCTGTGCAAGAAGTATGCCGACGTCGACGAATACCTCGTGCGGCAGAGGCAACAAGTCGAATACCACCGCCGCGCCAATACCCACGACCCACCCGAGAACGGCCACGACCAAATAAAGCATGAATCCTTTACCCAGGTTTCCCCTCATCAACTCGCGCGAGCGTGACATTGCGCGCGTCCCGCCCGTGCGTTCGAGCACGACCACCGGCGCGACGAGCATGAACCACAGGCTGAAAATGATCCCCGGGACAATCAGCAAGAGAAGCCCGAATCCAATCACGATTCCCGCCAGGAACTGCGTGAAGAACAATGGAAGGAACCTTCCGGCCGCCCGCCCGAACGCCGTCCCGGCCGACACCCGCTCTCCAAGAATCACTCCCGAGATGTTGTAGACGAGCGCCGCTTGAGCCAGCGGCAACACGATCACGAGGAACACGAAATTGCCGATGCCGAACAGGAGCGTAGGGGTTGCAGACTGCTCCCCCGCCGCCCAGTAATCGGCTTCGGTTGTCTGGGCGTACGGGTCCATTTGCATGGCGGGCGGCTCATACATAAGCCCGACGCCGAGCGTGTACAGCGCATATGGAAGATAGGCGACGAGCGCGATCACCAGAAACGGCGCGAAACTTGTCTTGTACAGGCGAAATGTGGCGTCGAGGATATCGCCGATCCCCATGGGGCGGAGTTCGACGACCGTTGGCGGAGCATCTGCCATGTCATACCTCCGAATATGTTTCCAGAAAGGGTCCGCACCAACAGCGCAGAGTATACCCGGCGCGTCCACAAGAACAACGCCGAGTAAGGAATTTGACGGTCGCCGGCGGCTCGTATGTCCCAGCGATCATCCGGGTGCAAGCGTCATTGTCGACCCTCGAATTCCACGAACCAGTTTTCGATCACGCCGACCGCCTGGCGGCGCCCCGTGCCGCCCGACTGCTGGACGATCAAGCGCTGTCCGCCGGCGGTGAAATCCAGGCCGACGAATGGATCGATGCCGAGTTTCGGGCCATCCACGATGCGGCGAGGCGGTGTCAGCATCACGCGCGGCTCCGTTTCGAGCCTGACCTCGTAGATGCTGGCCTGGGGGCCTGCAAAGTAAAGTCGGGTTCCGTCCGGAGACCATCGCGGAAAAGTGCCGTCCAGTTCTGAGACCTGCCACTTGCCCTGACCGCTTGGGAAGCGCGTCAGGAACACTTGCTGTGCTCCGGATTCGCTCGTTGAATAAGCCAACCACCGCCCATTTGGTGAGAGCGCCGGGTATTCCTCCAAATTCGGCCCGTCGAGAAGCGCCTTCGCTTCGGCGTCGCCTTCCAGCGGCGCCCAGTAGATATCACGCCCGGTCAACTCCGCGGTCCGAACGAACGCAATGTACTTCCACTCGGCGTCGAACGAGGGGTAGCCGCCGTCGATCGGCGGGCGCGTCTCTCCGCTTCCATCCACGGCGACGAAGTGGATCGTGTCATCCGCCCCAATGCGCTCGAACACGGTCGACCCCGTCTTGGCGTAGGCGATCTCCCGACCGTCGGGCGACCAGCGGGGAAGAACCTCGTTCTTCGTGTCGTCGTACGTCAGCCGCGTGCGCGAGCCCGACTCTACGTCCAGAATCCAGATATCCGTTGCGTTCAAATCGAAGCCCGCGATGGCAAGGGTTTTGCCATCGGGTGAAAGGGCATGATCGCTGAAAATACCGCCTGGATCGGCGAAGAGTTCCACGCCGCCGGACGGCGGGTCGGCCAGAACGAGCTTGCCGGCAAAGTACATCGCGATGCGCCGGGTACATGCAAGCGTCCCGGCTGCGCTCATCGTCGGATCCCCGTCACCGGAGGAAACCAGAAACGCCGGTCCCGTCGCCTCCAGGCGTTCCGGAGAAAAAGGTACCGCCCAGAGACTGCAGTCTCCTGCGAACCGCTGAAACAGAAGATGCCCACTCGGTGAGAGCGCGGGTGCAGCCACGTGAAAACCATCCAGTGCAAACACTATCTTGCGTTCCTGGCCGTCGAACGCGGCCAGGTACCACGAGCGCGAGCGGGAATGGACCGTGAAGACCACGCTCTCGCCGTCCGGCATCAGAGCGAGTTCGTGAAAATCGTCGTCGTCCGGCTGGTCCGGCGCGACGTACGTCTCCGCCACACCGCCGTCCGCACTCACCCGGTGAATGCCGCTGTCTCCTGTACTGAAATAAATCAGGCCGTTGGAGCCCCAGGCGCCGCCGCCGAGCATTTCGAACTCGGTGGGGGCCCTGGTGATGACGATCGGCTTGCCGCCGGAAGCATCTACTTTGACCAGTTCCGCTCCGCGCGCGAACGCCAGCCATCGACTGTCCGGCGACCAGAAGGGAATCACTCCGCGCTCCGACTCCTGGACCTGCCGCGTGTCCCATGAGTCCAGATGCCTGAGCCAGATTCGGTCCTGGTCGACGTAGGCCACCATCGTCCCATCCGGACTGATGGCCGGCTGCCCGACGTTCCACGTGCCGTGATCATTCAATGGAATCTCGTACTTGCGTACGGTCGCGTGGGGTTTCGGGAGGAGGCCGCGTCCGACGAGCACGCCTGTGGCGCCCGCAATCAGGGCTACGATTGATGCGATTACAACCGCGCCGGCTGACCAGCGGCGCCGGGAATTGCGGCCCCCCGAAGCCGGCGCGGGCAGGCCGAGCGACGCCGAGGTCGGGTCGGCGATCGCGTTTTCCAAGTCGATGCGGGCGTCGCCGATGTCGCGCAGGCGTTTCGAGGCGTCCTTCGCCAGACATCGACGCAACAGCAGGTGAACCGTTGGTGGCGTGTCATCCGGCAGCCACGACCAATCGGGATCCTTGTGCAGGATCGCCGCGATGGAATCGCTGACCGTCTCACCGCTGTAAGGCGTCCGAGCCGTCAGGCATTCCAGGAGGACGACGCCGAACGACCAGATATCGGTACGTTTGTCTATTGGCTTTCCACGTGCCTGCTCGGGGCTCATGTACGCGGCCGTGCCCAGCACGACGCCGGGGCGCGTGTATTCGGCCGTGATGGCCGGGGATCGCAGCGTGAGCGTCGGGGAGTCGGGGTCCGTGCCTGATTCGGAGGCGTCGGTGCTGAATGCCCTGGCCAATCCAAAATCCAGGACTTTCACCGTGCCATCCGGACGGAGCATGACGTTGCCGGGCTTCAGGTCGCGGTGGATGACGCCTTTTTCATGGGCGGCCTCCAGCCCCTTGGCGATCTGCGATGCCGTCTCCAGAGCCTCGGGCACGGAAAGCGGGCCGCGTTTGAGGCGATCGGCCAGCGTCTCACCCTCGACGAATTCGAGCACGAGGAGTTTCGAGTCGCCGCCAGTCTCGAATCCATACACATGCGCGATATTGGGGTGATTGAGCGACGCCAGAAGCCTGGCCTCCCGGTCGAAACGGGCCACGCGCTCCGCATCCCGAGCCATGGACTCCGGCAGGAGCTTGATGGCCACGTCGCGGTCGAGGCGCGTATCCCGGGCGCGATAGACCTCTCCCATGCCGCCCTTGCCTATAGGGGCGACGATCTGGTACGGGCCCAGTTGGCCTCCAGCTTCGATTTTCATGCGTTAGGCCTCAAACGCAGCGCCCGACCACGATGTCGGTGAAATACGGTACTTGAAGTCGGCCTGCCCGAATATACTTTGCCCATCGCCGTTCAAGATCATGGATCAGCGCCTCGACGTGCGGAGTGTACTTAGGGTCCTCCAGATCAAAAAGCCCCAATCCCATCGAACCATCAGGCAGCGGTCGTCCGGCGCCCGCCAGCATCAGTTCGGCACAGGCCGCCACGGACCGGTAGGTCGTCGCGTGACTTACGCGTTTCGCGGAGACGACGTCAAGCCCGGCCTGGACCGTCAACGACGTCAACGCCTCGATTCCGCCGAAACCGAACGCGTGAATGCTTGCACAGTCCGGATCGATGTGCCGAGCGATCAGCTCCTCGAAGTCGCGTACAGGGACCTGAACTGGTGTTGGTGACCAGATGCTGATCGCCACCATGCCCCCATCCTTGGTCACGCGGGCCATCTGGTTCATCGCCGCAGCAGGGCTTTCAATGTATTGAAGCGCCTGGTGACAAAGCACGGTGTGGAAAGTCGCGGCTTCAAATGGCAAGGAATCCGCGCTTCCGTCAATCCACTCGATTGGCGGATTCGTACGCAGTTCTCGTGCCCTATCCAGCAGGAACGTTGTTGGATCGAGGCCCACGACCCGGCCGGCACGGCCCGCCCTGGTGGCGGCGTGCGCCGCAACAACTCCAGTTCCGCAACCCACGTCAAGCACTGATTGCCCCGGCGAGACGAACGCCGCCAGATCGCGCGCAAATGGTTCGAGCACCGATGGCACCCACTCTTCGTCGTAAATCTGTGCGAGCGTCCGGCCCGCTACGAACTCGGTGAGGCGAGTCATGGTGACGTCTCCCATCTCTTGCCTGTGACTGTGCCAACGGCGCGCTACGAAGGCAGGGCCGCAAACCACTCCACGAACGCGTACCATTCCTCGGTCTTGGTAAAGGTGAAGTACCCGACGTGCATGACACCGATCACAAGGGTCACGACCCAATATGGAGACCGCGTCAGTCGCGCGCGCCAGTCCATGGTGATCAGCGCCAGCAACGGAAGCGTCAGCGCCGCCCAGTTCGCGGCCGCGAGGCCGTCGAGCGTGTCCAGTCCGGGTGCCCAATTGAACCAGTTCATGAGAATCCTGAACACGATGGCGCTGCCGATGGCAAACGTGGTGGAAACCATGAACCTCACGTGCAACGGTGTGTTGCTCCGGTAGTGGATGGCCAGTCCCCACACCAGTCCAAACCCGAGCAGCTGGCCCCAGGTGTACACCTCGATGCGGGCCACTTCAGCCGTGATGCCGGCCGACGTGGGGCCCAGCGACTCGTGGGCGACAACCAGTATCGAGACAATGATCAGGGGCGCGACCACGTACGAAGATCGCCCCACCCACCGGTGTGGGCGGAAACGCATTGTTCGTATGAACCAAGCCTGGGCGATCAGCATGAGCAGCCGTAGCACCATCAGGGCTGTGTGTATGTGGACGAGGGCGGTTACGGACCTGCCGGAGAACGTCACACCGGCGAGGTACGCCTTCGCAAACCCCAGCAGAGCCAGAGGGATCAGCAGCACGAAGTGGATGTAGACATTTCGATAGCTGCTCATCAGAACCTCCGTGACTCCGGGATTTGAAGATGCATGCATAACGCGGGCGCGCGCTTTGCCGCGGGTGTAGAACCGCCTGGTTCCATGCCGCCAGCGAGGTATGTCTCCATTCGTTCACTCCGTACCCGTTGATGAAGCGTGCTTTCCGATGAACGTCTTGATGGCCGCAACGAATGACGGGTCGCGAAACGCCGTCAGGTGGTTGGCGCCCTTGATGACATGGATATCGAGATTGGCCATGTATTGTGCAGTTCTTTTTGTGATCGGCAGATTCGGGTCGTGCTCGCCGATGATGCTCAGACAGGGAACAGGGTTGGCCTCCAGCTTTGCGCGGTCGGGGAGAAACTCATCGATACTGCCCAGCACCGCTGCCAGGGCCTTTGTATCGTTGGTCTCGCGAACCATGGCGACGATCTGTTCAATCTGCTGCTCAGTCATCGAACCGTCGGCGGTGAAGCGCTCGAGCACCGGACGGATGCTGCCTGACTCCTCCAGCGACTTCGCCAGGCGTTCGCCTAACGCCTTGTCGTCTTCGCTGCCCGGCTCCATGCTGGTACCGCTCGGCATCGCGGACTTGACGCGCTCCGGGTGATCTGCAACCAGCTTGGCCACGATACGCCCGCCCATAGAGTAGCCCACGATGTGCGTCTTGCGGATGTCGACGTGATCCAGCAGGCGTACAATGTCCGCTACCATTTCGTTACCGTACGCCTCAGTATCGTGCGGCTTGTCGCTCTTGCCGTGGCCGCGAAGGTCCAGCGCAATGACGCGATACTCGTCGTCAAGCGCGTCGATCAGACCAGTCTTGCCCCAGCAGGTTTCGATCCTCTGGGTGAAGCCGTGAACGAGCACCACCGGTTCGCCGCCGCGCGGCCCGATGTCGATGTAGCGGATGCGCACGCCGTCGGAATCGAAGTAGTGATCGATGTGTCTCGCCCCCGCCGGCAGGTGTTCCCGCAGCCAGAGGGCCATGGCGGGAAACGACGGTAGTTCGTTCGGGCCGTGGTTGAGCACCTTATCGAAGTCGTGCCCGCCGTCCGCGATCTCCACGTACTTGACCTCGACCCGGTGCTGACGAAGGCTCGCGGCGAGGGTCCGCGCCTGAGCAACCGGCACCACCTCGTCGGAGTCGCCGTGGATGAGCAGCACCGGCGGATCGTCACCATCCACATGGGTGATGGGCGACGCCTGCGCGTGCGCCCCGCCCGCAAACCCGCCCGGCGGCGCACCGACAAATGACGCTACGTATGATGCCCCGATCGATTTCACCCAATCCTCCGCGGTCAGGTCGGTCGGGCCGGCGTACGCGGCAACCACGTCGACCTTGGAACTGTGACGCTCGACCTCATCGGCCGATTTCGGATCCCCAGGGCCATCCCCAAGCGCGAGCATGAGCACGAGATGCGCGCCGGACGAGATGCCGAACGCGGCGATTGCGTCCTCCGTCACGCCATATTCGTCACCGTGATGGCGTATGTAGCGCACCGCGCGCCGCGCATCCTCGACTGCGGCAGGATACCGAAACAGCGGCGCCTGCCGATGGTTGATGACGAACACCGTGAATCCTGCGTCAGCGAACAGCTCGACGCTCCCGCCTCCCAAGCCCCCGCTGGTTACGGCGTCCTTGATTCCCCCGGCGCCATAGTCCGTCGGCCAGTGCCACCCCGACCCGGCGATATACAACAGCGCGTGGCCGTTCGGCTCGGCCGGCTGATACACGTCCATCAGCAGCGCGAGTCCGCCGTGCATGCCGTAGATAACGTTCTCATGCGTCATGCTTGCTCCGCTGTTCCCGCCATTGTTTTGAGCCGTCGTGCCGGTGGGAAGAGAGAGCGCCGCAATCAGGCCGAGGGTCCAGTTGAGTTTGTGCATGTCGTTTCTCCGTATGCCCGTTTTTCCTCACGAATCCTCAGCTTGTGGCCTTCGGTTCAGCCAGCATGTCCTTGAAAATCGGATGACCGGCCAGCGACACCCAGAAGCCGTACGTCGCAAGCACCAGGACGGCGGCAAGCGGCACGATGGCGTAGGGCGCATACCACGCGTCGAGATCGAGCGTGTGGATCGCACTGGCTCGCAACACAAACATGGCGACACCGCCGGCAAGGATCCCGACGCGCGTGACGAGCAGCACGA
Organism: uncultured Phycisphaeraceae bacterium; assembly: GCA_964574815.1. GTDB lineage: Bacteria > Planctomycetota > Phycisphaerae > UBA1845 > UBA1845 > CAZNPL01. Next base: position 81,625 of record CAZNPL010000002.1, read on the forward strand.
GAATCGTGCCTGAGGCCAGCCCGTACAACAGGGCCAGCCACATTGGGCCAACCCCATAGCTCACCACCACCGCCTGAACGCCCCACGACCCGATGAACACGATGGCCAGCAGTGTCGAGACGAGTGCGTTACGCGTCAGGAAGCGTATGATCATGAGGTACCCGGCGATGTAGGCCGCATCGAGTACTGCCCAGGCCGCGAAATGCATTCCGTTGACGACGTGACGACCCGGCGAAATCATGGACTGGAGTTCCCAGTCGGAAATGAGCCGTCCTGTACCGTGATCGGAAACGTAGCCGTTGGCGAGTGTCGTGAGCGCCAGGATCGCGACGATGCTGACGCCGCCGACAACCCCGAACAGGCACTCGCATCCGACGGCAGGATCGCGTATACGACCATCAAGAAGCCTGAGCGAACCGACCAAGAGTCGCGGCCAGGTCCGGCGCACGTACGGCTCGACGGCCATGTAGATCACCCAAACTAGAAGCGCATGCAGTACGACATGTCCACCAGCGCGACCGCCGCGTAAGGCACGCAGGTGTCCCAAGATGGGCACGTCCCCCAGGCCCATGGCCAATACTTCCATCGCGCCATAAAGCGCGCCGATGACGAGCGCACAACGAAAGGCGTTTCGGGAATCACCGCGCGATGCCTGAAGATTGCGCCACGCAAGAAAGACCAGTAAGCACACGAAGACGGTGTCGATCGTCTCGTTGATTGACTGAATGGTGCTTGATCGCCCGTTCGCTGACTGCGATTGATCCGGCGGAATGACCTCGCAGTAGTTGATGCGGTTACCGAGCATCCCAGCTTGAATGATCGTTCCATCTTCGTACGGGCCTGCACCGTCGATACGCCACGCTACGAGTCTGTCAGTTACGACCGAGGGCGTCTTGGCCGCAGGAACCAGGGAGGCATCCGATTCGGTTACATGGAGTCGGCGCAGGAGTGGCGACCAATCGACCTCGGTGATCTCGTTGGGCGAAGCCTTCCGCGGCGGCGCCTCGATCTGTAGCGCGACGAGGCGCCCGGTTGAGTCCAGCGTGACCAGCGCATCGAAGGAGTGGCGTCGAATGGGGCCATCCTTCTCGAAGCCCTCCGGGAAGTGGAAGTTCGCGGGAATGAACTCGCCATCCGTCCAGCGCTGCCAGAAGAAGAATCGCGGGGGGTAAGACAGTTCGGCAAGCTCGTCGCGCGTCATCCGCTTGGTGCGGTGTTTGACCGAAAGCGCCGGATTGCCTTCGTAGCCCTTCACGGTGTTCGAGGGCAAGTTGTCGTACCCGAGCTCATTCATGATCTGCCCGGCGACGACAGAAAGTACTGCCGGCGACTGCTCCGGCATCACGGTCCGACGCACCTGGAAAACATAAGTGACGACGAGAAACGCGAGCATCGCCACGACAAGCCCGATCGCCGTCGCCGGGCGCAGTCCGCCGGCGTCTCGGGCGTTGGCCACCAGCTCCGGCGACGGCGTCTCCCCCGCGGCCACCGCCGCCGCCAGCGGGTCGCCGCCCGGCAGGGCGGCCAATACTTGGTATACAGACTGCGGGCGCTCTTTGGGCTGCGACTCGAGGCAGCGCATGACCACTCGCTCCACGGCCGGATCGATCTCCTCGCTGATGGAAGAGCGCGCCGACACCGTCCCGCTGGCGTGCTTGCGCTTGAGTTCTTCAACGTCGCTCGTGTCGAATACGCCTTTGCCGGTAAACAGCTCGTAAAGAATCAGTCCCAGTGAGTAGATGTCGCTCCGCGCGGACACCTTGCCATGCGCCAGTTGCTCCGGGGCCATGTAGGCCGGCGTACCGGCGCGGGACTCGGAGTGTTCGAGTTTATCGGCCAGCCCGGCCAGACCGAAGTCGGTAATGCGCACCCGGCCACGGCCGTCGATCATGATGTTCGCGGGTTTGAGGTCGCGGTGCAGTACGTTGTTCTCGTGGGCGGCCGCGAGCCCCAGACAGATCTGCCGGGCAATCTCGATCGCCTTTTCCCGGCTCGGCCGGCCGAGTCGTCGCAGCACGCGGGCCAGATCCTCGCCATCGATGTACTCCATGGAGAGAAAGACGTGCCCGTCTACTTCGGCGATGTCATAGATGCGGCACACGTTGGGATGGGCGACCTGTCGCGCGGTGCGGACTTCGCCGCGAAAACGGTCGAGGGCGATCGGGTCGCCGGCCACCCGTTCGGGCAGGAACTTCAATGCGACGGACTGCCCCAATTCCAGGTCGTCGGCGCGATAGACCTCCCCCATCCCGCCGCGCCCCAGGAGCCCCACGATGCGGTAGCGCTTGCCGAGCCGCGTTCCGGGCTCGAATCGCCCATGAACGTCCGCAGAGGGCGCGCGGGATCCACGTTCTCCCGGGGGAGGGGCTTCTCTCGGTGGAGAAGTGGCCGTCAGCTCGCCCTGGACGATGGCACACCCGCACCCCGGGCAGAAGCGGCTATCGGCCCCGATTTTTTGTCCACACTTTGAACACTCCGGCACGAATGTAGTCTAACTGCCCCTCCGCCCGCAGTCCAGCCGTGCTTTCAGCGTCCCCCTGACTGCGGTCGATTTGCTGGCCGTTGGTGAATCCGTGGCCATGGACTCAACTCGGCACTGGTGAGTATGCAGCGGAAACCGCGTTATGTTTGGGGCCTCGATGCAAGCTCCGGGCGAGGGGCGTCGCTTGCTTTTACGCAATCACGACGCAGCACTTTATGTAGATCGAGCATACAACCGATTCAGCAGCTCTCCAAACCGACCTTCAAAGCTCGCCACTTCTTCCTGTGCAATGCCATACGTGGAGAGGCAGATGTGTGCCTCCGGTGTGTGCTCCGGGTTGCACTCGGCATCGAACTTGAGGCGCAGCAAACTTTTATTCATGTTCTCAACCGTGCCCACGAACTGGTGAGGCGGGTCAACGACGTAGACCCAGCCGTTCAGCTCGCTGCCCTTTGGCCCGCGGAGGGTGTAAGCGTCGCCTTCATCCAAGCTTGATGGGTCGGATTCGGGCGCAAGCCCCGCGCTGCTCATGAGCCGGGCCCACGCCTCGTCTAATGAACCGGTCAGCTTTGACCGCAGCCACACCATGTTGCGCCGCCGTCCTCGATGCTGCTCGAGATAATGCTTGAGCCCGCGAAGCTCGAAGGTCCATCCGCGACGCACGCCGTCGAACATCCCGTTCCAGTCAGCCCCCCGCCCGAAGCCGGAATGCACCAGCCGGAGAACCGTCCCCGACTCGCCCGTCTCAAGATGGAAGTCCTGGACGAGCGTAACCGGCTCGGCACTCGCTCTCTCAGGCGTTGCCGCGGTGCCATGTGGCGAAGGCACGCTTTCGGTCAATCGCAACCGGGTTTGCGGTTCCCATATCTCAATCGCGTTTTGCCATTGCTGGCTCGGCCCCCATGACCACAAGACCGTGCCGCCTACGCCGGGCTCGACGCGCGCTTCAAGTGGAAACCACCGCATCAGCTCCTCCGCGTCGGTCAGGGCTTTCCATACCGCCTCAATCGGCGCGTCGATCTCCAAGCGGGCCTCCACGCTACGCGAGTCGGTGTCAAGAGTTCTCAAGTAGATGGGACTACGTTCCATCTGATTCTCCTTTCGGATGTTCCAGCCCGTTCTCCGGCTGCATGACTGCCGGATATGCCCCGGTGACAAATCGAAAGAGCCGCCCATCGGGCGCGCTTTCGTCGTGGTACTTGGCCGTCAGGCGTGCGACAAAGGTGGAGAGTTCCTCGGCGAAAGCGTTCTGCTGTTCCGGCGAGGAGAATCGTACGTCCGTTTGCAGCGTCAGAGTAGGGAGCTTTTTGCCGGCCTTCGCTGCCCTTTCGCGCAGGATCGACACATCCTTGATGACGCGAGCGGCCACTGCGACAAGATAGGCCGAGGACAGCCGATCGACGGCGTCCTCGTCCATCGAACCGAGAACGGTCGGATCGACCACGTAAGCTCGAGCAGTAGCTCGTACCAGGCGTTCCATGCAATTGCCCTTGCGCCGTTCCGCGACGAGTTCCACCAGTCCATGCCGCTCAAGCTCTCGCAGATGGTAGTTAACCTTCTGTCGTGCAAGCCCCAGTTTGCGTGACAGCCCCGAGGCGGAATCCGGGGACTCGAGGTGCCCGATTAGGGCGAGCCGCGTGGGCTGCAACAGGGCGGACAATTGCTGGGTATCGGAGACCAGTTGTGCGGGAGGCGTTTTCATCGACGCAGGAAGTCCATTCGTTGACGCTCAGGCTACGAATCCCACATAGTCTAGCTAGGACAAAATCGACTGTCAAGAAAATAAATATGGTCATGGCGATTCAGTTTCGCTTTATAGACCCTCATCACGAACTCGGCCTCCGTCGTGCTCTGCGACGTGGGCATCCACATTCACGAGCATGTTGAGGGATTAACGGACGGTTGGCACTCTAAAAGTCATGCTTTGGAACAGGTGCTTCCCCCGCGCGCAGCTGCGGTTCTCAAGATGAGAGCCGGCTCCGGTTGCGGATGGCTCGGGACGAATCTGGGTGATACGTCAGTGGATCGCCGTCGGCAAGGGAGTGGTGCCGACGGCATGCAGGTGCAGCTCGGGGCTGGGTAACACGGATTCGTCGGACAGCCTCTGCGCGAGTGATGCAAAATCACGCTCTCGCTTGAGAAACGCGTCAATAATGAGCGGGTCGAAGTGAGTTCCTGCTTGCCTGCGAAGAATCTCGACCGCTTCGTCGTGGCTGTAGGAGGACTTGTAGGATCGCCGCGTCGTCAGGGCGTCGTAGACATCCGCGACCGCTACGATGCGGGCCGCCAGCGGAATGAGCTCGCCCTTCAGATTCGAAGGATAACCCCTTCCATCGTACCACTCATGGTGGCTGCGCGCGATCTGTTCGGCCATGGCAAGAAACGAAGGACTGGCAATACGCCTGATCGCCGTCTGAATGATGTCAGCCCCAATGACCGCGTGGCGCTGAATGAGGGCGAATTCGTCTTCGGAGAGGGGGCCGGGTTTGAGTAGGATGCGGTCGGGCACGGCGACTTTGCCGATGTCGTGCAAGGGCGCTGCCTGCTGCAATTGGCGGATGAACTCCTGGTTGATCCGGGCCCGATGAGAGTCTGTTGTGGCCAGTTCCTCCGCCAGAATCGTCGAGTAACGGACGACGCGTTCCAAATGAGCTCCGGTTGCGTTATCGCGATACTCGGCCAGCTTGGCCAGCGCCACCATGATCGAATCTCGCGCAGCGTCGCGGGCCTCTTGCCGCAGTTTACTGTGTATGGCCGTACCCGCGATGTTAGCGAGCATGCTCAGCGTCTGCGCGTCCGAATCATCGAAGGGCCTTCTTCCCGCACGGCCGCTCAAAGTCAAAACGCCGATTGCCCTTCCGGAACCCCCAAGCGGCATCAGGAGAATGGGCGGATGGCCGACCATGGCCTCGTCGGTGTCAGACAAGCGGGAAGCGTCCTCGTTGATCATGACGAGGTCGCCCGTAGTCAACACACGTCCGACGAGTCCATCGGCGATCGGAACACTGTAGCGATCCGCAGTTTCCGAGTCCGGCCCCAGAGCATAGGCGCATTCGAGCGAATCGCGGTTGGGTGTGGTCAACAGGATCGACACGCGACGAGCCGTGGCCAGCTCTGCCGCCGTGTGAGCGGTGCGGGCGAGCAGGGAAACCAGCTCCTCGTCTGTTACCACTGCGCTCGTGTAATCGAAGAGAAGACAGAGCATACGCGTTTGCTCTCCCAGGCGGCGACACGTGCGGGAGAGATCGCGCAGCCGCCCACTGAGGCGGATCATAGCGGCGACACGCGCAAGCAGATCCCTTTCCTGCAGGGGCTTTGCTGCAAACTCGTCGACGCCCGAGTCGATCGCGGCCTGGATGTCGGCGGTCAACATGATGATGGGAATGTCTGCGGTCTCGGGATGATGTTTAAGCCGGCGCGCGCTGTCGATGCCACCCTCGCCGTTGAGGCGGGCGTCGAGTACGACGACGTCGGGTTTCTGACCGTGCGTAGACGCGACGAGCGAATCGCCGTCGTTGGCCTCTTGCACTCGGTAGCCGCCGGCTCGAAGGGCGTGCGCGCATACGCTATGAGTCGCTGGGTCCGAGATGGCGACGAGAACGAGCGGCGGATGTTCGTCAGCGCGCGGCTGCAAACCCCTGCCGTCGCCAGCGCGTTCATTCACTGGATACTCTGTGTCATCGGCCATAGCGCTGACATTCGGTTCGCGCGACTGCGAAGCCGAGCGTTCCCGGGTGCCTCCGAGAAAATACGCAGTAGAACTGAGACACCAGCGCTTCAAAACGCACCTGCATACTGAAAATCGACTGATGGCGTGGGCCAATCTATAAGTGGCATTTGGATTCTCGGGCGTCCGGGTGCGATCGACGGAGGGGGCAGTTTGCGGACTGCCTTTCGCCGGCCAATCGCCTGGTACCGATAATGTGTTTACCGATAACATGTCGAGTTTCTTGCCGATCCGGTTCCGAGGTCGGGGGAAGTGGCCTTCCGGCCACTGGGGTCCATGACAGTTTGGGCGGGACCTCTGGGAGGGCGAGCCTCCCGGCGAGCCGTCAGGTTTGTGGTTTGTACCGGTTGCGGCTCGCCGGGAGCCTCGCCCTCCCTCAATGCCGCGATCGCCGCTGCCCGCTGATTCTGTCAGGCACCCGGCCACCGGCTTCGTCCTCGGCTGGACAGGACACTTCGGGCATTGACAATACGATCCGATAAGTTCGTGACGGCGGCGTTGGGGCCTGGCTAGCGGCCGCGGTGGCGCGGTGGTGCGATTCGGAGGTCATCTCTGGTGCTGTTGACAGGCTGGCGTTTCTTGTTGGCGGCCGCGGTTCTGCCGGCGCCGTCCGGCCTTTGCACGGTCATCCTGGAGACCGATTTTGACACGTTGTGCGCCGATGCCGACATCGTCGTCGTGGGCACCGTAACCCAAGTGAAATCCGGCACTCTGCCGGATCGCGCCGACATTTATACGTGGACGACCTTCGAGATTGACGAGTGGATTGACGGGCCGGGCGAGAGTTCGTCGGTCACGATTCGCACGCTCGGCGGGACCGCGGATGGCGAGACGCTTCGGGTTCACGGTATGCCGCGTTTCGAGGTCGGCCGCCGATACGTGCTCTTCCTGCAAAAGCCCAGGCGGACCATCTGCCCGATCGTTGGCTGGGCACAGGGTTGTTTCCACGTGGAGCGACCGGCCGGAGCGGGCGCAGCGCGGGTGCGAACCTACGACGGCCGAAACGTGGCCCGTATCGTTGACGGTAAGGTCGTGGCACACTCCGATCGCATCGGGAAGACCCTAGCCGAGTCGTTCATGACGCTCGACGAATTCGTGGCCGAGATCAGAGCCGGGCGAGCTCGCGCTGCTGGGCGCCGCGACGCGAAAGGCCGACGCTGATGCCTTCAGGGACCGTGCGCCCCAGCCTCCTGGCCTTCATGCTATTCACGGCAACCGCGCTCACTGTTCGGCCGGCATCGGGCTACTGTCTGCTCGACTTCTACTGGCCGAGCGGCGTCGTTGAGATGTCGTACAACTTTCCTGCCAGCGGGGGGCTGCTCAACGGCACGGACTCGTGGGACGAGAATGCCGAATGGGCCATGCAGCAGTGGTCTGCGATCACCGACGGATTCAGGTTTTTGAGCCGGGGTGCGACGACGGCGAACGCCGATCGGCGCGACGGCGTCAACAACATGGTCTTCGCCGAGACGGTGGACGGTGAGCCGTTCGATCGGAACATCATTGCCTTGACGTTTACTCGTACGGATGCCGAGGGCAACGCGCTGGAAGGTGACATCATCTTCAACGCGAACGTGGAATGGGACGCTTACGGAGGGCCGATCCGCCTCAATCAACAGGGCGTTCCGGTGTTTGATTTCCGCCGGGTGGCGCTGCATGAATTGGGTCATGTCCTGGGGCTGGATCATCCGGACCGCGCCTGCGATCAGTTCATCGAGGCGGTGATGAACTCCCGCGTGACGGACACCGACGAGCTGGCCATCGACGATCGCAACGGCGTGAGCTTTCTGTACGCGGACGGGAACATGCCGCCGGTTGCGGACGCGGGCGAGGACCAGATCGGCAGCGGGAGCGAGCCGTTCACGTTGAACGCGGGGGGGTCGATCGATCCGGACGGCGTCATCATGCAATATGAATGGCGTCTCGGGGAGGCGTTGATCGGTCTCGATCCGGTGACGTCCGTGGCGCTGCCCTTCGGCACGCACGTGGTTGCGCTGATCGTGACGGATGACGACGGGGCTGCGGCGATGGATACGGCGGTGTTCGAGGTCGGGCGCCTGATTCCGTCCGGGGATCCCGAGAACTTCGAGCCGGTGGCGGTAGCGGGGATGGACATCAAGGTGGCGGTGGGGGAGCTTGTGGTTCTGGACGGACGTGACTCGTTTGATGCGGACGGGACCATCGAGCGGTTCATCTGGAGCACGGGGACGGAGGTTCTGGGGCGTGACGCCGTGATGCCGGTCACGCTGCCGATCGGCACGCATACCGTCACGCTTACGGTGTTCGACGACGACGGCGCGGCGGGTTCGGATACGGTGGGTGTGGCGGTCACCTTTGTGGGAACGGTGGACGACGGGCCGATTGTGGACACGTCTTCGCCGGAAGCGCCAACGCCGTTCGGGTGCGGGGCTTTCGGGCTGGTGGGTCTGGCGGCGGCCGCCGCCATGGCGGCGGTTTTCCTTGCCGAGGGACGCCGGCTTGCTTCACTACAATAAAGCAAGGTCGACGGCGGGGCAACTCCGGCATGCCTGCGCTGCTTTGCTATGGGGTCACGGCCGGTTCGATGACGGCGGACATACTGCCGGAGCAGCGTTCGATCAGGGCGTCGCGGCCATAGGCGTGGATCTGATCGCGCTTGAATTCGGCCCGCTCCTTGGTGGTCGTATCGACAACCGCGCGGCCGCTGGTATCAACTTCGACGGCGCACAGATAGGCCTCTTCGAGCGGCATGGCGAACAATTCCTGCAGCATGCGAATGACGTAGTCGTAGGTGTGATCGTCGTCGTCGAGCAGGACGACGTGATAGGGCGGCAGGAGCCGAGGCCGCTGTTCCTGCGAGGGCAGGACCGCGGTCCGTCGGGACGGCTCGGCCACACTGTAATTCGCACCAGCCATGGTTCGGCTAACCTCCTGATGATACCTGCAACGGCACCCGTTCGTCTCGAGTCGCTGCGTTGTCGGGGTCGATCACCCTCCCGTGCAACGTGAGCGCCGTTGCCGCTTCGATGCGCACTTTTACGAATCGACCGATCATCCGTGAATCTGCAGTGAAAACGACGATGCGGTCGGTGCGCGTCCGGCCGACCAACTGTCCGGTTTCCGCAACGCTTATCTCTTCGCCGCGCGACTGTTCGGCCTCCTGGTGTTTGACGGCGCGCTTGCTGAAACCTTCGACGAGGACCTCGAAGGTTTGTCCAATCGATTTCCGATTCGCCCGCAGCGAGAGGGCTTCCTGCAGCTGCAGGAGTTCGTGATTGCGGCGGCGTTTGACTTCTTCGGGCACGTCGTCGGGGATTCTCCTGGCGGCGACGGTGCCGGGGCGCTGCGAATACTTGAACACAAAGATGTTCTTGAAGGCGCAGCGTTCGACCATGGCGGCCGAGTCGGCGAATTCCGCTTCGCTTTCGCCCGAGAAGCCGACGATGAAGTCGCTGGCGATTGTGACTTCGGGCACGATCTCGCGGGCGCGCCCCACGAGATCGTAGTATTCGCCTGCGGTATACTGCCGCCGCATTCGATGCAGGACGGCGTCGCTGCCGCTCTGGGCCGGCAGGTGGAGGTACTCGCAGACTTTCGGCAGATCGCGCATGGCGTAAAGGATGTCGGCTTTGAAGTCGCCGGGATGATTCGTGGTAAATCGAATGCGCTCCAGGCCGGGCACGTCGTTGAGTCGATAGAGCAGCTCAGAAAAGGTCACCGGCCGGCCATTCTCTTTATGGACGTAGCTGTTGACGGTCTGGCCGAGCAGGGTGATCTCCTTCGCCCCGCGGTCGACCAAGAGCTTTGCCTCGTCCACGATCTGCTGCGGCGGGCGGCTGCGCTCGGGACCGCGGGTGAACGGCACGACGCAGAACGTGCAGAACTTGTCGCATCCGCGCTGTACTCGGATATAGGGCTGCAGGACGTCGCCGTTGAGGCCGGTCTCGCGCGAGAGGTCCAGCGCCTCGACCGAATCGTACTCGAGGGCACGCTCCAGCAGCGTGCTCCGCCGGGACATGCTCCGGGACAACGCGACCGCTCGCCGGCGCGTCTCGCGGACTTCGTCGATCATTGCGGGGATTTTATAGAGTTCGCCGGGGCCACAGACCAAGTCTACATGGGGCATTCTGGTGACGATGCCGTCGGGATCGCGCTCGGCCATGCAGCCGATGACGCCGACGATCATATTCGGCTTTCGCCCCTTGGTTTTTTTAAGCGATCCGAGGCGGGAGAAGACCTTGTCCTCGGCGTGCTGGCGTATGCTGCACGTATTGATGAGGACCACGTCGGCCGAGGACATGTCGCTTGCGAGCTCGTAGCCACGGGCACGGAGCTGCCCGCGCACCAACTCGCTGTCCAGAACGTTCATCTGGCAGCCCATGGTCTCGATGTAGAGTGTCTTACCATCCATATCGCATCCGGCCCCAAGTCTTCGGAAACAAGCCGCCTTCATTGTAGGTTCCGGGCAGGCCATCTACAATCCCGCTCCCGAGCGCACCGGGGTGTGCAGGGATCGCGCGGGCGCCGCCGGCAATCGGCGTGGGGGGGTGGATGCGGCAAGTGCCACGGGCAGACAGCATGGACGGATCCGCCTGAGGCGGCCCCGTGGCACGCAGGTTCAACGGGCTTGCGGAGTCGACGGTGTTGAAACTGTCACGACGCCGGAGCGACACATGGCCCATGAAAACCGAGCGTGTTCTCCGATCGTCACGGCCTCGTTGGTTGCGGTGGTGGTGATCGTCGCATTGGTCGTTTACGCTCGGGCCTGGCGTCATCCTTTCGTTTTCGACGACGTGCTCGCCGTGCGGGATCACGCGGTGGTTCGCGGCGAGGTCGGGTGGCACGCGGTACTGACGACGCCCTATTGGCCTCGCGACTTCACGCCGGACCCGCTTTACCGACCCGCCACGATCGCGTCGTATCGCCTGAACGCGGCCATTTTCGGCATGAATCCGTTCTGGTTTCATGTGGTCAATTCCGTGCTGCACGCGAGCTGTGCGGTGCTTGTCGCGTTGACTGCGGTCCGTCTCTGGGGGCGTGTGGCGGCGGGCGTGGCGGCGGGCGTGGTTTTCGCGGCGCATCCCGTTCTCGCCGAGGCGGTGGTTCCGATTGCGGGGCGGTCGGAACTGCTGGCGGCGCTGTTCGTGCTGCTGCTGGTCTATTTTCACGTCAGTCACGTTGTTTCGGGGCGTGGAGCGAGGGTCGGCCACCACCTGGCCGTGTCTGTGCTTTATTTGCTGGCCTGCACGTCGAAGGAGCACGGCATTCTGGCGATTCTTGTAGTGGCCGCGATCGACGTGTGGTCGCGCGGGGGATCGAGCCGCCCGCGGCCTGCGTTTCGCCGGTGGGCGAACACGCTGGCGGCGTCGCACTACCTGGGGCTGATCCTGGCCGCAACGGCGTTTCTGGTGACGCGTTGGGCGATCTTCGGCTGGCAGACTTCGCTGCCGCCATCGACGGACAACACCGAGTTCAACCCGCTGGACGCGGCATCGACGCTGGAGGCGGTTGCGACGCCCTTCAAGTTGCTGATGGTGGCGGTTCAGTTGATGGTCGTTCCGGTCGGGCTGTGCCCTATCTGGGCGAAGGGCGGATTGGACCTGGCGTCCGGCATGCTGGCGCCGCCGGTCCTTGGCGGGATGGTTTTGGCGATTGCGCTTGCGGTGTCCGTGGTCGTCACCGGCTTTCGCGGGCGGAAGCTGTTCGTTCCGCTGGCGGGGCTGGTCGTTTTCTTGTTGATTCCGTGTCATTTCGTTCCGGTGGCGAACTGGTTCTTCGCCGAGCGCTGGCTTTACACGCCGACGGCAATGCTGGTCATCGGGGCGGCCGGCGCGGCTGCCATTGCGCCGCGGTTCTCTGTGATCGCCGGCGTGGTGATCGGCGTTGCGTTCTTCGCGACGGCGTGGCGCTATCAGGCCTGCTGGCAGAGCAACAAGCAAATCATCGACTGCGTGCTCGAGCGTCAGCCGCTGAACTACGCGGGTTTGCGCGAGGCCTGCCGGTGGTACGAGCGTCGCGGGCGGATCGAGGAGGCGGCGGTCTACATCGATCGTCTGGTCGAGCATCACGCGGATGAGGCTTCTTCGTGGTACTTCCGGGCCGGATGGCTGGTCGAGCAGGGCCGGTTCGTGGAAGCGGCACGGGCGATGGATGAATTTCGCCGGGTGGCGTCCATCCCCGAGTTTACGCCGAAGATGATGCAATTGTCGGAGCGGATCGAGCGGGGGTTGGAGGGCGGATGATCCCGCCGCCTGCGCAAGGGCAATCAGCGCTCGAGCACGTCGCGGATTGCATCGATCAATCGGTCCACATCGAAGGGCTTTTGCATGCAGGCGTCGAATCCGGTCTGGAGCAGCGCCTGTTGCTTTCCTTCGGTAAGGTTGGCGCCGACGCCGATGAGCTTGAGGTCGGCGAGGCGCTCGTCGGCGCGCAGATCGCGGCAGAGCTGCTCCGGATCGACGTCGGGGAGCGAGACATCGACTACGAGAATGTCGGGTTCGAATCTTGGAACGGTCAGACCGGCCTCGAAGGCGCTCGTGGCGTGCGCCAGTTCGAACTCGCCGCTTTCGGAGAGTGCCTGGCGGACGGGGCCGTTGGTGGCGGGGTCGTTGTCGAGGACAAGCACGCGGGTTTTGCCTGTATGAAGGTTGTCGAGGGGAATGCCGTAGGCCTTCATGAAGCGAACGAGCTCGTTCAAGGGGATGCGGCGGTCCTTGCTTCCGGGGATTCGGTAACCGCGCAGTTCGCCGGTGTCGAACCACTTGGAGACGGTTCGCGGCGCGACGTTGCACACCTTGGCGACTTGGCCGGTGGTCAGAACGCGCTTGCTTGTGGACATCGCAGGTGCCTCTGTGTGCCGCCGCGAGCCGGTTCGCGGCGGTTTTTCGCTCCGCGCAGGCGCCGTCGTCCGAAAACCTCGACGCGTTGGCAGATCGGCGAGAGCTTTCAGCAGTATCGGCACGTGTACGGAGGCTATTCACTCGCTGGAACTGCGGAGCATGATCTGTCGAGAGTCCGTGTGCACCCCGTCCGATTACACGCGTCGCGTCCGGGAAACGGACGCCGTAACCGGCCTCGACAAGTACCCCGCTTGCCAACCCCTGCTTCCCCGATTGGATGATAGGACCGTTCACAGGGGTTCTCAAGGTGGAGAACGTTGGCGCGGAGAATGGGGACAGGGACGAAGGGACGAAGGCTTGCCGGCTGGAGGGCGGTTCGTGCGATGGTCCCGACGCCTGGGTTGGGTTCGTTTGGAAGAAGAGAGGCACGAAGGCACGTAGGCAAGAGGGCACGGAGGAGGTGGCCGGGAATTGGCGGTTTGGGCTGGCGGGGCTTGGGGTGTGCGGCCGGGTTTGGGTTCGTTTGGAAGAAGAGAGGCACGGAGTCACGGAGGTACGGAGGCACGGAGGCGGCGGCCAGGGACGGAGCACTTGGGGCGGGCGGGGTGTATGCAGTCCGACTTGTTTTTGGGTTCGTTTCGAATGGTGAAGGCACGGGGTACGGCGGCTCGCCAGGGAAGCGCGTTTTCGGGCCACCTGCCCCCGGTGGCTTCGTTTCGTATTCCGTTTGCGCCGGGTCTCGGCGGCCCGGGCTGCTGGAAGAACCAGGAGGCGTGGGGAGCGGCTCCATGACAGCTGATAACTGCAGACTTTCTCCGATTTTGGCTTCGTTTGGCGCCCGGGTTTTGGAGAGACTCGCAAGTTATGGAGATGGGCGGGCGTGACTCGGCGAGCTTGACCGGTTCGTTGAGTTGGTTTGGGTGGGCATTCTTCGTTCATCCGTCGTTGGCTCCAGGGGGGCGCACGTTGGGTACGCTTCTCCTTTCCACCCTATAGAACATGGGGGCTGTTCAAGATTTTCGCGAAGAACTGGAACAGTTGGTTTCACCGGCGGCAGGCGGGTTGTTATAGGACGGTGAGCGCCATCGGGCATCAATCGTCGGCTTCACGGCGAGCGCACCGCGGTCCGGCGTTGTGTCGCGCGGTCGTCGCGCGATTGGTCGTCGCTGTGCGTTCGATTCGTGACCCCACGTTGCTCGGGCGACTTGATTCCATGAAAGACGGGCGGCCCGCCGTCCGGTGCGCATGTGTCGTTCGCAGGCGTGGCTTCCTGGTGTGTCCAGTCGCGTGTTCAGCGCTTTGATCGCACGTGAGCGGGTGGGCGCGTGCATGGCAGAGTTTTGGCGGCTTTGGATGCCGATTTAGTTTATTGTGTAAAAGATTCCTGACCCCGTTTTCAGAGATCGGCCATGTAGATGACACCTCGGGGGCATTCGGCGGCGCATAGGCCGCAGCTCTGGCAGTGCGCCAGGTCGACCTTGTAGGTTTCGCCCTCTCGCTGGATGACGTTCTCGGGGCAGCGGAGCATGCACTGGTCGCACTGGTTGCAGACGCCGCAACTGAAGCAGCGCTGGGCCTCGGCCAACGCGGCGGCGTGCTCTTCTTCGGGCGTCAATCCGAGATTAACCTCGGCGAAGCCTGTGCGGCGCATCTCGAGCGGCAATATGTAGGCGCGCGCTTTGGTACAGTGCGGGAAGGACTGGGCCTTGATGTCGAACGGGGTGGCGATGGGGCCCTGCGGCCTGGTCAGATCCTCGCCGGTAAGCGTTCGGTGAATGTGCAAGGCGACGCGGCGGCCGCTGCCGATGGCGGCCGATACCGTGCCCATGTTCGCGGCGAAGTCGCCGCCGGCCAGGATTGGCGCACCGGTCAATCCGAGCAGGACCTCTCCGTCGCGGACCTCGGAGTTTTCGGGCAGAAGGGACAGGTCCGCGGTCCGGCCTAACGCGAGGATCACGCTGTGGGCGTCCACCGTGCAGCGCTTGTTCTCGTCGAAGGTGGGCGCGAACACACCGTGCTCGTCGAAGACGGCGAGGCAGCGGCGGAACTCGACGCGGCGTGTCTGTTCCCCGTCACCGCGAACGGCCACCGGTCCCCAGCCCGGGTTGATCTCGACTCCTTCGGCCGTGGCCTCCTCGATTTCCTCGGCGTGAGCCGGCATGGCGTTGCGCAGCTCCAGGCAGTAGAGCTGCACCGAGGCGGCCGACAGCCTGATGGCCGTCCTGGCGACGTCGATGGCCACGTTGCCGCCGCCGATCACGACGATCGCCTTCCCCGTCAGGTCGGCGTCGCCGTTGCGGGCGCGCTCCAGGAAGTGGATGCCCTGCTCGACGGCTTGCGGCGTTTCCGCATCCAGATGGATCGTTCGTGGAAGCTGGAGTCCGGTGGCGACGAAGACGGCGTCGTACTCATGGGACAGGCGCAGGAGGTCGTTTCGGTCGATGGCCCGCCCGGTTTCGATGCTTACGCCGCAGGCGAGAATGCGATCGATCTCGCGTTCGAGCACGTCCGGTGGAAGGCGGTAGGTAGGCAGGCCGGTCCGCATGGCCCCGCCGAGTTGTTTGTCGCGCTCAAAGAGCGTAACGGGATACCCGAGGCGGGCCAGTTGATAGGCTGCGCTCAGTCCGGCCGGTCCCGAGCCGACGACGGCGATTCGTTCGTCACGTGTGGGTGCGGCGACGACGTTGCTGCGGCCGTAGTCGCCGACGTAACGTTCCAACTCGCGGATGTTGACCGACTCGTCGAACTGATCGCGGTTGCAGGCCTGCATACAAGGCGCGGGACAGACTCTCCCGCAGACGCTGGGGAACGGCGTCGTTTCGAGCAGGACGTCGAGGGCCTTGTCGTAGTCCTCTTTGGCGGCCGCTGCGATGAAGCCCTGGACGTCGTTTCCGGCGGGGCACGCGCTGTTGCAGGGCGGCGTCATGTTCCGGCGCTGGGGCACTTTGACCGGGGGCGCCTCGGGCGCCATACAGAACGCCCGCCTGTAGTACAGCAGCATGGTCGCGAGCAGGAGGAGCAGGCCCGCCACAACAACGGCCACCCTTGTCTGCCCGCGGCGGGCGTCGTGGAGCGCCTGCACCAGTTCGTAGTCGTAGGCCGTTCTCTTTGCCACGTTTTCGATGGACTTGGCCAGCTCGGTGATCTCCCCGACGTTGCACCCGTGCTGGACCTGCTCCAGTTCGGCGCGGGTCTCGACGACATGGGTGTGCATTTCGGCGAGGCCGAGGTTGCGATAGCCCATCTCCCGGAGTTCTTCAAACTGTTGTCCGGAGACCTTGATCTGTTCCTCTGTCTTATCGAGGGTTTCGCGGATGTAGGCGATGGCGGTCATCGTCTCGGGCTTATGGCAGAGGGCGCAGCGTCCCTGCTGCTCGCGCGGGCGGGCGTCGAGGATCTCGGTGGTTGCGGGCGGGGTGGCGTGGTTGCTATTGCCGTGGCAGTACGCGCAGGAAGGTGCGCCGCGGTTGCCGTGCGGGCTGGCCAGTTGCTTCTCCGTGGTCTCGGGATGGCACGAGGCGCAGATGTAGGCGATGCCGCGTTCGCGCGACATGGCCACGCCGCCGAAACGAAGGAAGGTGCAGTCGGGCGGGGCTTGGGCGATGTGGGGATTGGGGACTTTTTCGTCTTCGGTGCTCCAGGTATGGCATTCGCGACAGGCGTAGGAGGCGGCGCCTTCGGGGAGGGTGTCGAAGCCGCCGCCGGTGCGTCTTTGAATGAAACGATACTCGGGGCTGAACGAGTCGTGCGAGGCCTTGGTGAACTCGTCCTCGGTCGTGAACTGGTCACGGGTCAGTTCGGCGTCGCCACCGTGGCAGTCGACGCAGGCGACGTTGTTGTCGTAGTGCACGCTGGCGGCCCACTCGTCGTAGATTTCCTTGAGTCGCCCCTCCTGATCCCGGTGACAGGTTACGCAGGCGCTCTTGGCGTATCGCGTTTCGGCGAAGGCCTTGAGAGCGGCGACGTCATCCGTGCCGTCGGCGGGCTGGCCGCAGACCATCAGGGATAGCAGCAGTGGCGCGATGCTCATGAGGTGGAGTCCCGCAAATCCCCCATAATGCGTCTGATCCTTCGGCGCTCGCTGGCCATGAGCAGGGCGAATGCCATGAGCACAGCGGAAACGGTGATCCCCATCAGCGGCGAGAGCGGGGCCGCTCCCCAGATCATAAGGCCTACGTACGCAGCAATCAGCCCCGTCACGCACAGACCGTGGAACCATCCGGGCGGGCGGTCCGTGCGGCGGCGCGCCCAGAAGGGCAGGAACAGAACTGCGGCGACGACCAGCGTCTGCAGGAGCACCGCCATGGTGGCACCGGAGATTCCGAGAAACTCGCCCGGGAAGATCTTGAGCGACTGATAGTTGGCGAGGAAGTACCACTCGGGGCGGATGTGCTCCGGTGTGACGTGGGGGTCTGCCGGGTCCAGCTCTTCCATCCACCCGCCGAGGCCGAACTGCTCGAGGATAACCGGAAGGACGGCGAGCACGACCATGACGGCCAGCGTGCACAGCGACGCGACGGCGCCGCGGATCAGGCCGTTCGGCCAGATCGGCTCGAGTTGCTTCGGCTTGTATTGCTTACGATAGTCAACCGGCACGCGCGTTCACTCCCGCGGTAAGTACTACAGCGGCCTCGATATTCCCGTGCGTCGGATCATGATAAAGTGGGCCAGCATGCCCAGCATGATGACGGCCGGCAGGACCGAGACGTGGAGGGCGTAGAAAAAGCCCAGCGTCTCGCCGGACACGACCGGTCCTCGTCTCAGCCAGGTTGCGAATGCGTCGCCGACGAAGGGCACGGCGCCGGCGAGTTCGGTGCCCACGCTGACGGCCCAGTAGCTCAAATTCGTCCAGGGCAGCAAGTACCCGGTGAAGGCCATGAACACCGTCAGGCCCAGCAGCACTACGCCCGAGACCCAGTGGAACTCGCGCGGGTGGCGGTAGATCTTGAGGTAGGCGATTCGGGCCATGTGCATCAGCACCAGGACGATCAGCATGTCCGCCCCGACGGTGTGGACGCGCTGAATCAGCCAGCCCATCCGGACGTTGCTTTTGATGAAGGTGACCGAATCCCAGGCATGGGCCGGATCGGGTTTGTAGTAGGTCAGCAGGAGCACGCCGGTGTATACCTGGATCAGGAACAGCAGGAACGCCAAGCCGCCGAAGCAGCCGGCCCAGCCCATCCATCGGGGGACCATCGACGGAGGCAGGTGGGGCTTGAGCAGCTTTTGCAGGCCGAACCGTCCCCTTCGTGCGGTCGTTGCTGATGCGCTGGGGCGTGATGCGGCGTCTTGCATATCACGCCGTCCTGCCACGGTCGTTGATCCTCAAGACACCCTCTTCGATGATGTATTCGACGCGGCGAAGCGGGATGCTGACCGGCCCGCTGACCGGGTTGCCGAGATCGTCGAACTTTCCGTCGTGGCAGGGGCATTTGAACGAGCGACTGGAGCTGTCCCAGTGGACGATACATCCAAGGTGCGTACATTCCCCGTCGAACGCGCGGATCTCGTCGCCGAGCTTGACGACGACGATCTGTTTGCCGCGATGGGATCCCCAGCGTCCCTGCCCTTCGACGAGTTCCGCCACCGGCACCTCCATCAACTCGACCGGCCCGAGGGACTTGGGTAACTGCAGGAAGGAGACGATCGGGTAGCCCATCGCCCCGGCGGAGACGGCGGCGGTTCCGCCGATGGCGAGCTTACAGAAGCGCCGTCGCGTGCTTTTTTCTTCGTTTTGATCGTGAGCGTTCATTCGAGGTACTCCGGCTTCAGGCCTGCGCGCGGCGTCTTGGGCACCTTTACGTCGCCGCGATGGTAGGACATCGCATCGTGGCAGCCCGGGGCACAGGAACCGCCGTTGGGGAGTCTGGTGAACCTGATCTCGATCTCCCAGCCTCGCGGGCCGTACAGGAGGGTATCGCGCATATGAAAGGCCTGCGTGGATGCGTGCACTTCGTGACAGGTCAAGCAGGTGCGTCCTCGCTGTTCCTTGTTAACGTGGACGAAATGGAGGTTCCGGTCCTGGTCGCGGAATTCGGTGACGCCGTAACCCGTCTCGACCAGCGCCGACTCCTCTATGTGACATTCGAAACAAAGCGCGTAACTCTCGATTTTGAACGGCGCGTAGAATTCCTGGGGATAGGCCAGGGTCAACAGGTCGGAATGGGCCGAAGCGTGCGGGTCGTGGCAGGGGCGGCACTCTCCGTCGCGGATGGGACCATGGTGGCGAGGCCTCTGTTTCAGCAGGCAGGCCATATCCGAGAGCACGCGGCCATCTTCGAGGGTCATGGGCTCGTTGTGGCACGAGAGGCACAGGTCTTTTTCGGAGCCGGCGAGCAGGTACGGTCCTTCGCTGGCGTGTCCGAGGTGGCAGGCGTTGCAGGATTCTTCGGTGGTCATGACGCCGTGAACGACCTGGGACGTCTCGACCTGTTTTCGGATGTCATCGTGATCATGGCAGGAGTAGCAGACCTCGCGGACATCAGCTTTCAGTTGGGCGGGGTGTCGGGTTCGGTGGGCGTCGTGGCACTCGAGACAGCCTCCGTCGAGCACCGGCGCATGAGCACCGCCGAGGAGTTCGAGCTGGTACCAGAGATCCTGGTGGCACGAAAGGCAGAGTTCCTGCTCGTCGCTCGGGAGGAGATTCGGTTCCCAGGAGGAGTGGTACATATGACAGACGTTGCATGAGCCGGCCATTTCGGTTCGGTCGTCTTTGAACTCGCTCAGGCCGTGGGCCTCGCGTTTGTGGCAGGGCAGGCAGAGGGCGCCGGCAGGATCGCCCAGCAACTGCATGGGGTACTGGCTGCCGTGGGGGTCGTGGCACTTGGCGCACTCCTTGTCGGAGACGGGCTTGTGGACGACGGTTCGTTCGGAGCGTGTGTGACATGAGCTGCATAACTCGGATTCGGGAACGACGAGCTTGTAGGTATGTTTCGTGACGTCGTCGTCCACGTGGCAGGCGTCGCATTCCTCCTGGGCGGTGGGGCCATGAAGGAACCGGCCGGAAACGATCTTCGGGTGGCACTCTGCGGTGATGCAGGTGTCCACGGGGCCGGTCGGCTTCTCGACGGTCGGGGTGGTTTCCTGGAGCGGTACGGTGGGCACGGGCGCTGACTGAGCCAGTACGTGCACGCCGGTGAGCAGGCAGAGCATCAGAGCGCATTGGAAGGGCCGCTGTTTCACCGGCGAAGTCTCTTGGGAACGTAAATGCGCTCGATCGGTGGCCATTTCGTCAAAGCCCCGCCGTCTCCACATTCTGGCCCATGATGTGCCGTGGCGCCACCGCCTGGCCCACAGGATATATGCAACGCGCGTTCCAGGCATTTAAGGCTGTAGTAATTCTTTTTTCGCACGATCCCCGGCGTTCTGATCGTACAGATCCGGGGCGCCGGCGCCCTGTCGCCTCATCATTCTCTCGGCTGGATTGAATTATCGGGTAAACGGCCGCGCGAGGGTCGTCCGGGCGGCCGAAGATGTTGACATGAGGCGGCGGGGGAGCGGATCGGTTCCCGATTCCGGCGTGGCTGCATATAGTCTGCGGGTGAGGCAACCGGCGGGGCGCGCTCGACGCGTTTTGAGTTCCGGCGGTGTCCGATAAGAGTGGGCGTTCTGATGGACCGAGATGAGGCGATTCGCCTGCTGAATCTCGAAGGGGCGTTTACGGCCGAAGAGCTGGAGTCTGCGATCCGGCGCGAGAAAGCGGCGATTGCCGAGCAGATCGCACGTTGCGAGGCCGGTGAGCTGAAGGCCAAGTACCGCGCCGACAGGGAGAGAATCGAGCGGTGCGGCGAGGTGCTTCGGCCGACGGTCGAGGGGCATGAAGAAGGGGGCGGTAACCAGGCGCTGCATCTGGCGGTGGGCCGGCAACTGGCCGGACGTTTTGAGCTGCGCAGGCGCGTCGGGACGGGGCCGTCGGGCGCGGTGTTTGCCGCCGTTGACCGCGAATCCGGGGAGGAGGTCGCGGTGAAAGTGTTGCGGCCGGAGGTCGTGCGCAACGAGGGCGTGCGGCAGCGGCTGGCTGAGGAGGTGGAGCGCGCCTCTCGACTTTCGCATCCCGGCATTTTGAAGACATTCGGCTTCCATCAGGACGGGTCCCTTTCCTTTGTTGTCATGGCCCTGGCGCGGGGTCTGTCCCTTCGGCGGAAGATGGATGGCATGCAGGCCGCGGGGCGGACTTTTTCCGTCGACGAAGCGGTTCATCTCGGTGTGTGTCTGTGCGAGGCGCAGGTGCATGCGCATCAAGATACGGTTCATGGCGGCATCAAGCCGGAGAACGTTTTTCTGTACGAAGACGGTTCGGCAAAGCTGACGGACTTCGGGACGAGTCGCGCTTTGCGAGCGAGCGCCGGTGGGACGGGTATGATTCCGGTGCGGGCGGTGTTCTACGCGGCTCCTGAGCAGGTGAGGGGCGAGGGTGCCTTTGATCATCGGGCGGATCAGTATGCGACGGCGGTGGTGCTGTACGAGATGCTCACGGGTGAACCGCCGGTCGGACAGGTGAGGACTATCAAGGAGCGGCGCAAGGACGCGCCGCGGCAGCTTTCTCGTGCGTTAAGCCGTGCCCTGGAGCCGAACCCAGCCGACCGATTCCCGGACATGAGTGTGTTTGGTGCCGCGTTGGCCGGATCTCGTTCGCATGGGGTGCGGCGTCGCGGCGTGTGGTTGATTGCCGCTTTGGTTCTCGCGCTTGCGGTGGTTGGGGTGACATACCCGCACTGGCGTGATCGCGTCGAAACCACCGTCGAGGGAATTCTGTATGACCCGGAGGCGGAGTCGGCGGCCAATGCGGCCCGACTCGATGCTCTTGCGGCTTCGGCAAGCTGGCGGCGTGTGGCGGGGCTTTTGGGCGAGGAAGGGGCGAACGCAGAGATTGCCAAGGCGCAGGCTGCTTTCGAGGAGGGGGACGAACGGTTGGCAGCATCCGACTATGGAGCGGCGGCAGACCTGTTTGCGGAAGCGGTGGAGTTGTATGAATCGCAGGTTGCCGGGGCGACCCGGTTTTTCCGCGATGAACCGTTGCGTGTCGCGGCGACCGTAAGGGGGATGCGCGAAGGGATCGACGCGCTCGAGCAGGAGCTTTACGACCGATTGGCGGTGGCGACTGCCCGGCTGGAGAGCTGCGAGGCGGGCGCCGGCGGCATCCAAACCGAGGAGGAGCGCGAGGCGATCGCGGATTGCCGGCGGAATGCTCAGAACGAGGTTCAACTTATGGAGCGGCTGATCGAACTGACCCGGGACAACGTGCTTTCCGGCCCGCCGCGTCAGGCGATCGCAGACGGGCTGGGCCGGGCGGATTCGCTGCTCAATGAGGGGCGTTACCGTGCAGCGCTGACGGCTTATGCGGACGTGAAGGCCGGGCTTGCGGAGCTGCTGGCGTGGCCCGAGCGGGCCGAAGAGGCTCTAAGGAGGGAGCATGCTGTATCTCAGGAAATTGAGCGGTTTCGGTCGGCGCTCGCCGCGGCCGGCCGTGATGAATCCGAGGTGCAGGCGGAGCTCGACGATCTTGTCGTCCAGATGGATCGTGCGCGGGACGTCCTGGCCGGTGGGGAAGTCGAAGAGGCGATGGCCTTGTTCGAAACGGTACGGCTCGCGGTGGCTGATTTGAGGGCGGCGACGGCGGAGCGCTTATTGCAGCAGGCGCGAGATCACGAAACCGGGGGCCGCCCGTCGGCGGCCGTGTCGGCGGTTGACGAGCTTCTGGCGTTCAACCCGGGGCACGCCGAGGGAGAGGCTTTGCGGGAGCGGATCGTGTCGCGGCGACTGACCAATGCGGTCGGGATGGAACTGGTCTTTATTCCGCCGGGTAGTTTTCGGATGGGGAGTCCGGCGAGCGAGCCGGGGCGTGACGACGATGAGAGAATGCGTGACGTCGACATCGCGCCCGGTTTCTACATGAGTTCGACCGAGGTTACCCAGGCGCAGTGGCTGGCCGTGATGGGCGAGAACCCGAGCAGATGGGAAGGCGACGCTTTGCCCGTTGAAGGGGTTTCGTGGGCGGACGCGGTGGCGTTCTGCGAAGAATTGAGTCGCGTTGACGGTCGTTCTTATCGTCTGCCGACGGAGGCGGAGTGGGAGTACGCCTGCCGGGCGGGTACGACGACGCCGTTTTCGTTCGGGCGTTTTATCTCACCGGATCAGGCGAACTATGACGGGCGGTACGGCTACGCCAACGGGCCCAAGGGTGAGTTCCGTGGCCAGACGGTGGCCGTGGAAAGCTTCCCGCCGAACCCTTGGGGCCTGCACGACATGCACGGGAACGTATGGGAGTGGTGTTTGGACGTGTACAAAGGGGAGCCGATCGACACAGTGAGCGTGGCAGGGGAAGAACCGAGCCGAAGACATGCGCTCCGCGGCGGATCGTGGCGTCACCGGCCGATGCATTGTCGCTGCGGCAATCGAGTTTGGGCCCCGGCGGACAGCGAGCTCGATACAGTCGGTTTTCGCGTGGTGATGGAATCGAAGTAAGTTGCCGGTTCCATCGGGGAACGGTTCGATAAGCAAGCGTACTCCTGTGTAGCGGCTTTGGCCTCGAGGTGTTCATTCCGGCCAATTACTCAATGCGCCTGGGCAGGATGGATGCACGTGGAATCCCGGTGGCTTATCGTACCTGCGCTCGGATGGTCTTCGGCCAAGGTCTGAGAACGCGCGACGGGCGCGGGACGCCCTCAGCGGATGCGGGGCTTTTGCTGACTGAGCTCGACGTCCCAGAAAGGCTGAAGTGGGAGGTCGCGGCGCATTTCAAGTGACGCTGCCGCGTTAAAAGAGGCTCGTGAAAGGCTTGGCTGGCGTCTGTGCCCGAAAAAGGTGATTGCAGCGGTCTTCAAGGCTTTCCCGGGGTGGCTTTGCTTGGAGGGCTGTTCCACGAGAGCGGCGTAGCGGGATCTCACGCCATTGGGTCGGAAACGGAGTACCGCAGTCATTCCTGGCGTGCGTATGTGTTGAATCTTCGCCCTATGCCGGTTAAATTGAGGGGGTCCAAAGCAGGGGTGCGGGGGCGTCTTTCGTAGGGGAGAGAAAGCGGGGGCGGGAGGAAGCGGCACCGCGGCGTCAACGAATCCTAGAGGCAATTCAGCGATGAACCGTTCACGGCTGGAGACTCGGCTGTGCGATTTCGGGCACCGGTGGGCGATGCATGGCCTTCTGTTCAGGTTCTCACTCGAATTGTCTTCGGCGCCGGACCAAACAGTGGCCTGGGAAAGCGGCGGGGCATTCATCATGTCAGTTGCCACACCGGTCAGGGAGGAGCGAACGGGGCATTCTGCTTGGCGGATCTGAACGTGAAGCTCCGAGCGGCAACCACCACGGGTGCCCCTCGATAGGAGGATCACAATGAGAGAGGCGACGACTGACCGCTGGTCACGGAGCCTGGTCGTCGGATTGGGATTGGTCTTGGCCCTGACCGGTCTGGCGCGGGCTCAATCCGGGACGTGGTGGAACAGCTCCTGGCCACTGCGCAAGGAGATCACAATTCCGGCGTCGAGCGTTGCAAGCGATCTGGCGAACTTTCCGGTGTTGATCTCACTGAACGATGCGGACCTTCTCCAGGCGCAGGCGGACGGTGACGACCTGGCGTTCGCCGACTACTCGGGTGCGAAACTGGATCATGAGATCGAGTACTTTTTCCAGGACGGCGTCACCGGCGATCTGCAGGCGTGGGTGCGGGTTCCGCTGCTGTCGAGCACATCGGACACGGTGCTGTATCTTTACTACGGCAACACGGGAGCGACCAACCAGGAGAACGTCTCGGGCGTGTGGGACACGTCCTACAAGATGGTCCATCATTTGCAGGAATCGAGCGGCACGCACTTGGACAGCACGGCGAATGCGAACGACAGCAGCGCGGTGTCCGCCGGCGTGACCCAGGGCCTCGTCGCCCAGGTCGATGGGGGCGTTGATTTTACGGCTGGGAAAATCACGGTACCCCACAGCACGAGTCTTGCGATCACGGACGTTGTCACGTTCGAGGCGTGGATCTATCCGGACACGCTGCCGGGATCGCCGTACTGGAACCTGTTGGACAAAGGGACCGGGTCCCCTTACGAGTTCTACCTGGAGGCCACTACTGGCGAGCTCAACTTCTACAGCAGTGCAAGCGGTGCGATAACCTCCGGCACGCCGGTGACCGCGGCGGTTTGGCAACATGTGGCGATCTCGGTGGACAACAATTTCAGCGAGGTGAAGTTCTACATCAACGGCTCACAGGTGGGCACAACGCAGACGGGAACGCTGGCCGCTGATGGCAGCTCCGACGTTCAGATCGGAGGGTTTAACACAACCAATTACTTCGACGGCATGATGGACGAGATTCGGCTTTCGCAGGCGGTGCGCAGCGCGAACTGGATCGCGACGGGTTATTCCAACCAGAACGCTCCGTCCTCGTTCTATTCCGTGGGATTGGAGGAGACCACGCCCGTTTGCGGGAACTCGGTCATTGAGACTGGTGAGCAGTGCGATGACGGGAACACTGTCGGAGGCGACTGCTGTTCGGCCACGTGCCAGTACGAGGCGTCGGGTTCTCCCTGCGAAGACGGCGCTTATTGCACGGTGAGCGACACCTGCGACGGGGCCGGCACGTGCACCGCGGGATCGGCGCGCGATTGCAGTGATGGTATGAGCTGCACGGACGACAGTTGCGACGATGTCGGTGACACGTGCGTCAACACGGCGAATGATGCCAATTGCGACAACGGTCTGTACTGCGACGGTGTTGAGACCTGCGATGCAGCGTTGGATTGCCAGGCGGGGACGGCGGTGAATTGCGACGACGGGATAGGCTGCACCGACGACTCGTGCAACGAATCGACGGATTCTTGCGACAACG
>CAZNPL010000002.1:107571-243834 GCA_964574815.1 uncultured Phycisphaeraceae bacterium
CGACGGCGCCGAGATCTGTGACGCGGCGTTGGACTGCCAGCCGGGCACGGCGGTGAACTGCGACGATGGGATAGGCTGCACCGACGACTCGTGCAACGAATCGACGGATTCTTGCGACAACGTGACCAACGACGCGAATTGCGACAACGGTCTGTACTGCGACGGCGCCGAGATCTGTGACGCGGCGTTGGACTGCCAGCCGGGCACGGCGGTGGACTGCGACGACGGGATAGGCTGCACCGACGACTCGTGCAACGAGAGCACGGATGCGTGTGACAACGTGACCAACGACGCGAATTGCGACAATGGTTTGTACTGCGACGGCGCCGAGATCTGTGACGCGGCATTGGACTGCCAGGCGGGCACGGCGGTGGATTGCGACGATGGGATAGTCTGCACGGACGATTCGTGTAACGAAACGACTGATTCCTGCGACAATGTGGCCAACGACGCGAATTGCGACAACGGCTTGTACTGTGACGGCTCCGAGACGTGCGACGCGGCGCTGGACTGCCAGGCGGGGACGGCGCCGGACTGCAGCGACGGGATAGGCTGCACCGACGACTCGTGTAACGAAACGACCGATTCCTGCGACCATGTGGCGAACGATGCGAACTGCGACGACGGGCAATACTGTAATGGCGCAGAGACGTGCGACGCGGCGTTGGACTGCCAGGCCGGGACACCTCCGGATTGCTCGGTGCTCAACGACGACGGTGTTGCGTGCACTGACGACGTATGCGATCCGGCCGCGAACTCAGGGGCGGGGGCGTGCGTCAACAACCCCAACGACGCCAATTGCGACGACGGGCAGTTCTGCAACGGGGCAGAGACTTGCGATGCATTGCTGGGCTGTCAGGCGGGGACGGACCCATGTACCAATCCGGGTTCACCTGTGTGCGACGAGACGAATGACGCCTGCGTCGGGTGTCTCGGAGACGGCGATTGCGATGACGGCCAGTATTGCAACGGGTCGGAGGTGTGCGTCGACAGCGTTTGCCAATCGGGGACAGCGCCGAATTGCGACGACGGCGTGCCGTGCACGGATGACTCGTGCAACGAGACGACAGACACGTGCGACAACGTTGCGAACGACGCCAACTGCGATGATGGGCTGTTCTGCAACGGGGCCGAGACGTGTGATGCGCTGCTGGGCTGTCAGGCGGGAACGGCACCGGATTGTGACGACGGGGTCGCCTGTACCGACGACGCGTGCAACGAAACCACGGATTCGTGCGACCACGTGGCCAACGACGCGAACTGCGACGACGGGCTGTATTGTAACGGGGCCGAGACGTGTGATGCGCTGCTGGGCTGTCAGGCGGGAACGGCGCCAGACTGCGACGACGGGGTCGCGTGCACCGACGACTCGTGCAACGAAACCACGGATTCGTGCGATAACATTGCGAACGACGCGAACTGTGACGACGGTGCGTTCTGCAACGGTGCCGAGACATGTGATGCGCTGCTGGGCTGCCAGGCGGGAACGGCGCCGAACTGCGACGACGGGGTGCCGTGCACGGATGACTCGTGCAACGAAACGACGGATACGTGCGACAACCTGGCGAACGACGCGAACTGCGACGACGGTGCGTTCTGCAACGGCGCGGAGACGTGTGATGCGCTGCTGGGCTGTCAGGCGGGAACGGCGCCGAACTGCGACGACGGGATACCGTGCACCGATGACTCGTGCAATGAGACCACGGACACGTGCGACAACGTTGCCAATGACGCCAACTGCGATGACGGGCTGTACTGCAACGGTGCGGAGACGTGCGACGCGTTGCTGGGCTGCCAGGCGGGTACGGCGCCGAACTGCGACGACGGTGTGCCATGCACCGATGACTCGTGCAATGAAACGACCGACGCGTGCGAGAACGTGGCGAACGACGCGAACTGCGACGATGGGCTGTATTGCAACGGCGCCGAGACATGTGATGCGGTGCTGGGCTGCCAGGCGGGGACGGCACCGAACTGTGATGACGGGGTCCCGTGCACGGACGACTCGTGCAACGAGACCACGGATTCGTGCGATAACCTGGCCAACGATGCGAATTGCGATGACGGTCTGTTCTGCAACGGGGCAGAGACGTGTGATGCGTTGTCGGGCTGCCAGGCGGGCACGGCGCCGAACTGTGACGACGGGATACCGTGCACCGATGACGCGTGCAACGAATCGACGGATACGTGCGACAATCTGGCCAACGACGCGAACTGCGATGACGGGCTGTACTGCAATGGTGCGGAGACGTGCGATGCGTTGTCGGGCTGCCAGTCGGGTACGGCACCGAACTGCGACGACGGGGTGCCGTGCACGGATGACTCATGCAATGAAACGACGGATACGTGCGACAACATCGCCAACGACGCGAACTGCGACGATGGTTTGTATTGCAACGGCACCGAGACGTGCGATGCAGTGCTGAACTGCCAGGCGGGCACGGCCCCGAACTGCGACGACGGAGTAACCTGTACCGACGACTCGTGCAACGAGACCACGGATTCGTGCGACAACATCGCCAACAATGCGAATTGCGACGACGGACTTTATTGCAACGGAGCGGAGACTTGTGACGTACTGCTGGACTGCCAGGCTGGCACGGCACCGGACTGCGACGACGGCGTGCCATGCACCGACGACTCGTGCAACGAGAGCACGGATTCGTGCGACAACATCGCCAACGACGCCAACTGCGACGATGGGCTCTATTGTAATGGGGCGGAGACTTGTGACGTACTGCTGGATTGCCAGGCCGGTACGGCACCGGACTGCGACGACGGCGTGCCATGCACCGATGACTCGTGCAACGAGACCACGGACACGTGCGCCAATTTGGCCAACGACGCCAACTGCGACGATGGACTGTTTTGCAACGGCGCGGAGACGTGCGACGCGTTGCTGGATTGCCAGGCGGGTACGGCGCCGAACTGCGATGACGGAGTTGCGTGCACCGATGACTCGTGCAATGAGACCACTGACACATGCGACAACGTTGCCAATGACGGCAACTGCGATGACGGGCTGTACTGCAACGGTGCCGAGACGTGTGACGCACTGCTGGACTGTCAGGCGGGGACGGCGCCGAACTGCGACGACGGAGTCTCGTGCACCGATGACTCATGCAATGAAGTCACGGATTCGTGCGACAACATTGTCAATGATGCCAATTGTGACGACGGCCTGTACTGCAACGGTGTCGAGACGTGTGACGCGGCGCTGGATTGCCAGGCGGGTACGGCGCCGAACTGCGACGACGGCGTCGCGTGCACCGACGACTCGTGCAATGAAACGACCGACACGTGCGACAACCTGGCCAACGACGTGAACTGTGATGACGGGTTGTACTGCAACGGCGCGGAGACTTGCGATGCGCTGCTGGGCTGCCAGGCGGGGACGGCGCCTGATTGCGACGACGGGGTCGCATGCACCGATGACTCGTGCAATGAAACGACTGATACGTGCGACAACCTGACCAACGATGCAAACTGTGACGACGGAGTGTTCTGCAACGGCGCAGAGACCTGTGACGCCGTGTTGGGTTGCCAGGCCGGAACTGCGCCTGATTGCAACGACGGCGTCGCATGCACTTTGGACGATTGCTATTCGGTTACCGATGCTTGCCGACATATCCCCGTCGACGAGGCGTGCGATGACGCCGTGTTCTGCAATGGAGTGGAGACGTGTGACGTTCTGTTGGGTTGCCAGCCGGCGAGCGCCGACCCTTGCGATGACGGCGTTGGATGCACGATCGACACCTGCGACGACGTGACCGACACCTGTACGAATACGCCAGATGACGCGGCGTGCGACGACGGACAGTATTGCAACGGCGCCGAAACGTGCGATGTACTTCTGGACTGTCAGGCCGGCACGAACCCATGTACCGATCCGGGCGCGCCTGAGTGCGATGAAACCAACGACATCTGCGTTGCATGTTTGGTCGACGCTGACTGCGACGACGGGATCAACTGCACGGACGATTCCTGCGACCAGGGCACTGGCATCTGTAACAACATCCCCAATGACGCCATCTGCGACGACGGTCTTCATTGCAACGGGGCGGAGACGTGCGACGTGTTGCTGGGCTGCCAGGCGGGGACGGCGCCGAATTGCGACGACGGGGTCACGTGCACCGAGGACTCGTGCAACGAAACGACCGACGCGTGCGACAATATCGCGAACGACGCGAACTGCGACGACGGCTTGTACTGCAATGGCGTGGAGACCTGCGATGCGGTGCTGGACTGCCAGGCGGGCACGGCGCCGGACTGTAACGATGGGGTCACGTGCACCGACGACTCGTGCAACGAAACGACAGACACGTGCGACAACATCGCGAACGACGCGAATTGTGACGACGGGCAGTTCTGCAACGGTGCGGAAACGTGTGATGCGTTGCTGGGCTGTCAGGCGGGGTCGGCTCCGAACTGCGATGATGGGGTCACGTGCACCGACGATTCATGCAATGAAAGCACGGACACGTGCGACCACGTGGCTAATGACGCCAATTGCGACGACGGCCTGTACTGTAACGGTGCCGAGACCTGCGACGCTGCGCTGGACTGCCAGGCGGGGACGGCTCCGAACTGCGATGATGGGGTCGCGTGCACCGACGACTCGTGCAATGAAGCGACGGATACGTGTGACAACATCGCCAACGACGTGAACTGCGATGACGGCCTGTACTGCAACGGCTTCGAGACGTGTGACGCGTTGCTGGGCTGTCAGGCGGGCACGGCTCCGAACTGCGACGATGGGGTTCCGTGCACGGATGATTCGTGCAACGAGACCACGGATTCGTGCGACAACATTGCGAACGACGCGAATTGCGACGACGGAGCCTTCTGCAACGGCGCCGAGACGTGTGACGCTGCGTTGGGCTGCCAGGCGGGTACGGCGCCGAATTGCGACGATGGGGTTCCATGCACGGATGATTCGTGCAATGAGACCACGGATTCGTGCGACAACATTGCGAACGACGCCAACTGCGACGACGGGGCCTTCTGCAATGGCGCCGAGACATGTGATGCGGTGCTGGGCTGCCAAGCAGGTACGGCTCCGAACTGCGACGATGGGGTTCCGTGCACGGATGATTCGTGCAACGAGACCACGGATTCGTGCGACAACATTGCGAACGACGCGAATTGCGACGACGGAGCCTTCTGCAACGGCGCCGAGACGTGTGACGCTGCGTTGGGCTGCCAGGCGGGTACGGCGCCGAATTGCGACGATGGGGTTCCGTGCACGGATGATTCGTGCAACGAGAGCACGGATTCTTGCGACAACGTGGCTAATGACGCGAACTGTGACGACGGGTTGTATTGCAACGGGGCCGAGACGTGCGACGCGGTGCTGGGCTGCCAGGCGGGTACGGCTCCGAACTGCGACGACGGGGTAACGTGCACCGATGACTCGTGCAACGAGACCACGGATTCGTGCGACAACATCGTCAACGACGCGAACTGCGACGACGGGGCGTTCTGCAATGGTGCGGAGACCTGTGACGCGGTGCTGGGTTGCCAAGCGGGGACGGCTCCGAACTGCGACGACGGGGTCGTGTGCACCGACGATTCGTGCAATGAAACCACGGATTCGTGCGACAATTTGGCCAACGACGCGAATTGCGACAACGGTCTGTACTGCGATGGCGCCGAGATCTGCGATGCGGTGCTGGGCTGTCAGACGGGTACGGCGCCGAATTGCGACGATGGGGTCGCGTGCACGGACGATTCGTGCAACGAAACCACGGATTCGTGCGACAACCTTACCAACGACGCGAATTGCGACAACGGTTTGTACTGCGATGGCGCCGAGATCTGCGATGCGGCGTTGGGCTGTCAGGCGGGGACGGCTCCGAATTGCGACGACGGGGTAACGTGCACCGACGACTCCTGCAACGAAACCACCGATTCGTGCGACAATCTGGCTAACGACGCCAACTGCGACGACGGCCTCTACTGCAACGGCACCGAAACCTGTGACGCAGCGCTGGACTGCCAGGCCGGCGCCGATCCATGTGCCAGCTCCAACCCGAACATCATCTGCGACGAGTCTCTGGATGCGTGCGTGGACACTTGCACGTTTGACTGCAACTTCAACGTGGCGGTGGACACCGGCGACTACTCGTACTTTCTCTCGTGTTTTGGCGAGTACATCAACCCCGGCGATACCTGCGAGTGCGCCGACTACAACGGGAACGGTGCGGGCGACACCGGTGACTACGGGGGCTTTTTGGGGTGCTTTGGCGAATACTGTCCCTGTTCCTTTGGTGGACCGGCACCGAGCCGTGTCGAGACGGTCGACATTCGGCTGGTCGTCTCGCATAGTCCGGTCGAGCCCGACTACACGGACGTGCTTCCGGCCTCTGAAGAGTGGATCGGGTCTGATGAGCTTGCATACGTCCACGTCTATGCGTCACGGAGTCATAGTGGAGCTGACGGTCTGGCGTGTGCGTACGTCGATCTGCACTTTGATCCGCGCGCCGTCACGGTTACCGGAGCAGAGGCGGCCACCGACTACTCGATGTTCCCACTTGCAATGGTATCGCAACGGGGCGGAGCTGTGCGGAATGTCGGCGGGTGCATTGGAGTGGAGCGATTGGATACGCTGGTGGGTTATCAGTGGGCGCGAATCGCCAGCGCGGAGGTGAGTTCTCAGGTGCGTTCCGGCGCGTTCGTGTTCCGGGCGGCGACGCCCAGCAGTCCCTTTGCAGGTATCTCGGTCGTGGGCAGCAGTGTCAACGTCGACGCTTCAATGGTGAGTTTTGGCGCCGTCAAGGCCCGAGTTGCGCCGTACGATGTCGGGTCCAGTCGCGAGATCAGGCGAAGGTAACGCAATCGTTGGGAGTCGGTGCCCTGCATCCCTGCGGACCTCACTGGCCGATGAGCGTGGGTGTGATGGAAGGCGGCGGGCCGGGGAGCCTCTCGAATGCAGCCGAACGGTTTACCGGTCGGTATGGGAGGGGCCCGACTCGGCGTGCTGTTTGAGCAATTCCGCGACTGTTGACTGCTTGGCCCGCTCGGCGGTTTCCAGGGGGGTTCGGCCTTCGTTATTGGTGGCGATGGCGTTGGCTCCGGCGGCGAGAAGGAGCTTGGCGATTTCGACATGTCCGAGCGCGGCGGCCATGTGCAACGGCGTCCGGGCATCGTGATCTGCGATGTTGACGTCCGCACCGGCGTTGATGAGACGACCGGCCGCTTCCGCATGATTAGCCTCGGTCGCGAGGTGCAGAGCTGTGCGGCCGTCTGACGCAGCAGCATTGTCTTCCGCCCCGATGGCCAGGAACAAGTCGACGATTCCTGTGTGGCCGGCGAGTGCGGCCACGTGCAGGCAGGTCCATCCTTTGTCGTTCTTCTTGTTGATGTCGGCTTCTTTGGCGACGAGCAGTTCGGCGAGCCCGAGATCCCGTCCGAGTGCGGCCAGATGCAGTGGGGTCCAGCCATCGTCGCCTGTCGCATTGACGTCGGCCTGGTTCGCGATCAGTAACTCGGCGACGCGTTCGTACCTTCGAAAGGCCGCCCAGTGCAGGGCGGACCAGCCTCGCGGGCCCTTTGCATCGACTGTTGCTCCGTTTGTCAAGAGTAGTGCGGCGCCGTCGGCGTCTCCAGTCACGGCGGCGACGTGCAGGGGCGTCCAGGTGTTTCGATCCTTCGCGTTGACGTCGGCACTTCCGGCGAGGAGAAGCTTTGCAATCTCAACCTGACCGAACTCGGCTGCGGCGTGAAGCGCAGTGCGCCCGTCGTGTCGCGGAGCATCGACTTCTGCACCGGTTTCGATGAGGAAGGCGGCGACGTCGCGATGACCGGCGACGACGGCCTGGTGCAGGGGCGTTTGGGCGGTTCCGTCGCGGGCGCTGACGTCAGCGCCCCTCGATACGAGAATCCTCACTACGTTCTCGTGGCCTTCGAAGGCTGCGACGTGGAGGGGTGTCCATCCTTGCAGGTCCCGCGCCTCCTGTGATGCATTATTGGCGATCAGGAAATCGACCATTTCGGCCCGGCCGGCACTTGCGGCGACGTGCAGCGGCGTCCAACTTTTTTGGTTGATCGCGTTGACGTCGGCGCCTCGATCGATCAGCACTTTGGCGACGGGGACGTGGCCGGCTTGGGCGGCGATGTGCAGCGGGCTTTGTCCGTCGTGCGCCGCGGCATGCAGGTCGGCACCTTTTCCTACAAGTGCCGTGACGATATGGGTATGGTCCCCGACCGCTGCCCGGTGGAGCGGCGTGTGGCCGTCGTAACTCCGGACATTCACATCGGCGCCGGCAGCGATCAGCAGATCAACGACATTCTCATAGCCCACGGCTGCGGCAAGATGCAGGGGCGTTCGGCCTTGTTGGTCGGCCGCGGTTGCATCGGCACGGGCTTCGATAAGGCGGCGCAGGGACTGTTCGTGGCCGCCCTGAGCGGCGAGGTGGAGGGGAGTCCGGCCATCCTGCCGTGCTGCGTTGACGTCAGCTTGTTGCGCAACGAGTTTGTCGATCAAAGCCACTTGGCCGCCTAGTGCGGCAAGGTGTAACGGGGTCTGTCCTTTGAGGTCGCGCGCATCCGGCTTTTGCTGATTGGCAATAAGCGCGGCGGCGATCTGATCGTGACCTCTGAGGGCCGCCCAATGCAACGGCGTCCAGTCGCGACGGTAGTGATATGGCTCGACCGTGTCGTCGGGTGGGAGCAACACGATCTCGGTTTCATCATCGGGCGGTGTCAGCCGTTGGAGCGCGAGCCAGAGTTCCTGGTCGTTTTCGGTCAGCACCGCGCCCCGGGCCAGCAGACGTTCCACGATTTCCTGATGGCCTTCGTCTGCGGCCAGGCGTATCGGCGTTCGGCCGTTGGCATCTTTGGCGTTGATGTCGGCGCCTTTGCTGATGAGTCCCCGCACCAAGAGTGGATGGCCCGACTCCGCGGCGAGATGGAGGGGGGTCCGGCCGTCCGCGCGGGTTGCGTTGACATCGGCGTCCTTGGCGACCAGCAGCGCGGCGACGGTGATGTGGCCCGCCATGGCTGCGCGGTGAAGCGGCGTCTGCAAGCGGTCGTCAGGTGCGTTCACATCCGCTCCCTTGGCGACGAGCAATTCGGCTACGTCATACTGTCCACGCAGTGCCGCGACGTGCAGCGGCGTCCAGCCGTCGTCGTCCCTGGCATTTGCGTTCGCGCCGCGCGCAGTGAGCAGGAACGCGAGTTCGCGGTTGCCGTTTGCGGTTACGACGTGCAGCGGTGTCCAGCCATCCTGGCTCCGCGCGTTGACGTCAGCATGATTCGCGATGAGAAGCGCGGCGATCGCTTCGCGCTCCTGCGATGCGGCCAGATGGAGCGGAGTCCAGCCCTGTGGGCCGGCCGCGTTGACATCGGCGCCGGCGGCGAGCAGGAACCTCACGACCCGTTCGTGGCCATGCAGCACGGCGTCGTGGAGCAGCGTGTATCCCTGGTCGTCGGCAACGTTGAGCGGGTCGCCCGACTCGATGCGGG
The DNA here is from genome assembly GCA_964574815.1 of uncultured Phycisphaeraceae bacterium. Classification (GTDB taxonomy): domain Bacteria; phylum Planctomycetota; class Phycisphaerae; order UBA1845; family UBA1845; genus CAZNPL01. The sequence continues at coordinate 117,037 of CAZNPL010000002.1, forward strand.
CTTGCAAGTCGGCCAGGATGGCGGCTTGCGGGTCGATTTCTTGCTCGGGGGCGGTTGAGGTTTGGTCCTCGGGTGGGGTCTGCGCCGGCGGAGGTGATTGGATCGGCTGGGCTCGAGACGTCGTTGTAGTCAGGAGTGACAAGGCGAGGACGAGGTGTGATGGGATGGCGAGATGCGGCCGTGTCATGCGGCGTGACGCAGGTGTTCGGTGTTTCATCAGGGTCGCCGCCCTCCTGGGTCACCCTTCCGTTCGGACCTTAAGCGGCGGCACCGTCGCCAAGAACGTTCGCGGACAAGCCGCCAGTGGCACGCAACACCGGTTGCAGCGCGAGCTCAGGCGTATTTTGGCTCGCACGTGATTGCGGGGCAAGTACAAGCACGAGATCGTCCGGGCACCGCGGTCGGACGTAGGCTAGCGGCTCGCGGGCCAAAGACGGTACTCGGCCTCGGGCTTGGCGAAGAGCGGCGTCACGGAAAAGACGCGTCCTTGATCGTCGACGCGAAACTGCAGCACATCCGATGTCGAGTGGTCGTAGGCGACGCCTAACGTCAAACCGACCGCACCCAGTTCGAGGCCGAGTCCGCGCGTCACGCTGGTTCGATAGGCGTAGAGCCAGTGATCCTGCTCCCGCTGCGCCAGGGTCGGCACGCCGTAGCGCTCGAGCATCTGCTCTTTCGTCTCGATCCGTTCAGCCTGTTGGACCGGACCAAGCGGGTAGCCTTCGCGAGCGGTGTTGCAGCCGTACGCCATGATGGTCATCAGGGTGACAGCAAGGGTGTCGAATCGCCGTACGCTCATGACGGGCCGCCTCCCAGGATCGCCCGCGTCACGGGAGGCTTGCGTTGCGGCTCGCTTGCAAAGGGCGGCCAGATCGTTTCACGTTCGGTTTCGTAGACGCCGGTCAGGCGCCGGTCCTCGTCGAATTCGAGCAGGAGCTCGTAGGTGTTCTGCGAGTCGGACCATCGAAAGGGGAGTCTGAGGTAGATGAGGGGCAGCCCGAGCCTTACGGCCCTTGATTCGGCCGCGAGATATCTAAGACTTCGCTGATTCAGCTCGGCCCGGAGCAACTTCTGCGGGGTGTTCGCGCTCACGGGGGGTCCCAGTTCGCGCATTGCCTCGTGCCACGTCGTTTCGCCGATCTCCAACGCGGACGGGTCCAGCGTTCGCACGTGCTCGTTCACCACGGTGCGGTGGAACGTGCAGCCTGCGGTCGGCAGCCACATCAGAGTGAGCATGAGACAGGGCAGCGAACAGGTCTCCATGTTCTCAAGAGTTTTCTTCATCGAAGGGCCACCACTCCCACGGAAGATCCTGTGAGTTGTTGCTGACGTTGTATTCTTTTACCACGTCGTTTTCGTCGATCAGGAAGAGTGCGCTGTCGAGCCCGATGTTCGACTTGAGTGTGTTGAAGACGATCAGCGTGAGCCCGGCGGTTTTGGCCTGGCCGAAGCTGTAGACCCAGATGCGTTCGCCTCCCTCGACGTAGAGAATGGACTGCGGAGGGCTGCCGATCATCTGCTTCAGGTCGTCCGTCGTTGTCTTGCCGGGTTCGATGCCTACGATTCGCTCATGGAAGTCGACGGTATTGATGTGTTGGCGGGAGAACGTGCATCCGCACGCGAGCAGCGGGATTGCCGTAATCATGAATAAAACGCCGACCGGAGAACGGGGCGGCTCGCCGGTCGTCCGTAGGGTCAAGTGGGCCGGCAGGGGGCCTACGTGCCGTCGATTCTGAATCATGGATTCAACTCCTGAAAGCATGCCGACTCGTCATTGAGTGCGGTTGGCACACACACGTCGCTGATGCGCTCGATCGCTCATCGGCCGCAGCACTTCTTGTACTTCCGGCCGCTCCCGCACGGGCATGGGTGGTTGCGGCCGACGCTGACGGTTTCACGCCGATGAGGCATCGGCGGCGCAGGCCAATCGGCGGACCCACGACGCGACTGCTTCTTCTTACGCCCGAACAGTCCTAGACCACGTCGGCGGGGCCGCCCCAGGTAGATGTCGCAGAGTTCCTCTACGTCCTCTTCACTACTCAGGTCGAACTCACACAGTTCGAGCACGCCGTCCCCATGTGGACTTCGTTTCGGAAGTTCCTCCGGATTCACCGTGGGAAGAAGGTCGATCTTTCCGTTCGACTCGACATACGCGTTCAGTAAGCACTCGATCGCCCCGCGTACGAGCGTGCGCCGGAATTCCTCATCGATGTGGCGGCTCTCACGGGCGTGCTCGAGCACCGCGTGCCAGTGCGGCACCGCCTCCATGTTCCGGCCGGTCACGGCAAGCATATCCCCCATCATGGCGTGTGCTTCGATGTCTTTGCCGTCGAGTTCGAGTGCGCGCTGATAGGCCTCTCTTGCACGTCCGGGTTGCCCGCCATGCTTGTAGACATTGCCCAGCCGGACCCAAAGGAAGGCGCGATCGGGCTCGCGGTCAATCAGCTTTTGAAGATGGTCCTCCGCTTCAGTTGCATACCTGACGGGCTTCTTGTCGAAGGTCTGATTTCGTCCAAGCACGAGCGGCACGTCCTCGACGCCGCTGACAAGGCCCAACGCCATTACCTTGATGAACATCTCGGTGTCGTCCGGAAGCTTCCACGGCCCCCCTGCATCGCATTTCCGGCAACGGAAATAGGCGGTGAATCCCACCGCTTCTTCGATGCCCTCAGGGTCAGCCGGGGTGGCCACCGTCGTATCCAGGACAATGGATCCGACGTTGTATCGGCCCTTGGCGCCGCACTCACCGCAGACCAGCGGCAGAGACTCGACCATGCGAGACAGATTTGTGATGTCGCGTGTGATCTCCGATGGCACAGAAGAAGCACACCTGGATGAACGCCGTCTTGTCCTCCGTGACATATCGAACCCTCCGTCTGAACAGTAACACGGTTCAAGTGGACACTATAGCGCGCGGCCCTTGAAATGCCAGGGGTCATGCGAGAATTGGCCGGCGGTTGACCCCGCGAGACCGTGTCGGCGACGCCGGCTGTGACAATCGTCCGCAGGTCGAGCAAACCACAGATGGTTGAGTTCCGCTTAACAGTCTCAGGCCGGCCATGTGTAGTCGTTTGTTCGGTAGTCTCATTCTGTGAGTTTTACTCGTCTGCAGGTTCTCGCCCCCGACGCCACGTCTGCTTCGTTCGGCCGAGTATGGCGGCTGAGCCGGCCTGCACATGCCAAGGGCAAGTCCGGCGTCCAGGGTGGCGTGATTGGCGACGCCGTGAACAGTCGGCTTCGCGGTTCTTCGATCGAGGGTTGACACGGACCACCTTGAGCATGCGCGTTTCGCTGATACACTACCCGCCACGGGCGACGGAACGAGCGCGTGTCGGAGAACTCCGCAAACCTGGATGTCAATCGTTCGGAGGACGGCTCGCTGTTGGTCGAGCTGGCCGGGCATTGGCGCAAGACGCTCGACCTGCCGGATGCCTCGGGGGTGCTCGGCCGGATTGAATCGTCGTCAGCGGTGCCGCGCATTTTTTTCAATTCGGAGCGCCTCGAGAGCTGGGACAGCGGCGTGCTCACTTTTCTGATCAAGGTGATCGACGCGTGCCGGGAGCGTGAGATCGACGTCGATCGCAGCGGTTTGCCCGAAGGAGTACGGCGGCTGCTCGAGCTGGCTTACGCCGTGCCCGAGAAGCAGATGCACCGGGGGGATGGGCGGAGATCGTTGCTGACCCGAGTCGGCGAAGGCACAGTCCTCGTATATCGATCCGGGGTCGACTTCCTGAGGTTTACCGGGGAATGCGCGTTATCCCTTGGACGGTTTGTCACAGGGAGGGCTCGCTACCGGCGCGTGGACATGATCGCGACGCTTCAGGAATGCGGGGTCGATGCCCTGCCGATCGTCTCTCTGATCAACATTCTGGTCGGGCTTATTCTGGCGTTCGTCGGCGCCGTTCAGCTCATGCAGTTTGGCGCTCAGATCTTCGTGGCCGATCTCGTCGGGATCGCGATGACCCGCGAGATGGCGGCAATCATGACGGGGATCATCATGGCCGGGCGGACAGGGGCTTCTTTCGCCGCCCGGCTGGGCGCGATGACGGTTAACGAAGAGGTGGACGCGCTCCAGACCATGGCGATCTCACCGATCGATTTCCTGGTGCTGCCGCGCATCCTGGCGTTGGCGATCATGATGCCGCTGTTGTGCCTTTATGCAGACCTTCTGGGCATCGTCGGCGGGCTGATCGTCGGCGTGGGGATGTTGGACATCACGTTGACGCAGTACGTTCTTCAGACGCAGAACGCGATCGGGCTGAACAACTTCTTTCTGGGCATCTTCAAGGGATTCGTGTTCGGCATTCTGGTGGCGATTTCCGGCTGCATGCGCGGAATGCAATGCGGGCGCAGTGCCTCGGCCGTCGGGGCCGCCACGACGTCGGCGGTGGTGACGGCGATCGTACTGATCATCGTGACGGACGCTGTTTTCGCGGTCGTCACTAACGTGCTGGGCATCTGAGCCGCGTGCATTGGAGAATTGCACCCGGCTTAGAGCAGGCGAGCAGGTGAACAGGTGGGAAAACGGAAACGATTGAGTGTTCGGCGTGCCTGCGGTCCACTGCTCGTCCGTTCCAGAGTTCGTACGTTCTTGTGATCGGGACAGGCATGGCTATGAAGAAGGAAACGACGATTCAAGGCGAGGCGTGCATCAGGGTGAAGGATCTCACCATGGCGTATGGGGATTTCGTCATCCAGCATGATCTGAACTTCGAGATCGGGCGAGGAGACATATTCATCGTCATGGGCGGCAGCGGCTGCGGCAAGAGCACGCTGATGCGGCATCTGATCGGTTTGAAGAGCCCGGCGAAGGGGCAGGTGCTCTACGGCGATACGGATTTCTGGGCCGCCGAACCGCATGAGCGGAGTGCCATGATGCGGATGTTCGGAGTGCTCTATCAGAGCGGGGCGTTATGGAGTTCGATGACGCTGGCCGAGAATATCGCGCTGCCGCTCGAGACGTACACCAGGCTAAGCCGCCGTGAGATTCGCGAAATCGTCTCGCTCAAGCTGTCGCTCGTGGGTCTTGCGGGGTTCGAGGATTTCTACCCTTCGGAGATCAGCGGCGGCATGTGCAAGCGCGCCGGTCTCGCGCGGGCCATGGCGCTGGATCCGGAAATCCTGTTTTTTGACGAGCCGTCCGCCGGCCTGGACCCCATCAGCTCCAGGCTGCTGGACGACTTGATTGTCGAGCTTCGCAACAGCCTGGGGTCTACCGTGGTCATCGTCACGCACGAGCTGGCGAGCATTTTCGCCGTGGGGACGAACTCGGTCTTCCTGGATGTGGAGAGTAAGACGATGATTGCTCACGGAGCCCCGAAGGTGTTGTTGCAGGGGTCGGACGATCCGAAAGTGCGGCGTTTTCTCACACGCGGCGAGGGCTCCACGGCAGCCTGACCGGGCCGTAGAGCGGATCTAACGGGAGAGGTCAGTTTTCATGGCCAAGCAAGCGAATCCAACGATCATCGGGGCGTTCGTCGTCGGGGCAGTGGCTTTGGTGGTGATCGGGACACTGGCTCTCGGCAGCGGCGCCATGTTCGCCGAGAAGTTGAGGTTCGTTCTTTTTTTCGAAGGCTCCTCGCTGCACGGGCTCGACGTCGGTGCACCGGTGAATTTCCAGGGCGTTCGGGTCGGATCGGTGTCAAAGGTCGTTATCCGCGTCGCCCCGAGCGTTCTGTCGATCCGAATCCCCGTGTACATTGAGATTGAACCCGATCGCCTCGAATACGTCGGTCCGCGGAGGAACGATCCGGATGAAGCCCTCGATTACCTCATTGAGGAGCGTGGGCTGCGGGCACAGCTTGCGACGCCGAGTTTTGTAACGGGCAAGCAGGTCATTGAGCTGGACTACTTCCCGGATACACCCATCAACTACGAGCGTGCTGATCCGACGGTCACCGAGTTGCCGACGATCCCATCGATGATTGAAACGGTGACGCGCTCATTGCAGGAGTTCGACTTCGAGTTGTTCCTGACCAACGTTGAGGATACCATGGACGGGATCCGCGAGCTCGTCCGCTCCCCGGAACTGGAAGCCGTCATTCGCGACACCAACGAGATGCTGAAGACTTTGAATAAACTCGCTCAGAACGTGGATGCGCAGGTCGAGCCGATCGTCGCGGATTTCAAGGATACCATGCAGGAAATCCGCAAGGCACTTGGCCAGGCCGAGCGCAGCATCGCGTCGGCGGAGGACTCTCTGAACACGACCCTGGAAGAGGTGCGGGTTCTTGTCAAGGATGTCGATGCCGAAGTCAGGCCGCTCAGCCAAAACGCAAAGGACGTGCTCAAAGAGGCGCGAGATTCGCTGTCCGAGGCCCGCGTCACACTGACCGCCGTTCAACGGGTCGTATCCGAGGATTCGCCGATGTACTATCGCGTGACGAACACGGTCGATGAGATCGGGCGGGCGGCACGCTCGATCCGGGAATTGGCCGATCTGCTGGAGCGGCAGCCGGAATCGTTCATTAAAGGAAAGCCCTGAGCCGGAGCCATCAAGATGCCTCAATTCAAGCTCGGTTGTCACATCGCGATACTGACGATCGCCGCGGCCGCGGTTTTGCCAGGATGCGGCAGATCCAAACAGGCACGGTTTTTCGTTCTCGAGCCGAGAGCGGGACACGCGGGACTCGAATCGGCGCGCGCCGCGGCCTCCGGGGGCCTGACGGTGGGGATCGCTCCGGTCGAACTGCCGGCGTACCTGGATCGACCGCAGATTGTCACCAGGACGTCGGACGTGGAGGTGGGGGTGGCGGAGTACTATCGGTGGGCCGAGCCGCTGAACTCAAGTTTGCCCAGGATGCTTGCTCATGAGCTCGAGCAGGCACGGGCGATTGACAACGTGGTGCTGCTTCCCACGCTCGCGCCGGTCGAACCGGACCGGGTTATTCTCGTCGAGCTGTTCCGATTTGACGGCGCGCCGGGTGCGACGGTTCGCCTGAGCGCTCAATACACAATCCTCGACAAGGAACGCAATCTGGTGGCGGGCCCGGTCCGTTCCGAGATCAGCGCTCCGGTGGCGGACGCGAGCTTCGAATCGCTTGTACGCGCCATGAGGGAGGCCGCTTCGCGCTTCAGCGGCCAACTCGCCGGCGCGCTGGCCGATGGATGATCAAGTGCGGTAGCGATGGTGGCCGGAACAGACCACTGGGGAGGACAAGGCATTGTGGTGCAATCCGGTCCGGGCGGTCCCGGAAGCGTTTTGATTCGTCACGAGTGCGCGTCGCGTATGATCTGCGTCCAGCGTTTGTCGAGCCAGTTCCACCAGATGGCAGGATGTTCACGAAGGAATGCATCGACGCACTTGGCCCACTTGACCGTTGCGGCCTCGGCTTGCCGGCGGATCGCACCGCCTCGACTGATCTCCAGCGGTTCCAGGTATTCCACGTGATACGCGCCGCGGCTCCAATGCCAAAAGACTGGAACCACCGGAGCGCCCGTGCGGGCGGACATGACGAATACGCCGATCGGGAAGTAGGTGAGTCGCCCGAGGATGTTGACGGCGACGCCCTCGTTCTGCTTGCGCGGCGTGTCCGGTGTGATGAACATCATCTTGCCCTGTCGCAACACCGAGATCGCGACCTGCAGCCGCTGCGCCTTGGACGCCCGGGCGGGGGGAATAACCAGTTCACCCTCCCCGGCGAGTCCCACCTCCTTGTCGATTCGCGCCTTGCGCGGGTCGGTGTTGCGACGGAGGTAGACACTGCACGGGATGCGGGACGATACGACCGCAGCGTACAGGGGATACCCACAGATATGCGGGGCGATGTGGATGACGCCTCTTCCGGTGCCGTAGACCTGTTCAATGAATCCGAAGGAATCATCGAATTTGAACCGTTGGAGGCAGCCGCTCTGCGCGACGTTTGCGCGCATCACGTGCCCGATCATGCAGAGCTGATCCACCGCCCGTTCGAAGTGTGCGTCAAGCAAGCCGGGTCGATAGAGTCCGACCAGCTTCATGTTCCGCTCGAGGCGACGACGGAGGGGGAACGCCGCTCGGGTGAAGACCAGCAATCCGCGCCTGATCGCTTCGACAGCGTCACCGTTTTGTGAACGCTGGGAGAGGCGCATGGCGACACGCAGCGAGGCGAACGTCACGGTTTTTCTCACCGACCTTCCGAGCGTCATTGGTGTGTCGTGGCGCCGCGCCGTCATCATAACAGCTTTTTTAAGGCCGCTTCACAGGCAATTCAAGGCGGGGGGGACCATGTACTGCCTGTTCGCCGACGGGGCATGGCCACTTGCAGGTGCGGCCGCGGCCGGGTACCGCACGAGACGAAAGAGTCGTGGGGCGTTACGATGGACTTTGCCGGAGTCTGCACGTTGGCGTATCGGGCGGGGTCGGGCACCCTGCAAGGAGCGGCTTGGTTCGATCGCGGAAAGGTCGCGCGTTTTCAGCCTGGCGTGCGAGCGGTCGCGGCGGTCGGCGATCACGCCGTCGGCGCACGGTGCGTGGCGTTTCGCAACAAAGGTCCCCGTGGCAGGGAGGAATTACGTTTGTGTACTTCCAAGGGCTGAGTTGTCTGGCAGTTTTCATATGGGCGCCGCTGCTGCAGACGGAGCCTCCGTCGGAGCAGGGAGCCGTAGAATCGACGGTCGCCACGTCGGCCGCGGAGGCCGAGAGAGTCCTGCGCCCGCCGCCGCAGTCGGCGGAACAGTTTCAGACGCGCATTGGACTGAGTCGCGAGCGTATTGAGGCACTCACGCATTACCTGGAATCCGTGCCAAGAGGGGAAGACGAAGCCTCGATTGCGATTCGGCAGGCCCGCCAGGAACTTCTCAACGCATGGCAGAACTACCTTCAAGGTCTGGAACGCGCCCGGCAACTGAAGGGGACCATCGACAGCCGAAGCAGCCCGGAGCACCTGGAATCACTTACGCAGCAGGTCGCGCGAATCGAGCAGGAGACGCAGGCCATCAAGAATGCCCCCGTTCCGCTCTGGGTGACTGAAGAGGACGTGCAGTCGGTTGCCGAAACCGTCCGGGCGCTTGAGGCAGAGACCACCGGGCTTGCCGAGACTCAGAGCCGGCGGTCCGCCCGCATTAATGAGGGCATCCCCCAGCAGAAAGCCCAGCTCGAGGCCGAGTTGCAGGAATTGGAGCGGCAGCGATCGCAGCTTGACGAGGCAGCCGTTGGTCCCGATGAAACGGGCTCGCCCGAGTTGCTGCAATTGAAGCGTCGCCGGCTCGACGTGCAGTCCGCCTCAGTGGAGTTGGCGCTGCAAACGCTTCCGCTGGCACGGCAGGAAACGGAGTTGCTGCTTCGGCAGGATGAGCCCCTGCTCGCCGTAATGCGTAAGAAGCTCGATGCGTTCAAGAAGCGCGCGTCGCAGCTTGCCGAGTTGAGGAGCCGCAGCCGGATCGACGCGCTCACGGCCCAGCGAGAGCGGGCGTCGAGCCCGGTCGAGCGCGCCCTGCTTGATTTGCAGCTATTCGTCGAGCGGGTTCTGCTGCACTACTTCCGCGAGCCCCAGCGATGGTCTGAGATCCAGCGGCGATTTCCGGAACGCCGGGCCGAGCGTCTCACCGAGCGTATCGAGGGCTCCGCCACGTACTGGGAGCGCGCCCTTGCGGCGCTCGAGACCCGTGCGGTCGGAGACGCACTCGAGCTTCAGCAGCAGGTGGGCACGGAACTGACGGACTTTGGAAAACGCCGCGCAGAAGTCCAGACCAAACTCGTCCGCACTCTCGACGAACTTCAGGAGTTGGAGGCCGTCCGGGATCAGGCGGCCCGTCGGCTGACCGACCACGCCGAGGAAGTCAAAAGGGCCGCCCAGGCCCTGGACGCCAGCGAGCGCACGCGCGCCAACCAGGAGGCCGCCAGGATCCGCACCAGGTTCGAGGAGGTGACGCGTGCAGCGATCGCCGAGATCGACGGCGTCGCAAACCGCCTCACCGCCACCATTCACGCGCTCGACGATCACATGGCGCGGCTGAACGAAATAGAGCGGCGTGTTCGCTGGATGCGTCTGGGGGCGCGGGATTCGGGCCTGTTGCGAGCGGATTACAGGTCGGCGTGGAGGGATTTGCAGGCGCTGTTTCTTCATGAAACGCAAGTGCCTGCTCCGGGTGAGGCTCCCGAGGAAAGCGCCTTGCTGGCGGAGCAATTATTCGGGGCTCGTTCGGATACGCGCGCGGGAGCGGAGAGCCTCTACAACGCGGCGCGGGGGGCCTTTGTCGGGATTTCAGCGCTTGAGTGGGCATGGGCCGGCGCGCTGATCGCCGTGCTCATCGCCGTTGGTTACGTGGTCTACAGACTTGCCCGTCGCCGAGGCGTTTGGGTGGCAAGGGAGATCATCGAACAGTACGGTCTTCCCGAACCGAGCGGCCTGCCGGTGGGCGCGGGACTCAGTGCTCGGGTCAACCTGCTTGGCTGGAATATGGTCGCGGACTTGGCCATCCCGGTGTGCGCCGCGGGCGCAATCGGACTGGTCGCCACTGGTCTGGTTGGACAGGCGCGCGTCCGATGGGTGCTGATCACGCTCCTTGGCTGCATTACGGGAACGATTCTCCTGTTGCGGCTTGTCCACCACCTGTTCGAGGCCGACGCCCCGGCTCACAGGCCCGTTCATTGCAATGACGTGGTCGCCCGCCACTATCGATGGTTCCTCTCGTTGCTGGCTTTGTGGTGCTTTGCGTTACTCACGCCGGGGATGCTCTTGAACGTTGCGGTGTTGGCACCTTCACTGCAGGCGGTACTGCTCGAGTTATTCAAAACCGGGTTTCTTCTGATCGTGGTGTTGTTTCTCGTGAGGAAAGGGCGCGTACTTGGCGGCCGTCCGGGCACCTTTCAGTGGCGAACCGCGCTCCTGTCGGTCGCGTATCCCCTGGTCTTGATGGGAACCGTCCTGCTTTTGACACTCGAGGTCGTGGGCTTCGGCGCCCTGGTCGCGTTCGTCGGGCGCGGCGTGCTCCTGACGGCCGGGATTCTGATCATCGTCGGAACGGCGATGGAATACCTCGTTGACCTGATCGACCGACGCGCTCGTTTGCCCGCCCCGCTGGGCAGCGCTGAACATAGCGAGCATGGGGATGTTCAGATCGGTGACGAACAGCGCAGTTTTCTGGCGCCTCTGCTGGTCTGGGCCGCCCGGTTGGCAGGCGCCGTTGCCGTCGTCCTGCTCGTGTTGCGCGTGTGGGGTGTGTCCATCCCCAGGGAATGGCTCAACTGGCGCGCGATTGGTCTCAGCGCGCTGGTCGTGCTGTTGGCCGTTCTTCTCGACCGGATTGCTACGTCCGCGCTGCGCGCTCTTAAAGAAAGCGGGCGTTTGCCGGAAAGCACCGCCAACATTTCGTGCAGATGGGTGCGCAGTCTACTCCTGCTGCTGGCGTTGCTGGCGATCGTCGCAATCGCCGGGTTTGAAGTCGGCAGCATCTGGCAGTTTGTGACGGCTCTGCTGGCCATGGTGGCGATCGGCTTCGTGGCCGTCTGGAGCATGCTTAGCAATGTTCTAGCAACTCTGGTCATTCTGATCTGGCGACCGTTCAATGTCGGGGAGTGGATCGTGCTGCTGCCGGAGGAGATCGAGGGTCAGGTTGTGGACATCAACTTCATTTACACCTTTCTCCGGGCCGAGGATGGGACCAGGACGGCGGTTCCCAACAACCTGTTTGCGCAGAAGTTCATCCGGCGTCAGGCGGTTCGCGGGGTACCGCGGCGAACGCTTGCCGAACAGTTGGAGGCGAGCAAGCCTCTGAAATGACAAAGGGGGAATGAAGCGAAGGCGTCTCGGCGTCCTGCGCGAATTCGTGTCGGCCGCCCACCCGTGCTCGTAATGGTTTCAAGGCTCAATTGATTGAGGCCGAGAAGGGGGCGACTTTTCCGGTTGCCCGGACTGGTGGGCGGGTTTATACTGGCCGATCGAGGCGTGTGGGCCGCGGCCGACCGGTCGGGGCGGATGGTGGCCACTTGCCCTGTGGATGCGCGGCGGCGCGGTCGCCGGCCGGAGTGATGCGAGATTGGCGGTTGGAAATCATGAAGCGAACGACATGGCGTCGAATGGGCAGGAAGCTTGCGATACTGATGGCCGGGGGCGTCCTGTTCGCCGGTGCGGATTTGTCCTGCGCCGGCTTTGGTGCAACCAACGCATTCAGCTCGACTAACTTCTGCTTTCTGCTGAACTGCAACGACGGAGCGCTGGGCGGCTTGATTGATTTCTGCACGCCGGTGTCGTTCCGGAGCTTCCTGGGCGGGGACCAGGGCATCACGGAGGGAACGTTGCTGGCAGATTGTCCTCAGCCCTTGTGACAGAATTTCGAACGCGTCCGAGAACAGCGGATGGCCTGGAGCTTGTATCATGAAGCGTTCAAACAAGAGTCGCGCGCGACGCGCAGCCGTCTCGTTGTTGACCGGGGCGGTCGTATTTCAACTCGGATTCCTTGATTCCTGCACGGGGCTTCTCTCCGTATTCAATCCGTGCGGGACGATTTTCGGGTTTTGCGAACAGGAGGATCTCGATCTCCTCCTTGCCGACTCGCTGCCGGATTGGGACCTGGACCCGACGTGCACGATTCCGTTCGCATCCGGGGGCGCTTGCGCCGGCGGTCCGATCTGGCCGACGCCGGGCCCGCGTCCTGACTAGGGTTTGGAAGGCCAGTCCGCTCAGGGGCATGCGGACGGTCGCCGGACGGAGTTGGACCATGCCTGTTGTCACAACTCTTGGCCGTCGCACGGATCGGCGATACGCCGGTCAGCGAGTGATTGCGACCGTCGCCGGAGGGGCCTTACTGCTCCAGTTCGGCGGGTGCGTGGAGGGATTTGTGCCGGCGGCGGTGGCCATCGCGGAGCAATTCTTGTTGGTTCGGTTCGCGCCTTTGCTGCCGCTATTCTAGGCTGTCGCGGTTTGTCGTTTTGAGCTGACCCCCCGCCGTTTGTTGTCGGCTCCAGCGCGCGCTGTGTGCCGGGTCTGAACCTCCGGACAGGCGAGCCACACGGCGGAGGATTCATCATTGCCGGTCGTATTGGGGCGGACGGGAGGCTTCAAAGCTACGGCAGCGGTGGCACGGCATCGCGGACGGGGGCTCTGAGGAAGCTGCCGATCTGGTCAGCGCCGTGCCGGCCCAAAGACGCTTTGTGCGGCCTTTCGGCCCGTCCGGCCGGGCTGACAAATCGATGCCGCGTTGTAAAATAGGGCTGGTAGGGCACGAATCCGGGGGCGAATGGGCTCGACCGGGCGTGTTGATGGTGAAGTGGCGTGCCGAGGTTGTCAGTTGGCCTCGTAAAACCACTGACGCAAACTTAAATGGCAACTCTCAGTTGCGCATGGCTGCCTAAGAGTTGGTAGCCCGTCCGCTGTGTGACGCCCGCTAGCGTGGTGGACGACGAGAGCGGGCTGGCCCGCACGTGCCACCCGGCCGCGTGTGGGTGAGAAACTCGTCGGGTTGGCCAAATGCGGAGCCTGCCGATCGGCGCCGCTGGAGGCGAGAAATCAAAAGATCCGGCTACGCACGTAGAAGCTTCAGCGGATCCGTCGCGGGACGGGGGTTCGATTCCCCCCGCCTCCATATTTATGTTCTTTATTTGCAAGGACTTACGAACGCAGATCTTCGGTTTTGTGTAGTATTATGTGTAGTCGTACTCAATTCACAGGGTCGAAACGCATCCTGGATCACCAATTCTGATTGGGAAGACGTGGATCGGATTGGAGGCAACGGCGGCAGTTTCCCCCCGCCTTCAATAGTCAAAATGTAAGTGTCTTGCGGACTCAGGCAGTCTGGGTCTGACACGCTGGTGACCCGAAGCGGTTTGCTCCGTGGCAGTGGGATAAGGCTCCGAGCTTCGTGTCCTTCCGGCAAGCGTGCGGACAGCGAGCTTCAGAACCCGCGCCGCGACAGGAGAGAGTTCCCCCCGATATTCTGCTGAGCATTACACTTCCTGATCGCCCTCTTCGTCGATGCGCGCTGTCAGGCCGAGGTCGTGCAACACCATTTACACGCAGGGAATCACGGACAGGACCAGTACGGTCGAGGCCAGCAGGCCGAAGACGATGCTGACCGCCAGCGGAATCAGAATCTGCGCCTGCAGGCTTTGCTCCAGCGTCAACGGCAACAGCCCCGCGATCGTCGTGGCCGACGTGATCAGAACCGCTCGGAAGCGCTGCCGGCTCGCTTGGCCCGCCGCCTGCAGTGGTGGAATTCCCGCCGTGCGCTGCATCTTCAAGAACAGCACCAGAAGGATGGAGTCGTTCACCACGATGCCGGCCAAGGATGCCAGGCCCAGCATGCTCGGCATGGTCAGGTCCAGCCGTAGCAGCATATGCCCGAGCACTACGCCGATCAGCGTGAGCGGAATCACCGCCATCACGATCACGGGCTCGACGTAACTGCGAAACTGGAAGCTCAGCAGAATGAATACACCGATCAGCCCCACCATCGTCCCGCGCAACATCGAGGCTTGCGTCGTCGCGGCTTCCTTGGTCTCGCCCTCGAAAACCACCTGCACGTCCGGGTAGTCACGCGACATGGTCGGGACGAACTCGGATTCAAGTTGCTTGAGCACCTGATTGGTGTTGGTCTCGCGCGAGTCCGTGTCGCCCCGCAATGACACGGTGCGGACGCCGTCTACTCTCGAAATGCGTGACCAGCCACGGGCCTCGGTGAGGTCTGCCACAGCCTCGATTGGGATCGACTCGCCGCTTGGCAGCACACAATAGAAATACGCCAAGTCCGCGTAGCTGTCTTGATCGTCCGCCGCAAACTGCACGTCGATCTCGTACGACTCGGCGTCCACCTGAATCTCGTCGGCCGTCGCACCCTGGAACGCCGTCCGAAGTTGCCGCGCCACGTTGGCTGCATCCAGACCCAGCCCGTAGGCCCCCTCGCGGAGCCGTACGCGCACCTCGGGCATACCGCGTCGCAGGTCGGTCGCGAGGTTGTACACGCCCTGGAACTTGGCCAGGTACGCCTGCATGGCATTGGCGGCCGCCTCCAGTGCTGCCAGGTCAGCGCCCCGCAGCTGCACCTCGATGTTCCGCCCGGCCGGGCCGATGTTCGATTCGGCGAAGTTCACGCTAATCGCATCAGGGATCGGCCCTGCGGCCTCCCGCCACGCCTGCAGAATCGCATCGACCCGCGCGTTGCGCTGATCGGCGGTGAGCAGATCGGCGACCACCGTCGCCACGTGTGGCCCCGTCTCAAAGGCATCCGCATTGGTGTTGAATTCGACGTACACTTGTCGCACGAGGTCCGCCTCGTCGGGCTGCTGCGGCTTGAACTCGGTGTTGACCTCGCGTAGCGCAGAAGAAAGCTGCTGGACGACCTGCTCAGTGCGCTCCAACGGCGTCCCGGCTGGTAGCAGGATGCGGGCCTGGACCGTGTCGCCGTCCAGTTCCGGGAACGCCTGGAACTTCACCAGCCCCCCCGCCAAAAGGCTGATGGTCAGCAGGAAGACCATCGCCACCACGCCCAGCCACGCGTAACGCCACGCGATCATACGGTCCACCAGCCGGCCCACGACGCGCTCACGCAGGAAGTCGAAGGCGGCATCCAGGCGCACCCGCAGCGGGTTGGTGCGTCGCTCGCGGGCATGCGGCAGTGCGTGCGCTAAGTGGTGCGGCAAGATCAGGAAGGCCTCGACCAAGCTGACACACAGCACCAGGATGAGCATGATCGGCACGACGCGCAGCACCTTGCCGATATCCCCCGAGAGCATCGTCAGCGGCCCCAGCACGCAAACCGTCGTGAGGAAAGAGGAGAACACGCCCCCGGCCACCTGCTGCGTACCCACGACCGCAGCATCCAGGGGCGAACGCCCGGCAGCCCGCTGCGCCGCGATGTTCTCGGCGATGACGATTCCGTCGTCCATCAGGATGCCAAGCGCCAGCAGTAAGCCCACCATCGTCAACATATTGATGGTGAGGTCGATGTGAGGGAGGAGCGTAAAGGCCCCCAGGAATGCGACCGGCAGGCTCATGACCACCCAGAACGACAGCCGCAGATTGAAGAACAGCCACATGGTCGCGAACACGAGCAACATGCCCTGCAGCCCGTTACGCACAAGCAGGCTCAGCCGATCCTCGACCAGCGTCGAAACATCCATGCTGATCTCCAGGTCGACGTTCGGCTGTCGGACCTGTTCTGCTGCGACGAACTGCTTGATCGCTTGGGCCACGCGAATCGTGTCCTGATTCTTGGTCTTCTCGATCAGCAACACGCCGGCCCGGTGTCCGTTCAGCAGCACTTTCTGTTCACGCAACTCGAACTGCTCGGTTACGGTGCCGACGTCGGAGATCCGTACCTCGGCCCCGCCCGGCTGTGCCAGCAGCACGAGGTCGCCAAGCGACTGTACACTGGTTCGTTCACCCGCGAAGTGAACCACGACATCGCGCGCACCGGCTTCCACGACGCCAGCCGGCAGGGCGACATTCTGCCGTTCGATCACCGCCGCCACATCCGCAGCGCTCAACCCGTAGCGGCGCAATGCACTGGCCGACAGCGACACGCGGAACTGCCGGTCGGCGAACCCCTGGACCGTCACCAGCGAAACATCGGGCAGCTGTTGCAGCCGGTCCTTCAGCTGCTCGCAATACGTCTTTAGGTCCGCCGTTGACATCGGACCCGAGACGAGCAGCGACAGAACCCGGTCCTTGACGTTGAGCTGCTCAATGACTGGATCTTCGGCTTCCTCCGGCCAATCCGTAATCGCATCAACCTGCGTCTGGATCTCGTCCTTGAACGTGATCATCTCGCCGGCGTCGTCCATCTCGACCACGACGATACCGATTCCGGCGCGCGCTTCGCTGCGAACCTCTTTGGCGAAGCGCAGGCCGTCGATCGCATCTTCGAGCCGCTGGCAGATGGATGTTTCGATTTCCTCGGCCGTCGCGCCAGCGTAGACCACTCGGATTTCAACCTTGGTAGCGGCAAAATCCGGGAACGTCTCGCGGCGAAGTTGCGGCAGCGTCAGCGCCCCGCTGACCAGGAAGAGCAGCATCAGCAGATTGGCGGCAGTCGGATGTTGCGCAAAGTATCGGATCATCGCAGTGCTGCTTCCCCGCTGGCTTGGGCGATCAGTTCCTGTTGCACGTCGTCGGCCGCGTGTGCGCGAACCAATTGCCCATCGATTGCCGGCCGCGGATCCGAGACAACCAGTCGGAGCCCTGCCTCCAAGCCATGCCCCACGCACACGAAGTCGCTCTGCTCGAAGAGCGGTTCGATTGCTCGCCGCCGCAGTCGACTGTCCTCATCCAGCACGTATACACCGCCGTCGAAGACCGAGGCGCGGGGCACCACCACATGTGGCGCCAACGGCGGCGCTTGCAGCTCAACCTCACAGTACACCCCGCGGAGCAGCGGTGGCTGGACACCCGGCTTGATGCCTTTGTACGGGTCGTCCACCGCCACGACGAACTGGACGGTCCGCGTCACCGGTTCAAGCTGCTCGCGAATCCGCACGAAACGCGCGTCCCACTTCACTTCGATTCCCCGCACATGCGTCCGCACAACGGTGCGTAGCTTCAACGCTTCCCGAAGGGCGGCCATGCTGGGAATCCAGTCGTTGGGCAGATTCGCGTTTGCGACCAGCCTGCGCGCTTCCCCCAAGGGGACCTGGACGTCGATCTCAATGGCATTGATGCCATCGGCCTCGAACAACTGCTGGCCCGCCTGGACGAACTGGTCGACCTCGAGGTTGACCTCCTGCAGGCGGCACGCGAACGGCACGCAGATCACGGTTTTCTCCATGTCACGCTTGGACCGCTCCAGTCGCGCTTCCGCGACACCTCGGGTCGCATCGGCCGTCTCGCGCTTCTTTTGGGTCAGGCGGATCGCGTTCTCGAGGTTTTGCACCAGTTGCTTCTGCGAAAGGTAAGCCCTCTCCGCATCACGTAGTTCGGTCGGAGCGGCGTTGCCCGTCTCCGCCAGCCGCTTGACCCGCTCGAACTCCGGCTCGACGAGAGCGAGCGAAGTCTGCTCGATCGCCAGCGATCGCTGGTCGTTCTCCAACTGCGTGGTTAGTTCCGCTAGCCGCGCGTTCACCTCGGTGAGTTCCGCTTGCACCTGGCTGACAGCAAGCTCGTAGTCGCGCGGATCGATCCGCAGGGCTATTTCGTCAGCCTGCAGGAACTCGCCGGCGTCCAAGCCCGGATGCAATTCCAGCACGCGGCCGCCGACTTCGCTGACCGCCCGCCAGACCCTCGCCGGCCGCGCCGTTCCGTACCCGATCACGCGCGGTACCACCTCGACGGCCGGCACTTCGATCACACGCAGATCGCGGGCCTGTTCCTGCGGCGGCTTGCGCTCGGCCTTCTGCGGACTTCGGGCCATGATCACGACCACCACTACGCCGATCAGCACCGGCGGGAGGAACAGCAGACGCTTAAGCAGCGGAGATTGATACCAACGCATCGATAATTGCTCCTGCCTCACTCACACGGTGAGGAAAATCCACGAAGACCCAGGGCGATCGACCCGCCATCCGGGCCCACCGCACCCGGCCCGCGTATCTGGCCGCTTACCAAAGAAACGTCGACCGCGCTTTAGTTTACCTGACTGCTCGTGTCCGGGTTCACGTCGCCGTTGGGATCGATGATCAAGCCGACCGGCAGTGCCAGCGTCAGCGGTTCGCCTTCGACATCGAAAAACAGCAGGTGGTTGTTGTCCCCATCGTTGAGGTCGCCAATGTCGAACGGGGCCACGGTCTGTTCTTGGCCGTTCCCGTTCCGCACGGTCAGCGTGTACTGCCCCCATTCCGCCTCGGTCACTTCATTGCCATCCGTCGCGTTGATGCCACCGGACCAAATCGCACGGACCGCGAGTGTCGTGCCCGCGGGCGCGCTGACGTAGGCGGGGTCGACCTGCTCCACGACGACCAGGGTTGGGCCTTCGAGCAGCGGCGTCACCTCGATGGGCGGGGCGGTTCGCGCCAGGTCTCTGCCGTCGAGGGAAAGCAGTTCGCCGACGATTTCCACCCGGCCCGGGGGATCGGTGGGGTCGTCGCCGAACTCGCCGACGATGAGGATGGTGCGTCCCTCACAATCGTCGTCGGCTGGTTCGAGCGTCGCGCAGTCGGGCACGAAGACCGCGCCGCTGGCGGTCGTGATTTGGAAGTCGGTGGTGTCGAGCGAGCGTGAGTCGATGAGGACCGACGTCACGATTGGCATGCCGTCGGTCCGCCTATTGGGTAGACCATCATCGGTGCAGAGGTTCGCATTCAGAAACCCCGCCGCTGGGACGTCGTCAAGACCGAAGAACGCAGGGAGCATCTCCGGGACGATCGTCTCGTCTTGCGCGACACTGCACCCTCGCTCGGGGTCTCCGTCCCCCAGAATCGCGCAACCACCCTGGCCGAGCCAAGCCAGCGGCAACATGCAGACGAACCAGGCCGTTTTCATCGTCATCTCCTTCCGTCCGTTCCGCGGTAGCGTACAAAGCGTAGAAGTAAGCCCTTTGCCATCAGTCGTCACCGGGCGCTTGACGGGCCGACGGCGACCCGAATTAGTCTTACACAAGCTCCCAGCTCGCATCCGGGTCGTATTCCGTCATGGCCTTGACCCGCTTGTCCGTGTCGGGCCCCAAGTCCTTCTCGAACAGCTTGCCCTGATGGCTGATGACGAAGGTCATGACGCCGGACTCACGATACTCTGCGGCCCACGCGACCAATGCGAACCCGGCAATCATGTTGCCGTTGATGATGTAGTCGTATTTGCCGCCCGGCGGGTTCGCCCCCTGCTGCGTGAGGATCCGGTAGTGATAGCCCATGAACGGTGTGCCGGCGTCCGTCTTCGCCCAATCGATGAAATAAGCCGGCACCAGGCTTTCCAGCGGGCTGGGCGGTGCGTTTGAGCCCGGGGCCGGCTCCCAGTAGAGGCCGTCCTGCTTGCCCGGATTGCTGACGAGCCGCTGGGCGTATTCACGCACCTCGTCCCCGTCACGATCGACCGCCGCGTACTGGGCCTGGATCCGCACGTACTCGCGGCACGTCTGTATTGCGGCCAGTTCGTTCGCGCCGATTCGCCGGGCCTGGATCTCCTTGAGCCCCACGTCGAAGTCGAAACGCCAGCCCTCCGTTTCTTTCACCAGCGGCACCGGCATCGGCCACTGTATCCGGCCAATGACAAGAACCACCTTAGCATCTCCTTCTTCCTGAATCTTCAAGCGTGCTTGCGCCATGAGGTAGAGCATTCGGCGATTCCGACGCTCTACTGCGTCGTCGATCTTCTCGATGTGCGCGCGGTAGCGCTCGCCGAACATCTGAATCAGCGCGGCGGAATCGTTGTTCTTGCAGGCCTCCAGCAGCGCATCGACAGCCGCCTGCGGCGAGGGAAAGTGTTGTTGCGCGGTCGGCGTCTGTGCGTCGACCAGGGCCGGCCCGAGCATCGCAGCCAGCAGAATCCCCAGCGTCAGCCTAGCGGGAGTCCTCATGTGGCACTCCTTTCGTGGATATCATCTTTCACCTGGGTTGAGGTCATCGTTACAAGTTCGGTGCAGCATGACGGTGCCGATGGATCGGTGCTAGCGCCGCCCGCCGCGACGGCCGCCACGCAGGCTGTCGTGACCGCGCCGGCTCTCCTTGAGTGCACTCGAGCCACTGGAAACGCGACCAAAGGAGCCGGCGCCTGAACGGGGATCGTACGGACCGCGCGGGTCTGCAGCGCCACGTGGATCGGCAACGCCGCGCGGATCGGTGACGCCGCGTGGATCGGCTGCACCCCGAGGGTCAAACGCGCCCCTCGGATCACGTGCGCCACGTGGATCGGCAGGACCCCTGGGATCACGCAGACCTCTTGGATCCGCTACACCACGGGGGTCAGCAACACCTCTGGGATCACGTGGACCTCGCGGATCAGCGACACCGCGTGGGTCGTACGGGCCGCGGGGATCAAGAGGTCCGCGCGGGTCATACGGGCCTCGTGCATTGTAAAGCGCCCTTGAGTGGGCGTATGCTCCGTAGCGCACCGGATAGGGCCCATGCACCACGTAACCGCCATACCAGTTACAATCGTCGTCGTCCAAGAGTGCGCCCACGGCCACGCCGGCTCCAAAGCTGACCGCACCGACCGCTACTGCTGCGGCCGTGTTGTCATGCACAACGACGGTACTGGTGGTGTAGGTATAGGTCGGCACGTAGACGACCTGAGGGTTGGCCGACTTCACCACGATGACCTCTTGTGTGACAGCAACCGTCTGTTTGTCATTGGACTTCAAGGTGCCGTCGGCATAGGCGACCGCACGGACGCTTTGGATTGCCGCCATGACATCCCCCTGCTGTGCGAGGACAGCCGCTCCGAGCTTGGTCGTCCACTCCAGGTTTTCATCCATACGGTACAGCACATCGGGAAAGTTCAGAAGGACGAAGACGCTGGTGTTCCATTTCTTGTCTGGCTTGGGCTCAGCTTTGCCGTTGTTCTCCCGCAGCCACCGGGCGGCCTGCACTACGTCGGTTCCTGCGGTTGACGCTGGCAGAATGTGAGCGATCAGCGCGTCGGGGTAGAGTGCGATCGGCGCAACCAGCTGCTGTAACTCCGTCGACGTGAGCTGTGTGGGCGGTGGCAACTGCGGTGTCTGTGGTAACTGTTGCGGTTTTGCCGTCACCACAATCGTCTTCTTTGGCGGCGGCGACGAAGCACAACCGCCCGCAAGCACACCTGCCGCCAACATGCACACCAACTGTACCGTTCGCATCGTTCATTCCTTTCGTCAGCCTTGGCTGGCGGGCCAACAGCGTTCACATACGTACAGCACCTCTGCACACTCCAGCTGGATACCCGTGTTCGCTTCGAACGTGGTAGTCGCCCCTATCTACGGAGGTATGTATTCTTCAGTTCATCCTGTATGACGGCCATCGCGCCTTCAAACGCGAGGACGAAGTCCTCGTCTAGCGTTCGCGCTCGATACGTCCAGCCACGCGGCAACGAGAGACGCGAACCGAGGGTCCGGAGTTGGTCGAGTGTTAGGTCGGGGTCCACGATCTGAGACATGGATTGCATTACATAAACGGCCCCTTTGGGTGACGTCAGCTCGTAGATCTCCTCCCCGCGATTGAACGTGAAAGTCGTCGTCCGCCGTACAACCCGCTCGCGATAGGGCCCCTTCTGACGCCGCTCAAGTTTGAGCGTCGCGAGGAGGCCCATCTCGAGTCCATCGAACGTTGCCCGCCTTGTGACGGGCCGTGCGCCCGTCGTAGCGTTCGGGAGCCAGGCGCGTGGGCCGTTCAAGATCACGCGGGTTGCGCCGATCTTCGAGCGGATCGTCTCGACGTCAAGCGCGTTCCATAACTCGGCCGGGCAGTCGTTGATGCGTTGCGTTCCCCAGACCTCCGCTTCGGCTGACAGGCCCTTTCGCCTCACAATCAGGACCTCGCCGTACCGGTCCCCTCGGCGCAGCGGCATTCCGGAGACGGCCGCGTCACGTTGCCGCGCGACCTCATCGCCCTGTTTATCCTGCGCCGGAGCGGACGCTGGTGATGATGCAGCCCTCCGAGGTTCACACCCGCCGCCCCAAGTCGACGGTGACGTCGTTTTCAGCGTTAGACACGCTCCGAGGGGCATCACCACGCAGGCTCCGAGGAGCAGCGCCAGCCGGGGACGGGGCACGAATCCTGCGGCGTCAGCCACACCAGCAATACCGAGACGTTGGTTCACCATTGCCTCCTTCGCAGCTACCCAGATCTGTAGCCTGGGCGGTGTAACACTCATGCAAACGATACAACGATTGACGCGTGTGTGTCAGGGGCCCTCGATCGGCGCCACGTAGAACTCCACCAGTCGGCGCGCGATCTCGGCTCCCTGATCATCCTGCAGGAAGTGGCTGGCCTCCGCGAGTCGATCGTGCGGTTGACCGGCCGCGCCGGGGATGTTGTCAATCAGTACTTGCTGGGCTTCACACGAACCCAGATTTCCCGGGTCATTCGATGCCCAAAGCGTCAGGAATGGCTTGTCGAAGGCAGTGAGCCCCGCCCAGGCCTCCTCCGTCTGCCCGGGGACATCGTTGATCAGCGATGGGAACACGCGCGGGCCGGCCATGTACGTCCGGCACGGGAATGGCGCGTTGTACGCCGCTTCCTCATCCAATGGCAGATCGAACCAGGTTATGGCCTCGACGACCTCGGACGGACGAAATGATCTGGCCGTCATGGCGTACACCATCCAGTCGCCGAAGTAGTCGTCATCCCGCGGGAGACGTAATTCGCAGCCGTCGTAGAACGACACCTGTTGTGCGGGAAATCGGGTGAAGGGTGAAGGAACGTCGGCGATTTCATCGGGATTCTCGACCGGAGGGAATGGCTGAGTTCCCGCAGGGAAAACCGGCAAGAAGCCGTCGCCGACGGCGATTGTCGTGAACCAGTCGGGATGCAGGCCCGCAACGCGCAGGCCGATGACGCTACCCCAGTCCTGCACGAACAGGTTGATGTCGCGCAGGTCGAGCGCCTCGATGAATCTCTCCAGCCGGTCACAGTGGCCAAGGTAGCTGTAGGACTCGATGTCGATGGGCTTGTCGGAGCGGCCCATGCCGAGGTGATCCATCGCGATCACGCGGTACCCGGCATCCGCGAACACGGGAATCATCTTGCGGTAGAGATACGACCACGACGGCTGCCCGTGGAGCAGCAGAACGATCGGGCCGTCGGTTGGCCCCGCCTCGGCGTACGCTTGGCGAAGCCCGTCAATCTCGACGTACTTCGCCTCGTACGGCCAGTCGGGCAAGGAGTCGAAGCAGGCGTCCGGCGTGCGCACGAAGTCGACGCCGCCGCTCGTCGTCATGACGACCGGCTCGGCATTGCACGCCAGCGGGTCGCCGCTCTCGCTGCCGCCGCAGCCGACCAGCTCCGGCGCATTGCCCGTCGGAAGAAGGGGTATACAGCCCGCCAGCAAGAGCAGTGGGGCCGTCAACATCGCGATCCGAGTCGGCTTCGTCAGGCCGAGGAACAGGCTCATCAATCGATTCCCTTCGCGTACGCTTGTCGTTTCACCCGCCGTCGCGAACACTCGCCGCGACACTGCTGTAAACATACTCGGCAACGACGCGATGATCCGCACCGCCATCGAAAACATCGTTCGCAATGCCATTTGCTACACCCCTGCGGGAACATCCGTCCACATCGCCATGGCCACCGCGACCAACCAGCCCGAACGCGCCTTGATCACCATCCGAGATCATGGCCCGGGCGTATCTGAGGATGTGCTGCCCAAGCTCTTCCGACCGTTCTACCGCGTCGAAGCGGATCGCAGCAACGAAAGCGGTGGAGCCGGTCTTGGCCTCGCCCTCGCTGACCGCGCGGTCCGCGCCCATACCGGTACCATCACCGCTCGGAATCACGCACAAGGCGGACTGGAATTCATCATTGATTTGCCAGCGCAAGACCGGCGATCCCTTCGTTCGGTGGGCGTAGCTCAAACGACCACGTAGAAGACCTCTGTGGCCAACGAGGTGGCGCTGGTAAAAGGCAGAAGGCAGGTGCACCACGACCAACGGGCAAGTGCCGGCGGGGGTGGACCTGTCTCGCTATCAGGGCCCCACGGGATCCTGCCGGAACGCAACTATGTCGGTAGGCTCGTCGTCGACGACTGGACGGAAGGACACGGCTTTCGCGACTGATTACTGTGCCGAGGATCGCCGCCGAGAAGGGAGAGCACCTTGTGCTCGGCTACTTCGACGGCTTGGGCGGTGACGCCACTAAGGTAGTCCCCGAATGTCGTGTCGTGCGCAGGGATGCCCACGAGCCAGTTCCGCTTCGGCGGCGCCCAACCCAGTGCGTGCATGATCGCGAGAAGCTTGCCCGGCGAGCAATGATGGCTATCAAGGGAGTCGGACACATCCGGTATGACTCGCTCGGCAAACACGGCGGGGCGATCTGCGCGTACATGGGCATCTACAAAGACGGCGACATCGCGACCGATGAGATCATCTGCTACCTCGGGCGCAAGCTGATGATACTCCCGGACTTCGACATGGCCGCCTGTCCGGAAGCGATGCGCTAAGCGCTCGGCCAGGACAAGCGCTGCGCCGTCATCCCGTCGCCCGCGATTGCCCCAGGCAAGGATGATCGCTTTGGTCTTCATGATCGGGATCCGCCCTGCTGGACCGCACAAACCAGGCGCCCGTCGGGATCGAGAAGCTCGATACGCAACGGCATCTGTCCGACGGCGTGCGTGCTGCATGAAAGGCAGGGATCGTAGCAGCGGATTGCCGCTTCCACCCGATTGAGCATGGGCTCAGCAATCTGATCCCCCTTCACGTAACGCCGCGCAACGTCGGCCACGGCCCGGTTCATGGCGTAGTTGTTTTGGCCGGACGCGATGATGAGGTTGACTTTGACCACGGCGCCGCGCTCATCGACCTGATAGTGGTGGAAGAGCGTTCCTCGCGGGGCCTCGATCACACCGACGCCCTCACTGAGGACTTCATGGCTCTCGGCGATGAGCTCTTCGCTGCAAATCTCTGGATCGGACAGCAATTGCTCGACCTTCTCGATGCCGTGGAGGGTCTCGATCAAACGCGCCTCGTGAAAGTACAGCGATCCCTCCAGAGGATGATCCGGTCTATGGTCGCGGAATTGCTGCAGCTCAGCGTCCGACTCCGGCAGCCCTGTCCCTTCACAGACGTTCAGGCGGGCGAGCGGTCCCACGCGATACGAGCCTTCGGGGTACCCGACGGCGCGATAGAAGGGGAACTTCAGATAAGACCAGTCTTCGGTGGCCTCGGCAATGAGCGAAAGGTAATCCGCAGGATCGTAACCGTCCTCACACAATTGTCCGTCGGGACTCATGATGCGAAGCAAGCCATGATAGTGCTCCAACGCTCCACCCGAACCCACCAGACCCATGTAATAGCTTGGAAATAATCCGAAGGTGGCTACGAAATCGGGGTTCTTCGCATAATACTCGCGTATCAACTTCAGTCCGAAACGAACGGTTTCCCGGACCTCGGCCGCTCGCGAAAGAAGCGCGTCGCGATCTGATCCGCTTAACGCGCGGTTCATCCCACCCGGTACGCAGACGTCGGGATGGATCTTGCTCCCCCCTACGGCCGCGATGACGTCCTGCCCGTACTGGCGGAGACGAATGCCGCGACGGGCGACTTCCGGGTTCCGGGCAATCATCCCGAAGATGTTCCGCCGCTCAGGTGGAGCGTCGAAGCCCATGAGCAGATCGGGGGCAGAGAGATGGAAGAAGCTCAGTGCATGCGACTGGATCAGTTGTCCCATGTGCATCAACTCGCGCAGCTTCCACGCCGTCGGCGGGGGCTGCACGTTGCAGATGGCGTCGATGGCTTTCGCCGCGGCGAGGTGGTGGCTCACCGGGCATATGCCGCAGATCCGTTCGGTCAGCGTCGGCATCTCGGAAAAGTGATGGCCCTCGCAGAACTTCTCGAACCCCCGAAACTCGACGACGTGAAAGCGGGCGTCCCCCACCTGGCCGTCTTCGTCGAGATGAATGGTGATGCGGCCGTGTCCCTCGACGCGCGTGACCGGATCAATCCGAATGATGCGACTCATGACTGACTCTCCGGCTCCGTGAAAAGCGGAGCCGCGATTGACTTCCCTAATCGTAACGCAACGGAATCGCCGCCGCCGGAGCCTTTTCGGACAGCAGCCCCTTTACCGCGCTCCAGATGGCATCGGCACTCGGCGGACATCCCGGGATCCACGCATCCACTTTCACGTGCTCGTGAATCGGCCGGACGTGCTGCGTCAACTTGGGGACTTCCTCCCTCGGCACCTCGCCCATCGCCGTGCTGTCCACTTCGATGTAGGCGTGGTCGAGCACCTCTTCCGGAGTGAACTGGTTGCGCAGCATGGGAACGCAGCCGAAGCCGGCGCAATCGCCGAGTGACACGACGATCGCAGCCCGCCGGCGCACTTCCTGGAGAACCGCCAAGTTCTCTTCGTTGGCCACGGCGCCCTCAACCAGGGCAATGTCGCACTGCGGAAACTCTTTGACGTCTGCAACGGGCGTGGCCACCACGTCGGCCACCTCGTTCAAGTCGAACAGCTTTTCGTCCAGATCGAGGAACGACATGTGGCAGCCGGAGCAGCCGCAGAGCCAGACGGTGGCGATTCGCTTCTTTGGCTTCTTCTCTGCCATGCAGCCCCTCTCAATCGGCAACCAACGCCTCCAGGCCCGAGAGGTCAATGTCGGACGAGGGCGATGCGCACGGGCCCATGTGACGATCTGCGACAAGATCGATCCCGGCAGGCAGCTTTGCTGTCACCGGCGGTGCCGTCGTACCCCGCCACGCTTTGGCGAGGGTTGCGAAAAACTCGACTTCGTCTATGCAGCCTCTCTGCGGCGCCATGAGGCGCACGGCCTTTTGGACCCGACCTTCCAGGTTCAGGAACGTCCCCTCGCGCTCCGGCCACGCCGGAACGGGTACCACGACATGTGCCAACTCGCACACTTCGTGTTCACGGGCGGCGAGGACGACCACGTATGGCACGGTGCGCAGCTTGTTCAACCAATCCCTCGGCCATGTGGGATCATCATCAGTCACCGCCACGAACGCGACGTCGGCGGAGTGAGGATCGAAGGTGTCGATGTCCAGCGGCGTGGAGCCCAGCAGTCTTGCGCCGGCGCTGACGGCGCCCACGGCCAGTTCCATCAGTCGCCAGCGGCCGGAGGAGGTCTTCTGGTCTGCCGCCTGCACCAGTGCCAGCGCGGCGCGTAACGCCTCAGGGGTTTGACGCGTAACCCCTCGCCCGCAGAGGATCATTGGCCGATGGGCGTTGCTGTAGAATTCGGCGGCCTGGCGGATCTTCTCGGCCGGAACGCGTGTGGCCGCCGTGATATCGCCGTCGTCGAACCGGTCAAGCCGACGCACCAGATCTTTCGGGAGTTCAACCTGTACCGAGCCTGATTCGATGAGGTACTTGAGCATCGCTGAGAGCACAAGATGGTCCCGGCCACGTTCAACCAGGATGGAAAGATCCGTCATCCTGGTGAGCCAAGTGTGCTGGGGGTTGATTTTGACGAGCTTGGCCCCTCGGTGCCGGACAGCTCGGCGTACGTACGAGCCGACGACGCCATGGCTTCGTACGAGGTTGCATCCGAGGAGCAGGATCATGTCCGCATCGTCGAGATCGTTCAAGCCCGCCAGGGGTGGAAGCACGTCATCAATGCCCAACGCTTCACGGACGGCGTTGTAACGGGAACGGTCGGCCAGTGCCCAGCGGCGGCTCCCTGCGGCGTCGGTCAGAAAGGACTGGCACGCCGTCAGGGTCTCCAGTGGCAGGCGGGGGCTGAAAAAACCGACAACGCGATCCGGGTCGGCCTGAATCTGCGGGCCGTCCAATCGACGGGCGATGACGCTGAGGACTTCGGTCAGAGACGCGTCGTTCCAAGCCCGTCCTCGCTTGATCCGCGGCTGCCGCACACGCGCCGCCGCAGGATTCACCAACCCGAAGCGACCGCGATCGCACAGCAGGCGATTGCCGCCGGGCCCACCGGCCGACGCCAGCTCACCGAGTTGCCCGTGGCGAACGGAGGCGTGAATGCGGCAGCCGACGCCACACGCCGGGCAGATTGTCTCGATGACGCTTCGCGGCACCCTCCCTTGCCAGTGTGCACACCGCTTCTCGAAGAGTGCTCCCGTTGGGCAGACGCTCACGCACGTGCCACAGGACACGCACGAGGATTCACCGAAGGGCACACCGCTGTCGGCGATCAGCCGTGTGGCGTAGCCGCGCCCGTCAAGGCTGAAGACATGGGCGCCGACCCATTCGTCGCACGCACGCACGCAACGCGTGCAAAGGATGCAGCGATTGTGGTCCAGGCTGATGTAGGCGTGCGAGTTATCCACGTTCAGCTTCGGAAAGACATAGTCGTAACGCACGTGATCCATGCGGTGCGCATAGGCGGCACTTTGCAACTCGCAGTTTCCGCTCCGTGGGCAGAAGGGGCAGATGTGGTTTCGCTCGCCGAAGATCAGCTCGAGCGTCTGTCGCCGCAAGCTGTACAAGTTCGGCGTATTGGTGCGAACGCACATGCCCTCTTCGGCCGGCGTCGTGCATGAAGTCACCGGGCGGGGTAGACCCTCGATCTCTACGATACAGAGCCGACAGGCTCCCACGTCGCGCAAGCCCTCGTGGTGGCAAAGGGTGGGTACCTCGATGCCGTTCCGGCGAGAGACCTCCAGCAGGCTGAGGCCCTCTTCGGCCACAATCGCCCGATCGTCGATCGTCAGATGTAAGGTCCCCACACTCATTGCTTTTCCACCGCGCTGAACTTGCACGCGTCGAAGCAGGCGCCGCACTTGATGCAGTCGACCTGCTCGATGTAATACTTCTTCTGGCCATCGACCCGAAAGATCGTTTTCGTTGGGCAGTCGCGAGCGCAGAGACTGCAGCCGGTGCAGGCCTCTTCATCTATGGTGAAGGTCAGCAGTTGGCGGCACACGCGGGCCGGGCAGGTCCGCTGCACTATGTGCGCTTCGTATTCGTCGCGAAAATGACGAAGCGTGCTCATGACCGGATTTGCAGCGGTTGTACCGAGTCCGCACAGGCTGGCCTGCGTCACCGCCGAGGCGAGCTCTTCGATTCGCGCAAGTTGGTCTTCACGCGCCCGGCCCTCGCATACTCCGGTGAGCATTCGGAGCAACTGGTGCGTGCCCACGCGGCACGGCGGGCACTTGCCGCAGGACTCGTCGACGCAGAAGTCCATGAAGTAGCGGGCGACATCGACCATACAGGCATCCTCGTCCATCACGATCAATCCGCCGCTGCCCATGATCGAACCGATCGATTGAAGCGAATCGAAGTCCAGGGGCAGGTCGAGATGTGCGGCGGGGATGCAGCCGCCGGAGGGACCGCCGGTCTGGGCCGCCTTGAAAGCCTTGCCGGGAAGGGGACCTCCGCCGATGTCATACACTAAAGTACGCAGCGAGGTGCCCATCGGCACCTCCACGAGTCCGGTGTGCCGAACCGCTCCGGCGAGGGCGAAGACCTTGGTGCCCGTGCTGCCTTCCGTCCCGATCTCCGCGAACCAGGGCGCGCCCCGACGAATAATCGGCGCGATGCAGGCAAGGGTCTCCACGTTGTTGATCATGGTCGGGTTGCCGTACACCCCGCGCTGAGTGGGATAAGGCGGTCTCGGCATGGGCGTCCCGCGCCGGCCCTCAACTGAAGCTATCAGAGCCGTTTCCTCGCCGCACACGAAGGCACCGGCGCCGACGCGAATCTCCACGTCGAAACTGAAATCCGATCCCAGCACGCGCTCGCCCAGGAGACCGTGCTCCCGCGCCTGAGCGATGGCCGTCTGCAACCGGCGAATCGCCAGGGGATACTCCGCGCGCACGTAGATGACACCGTTCCGTGCGCCGGTGGCGAAGCCCGCGATGGCCATACCTTCGAGTACGCGATGGGGATCGCTCTCCAGGACGCTACGATCCATGAACGCCCCGGGATCGCCCTCGTCTGCATTGCAGATGACGAACTTCTCGTCCCCGGGTGCCTCGGCCAGCATCTTCCATTTGGTGCCCGCCGGATAGCCCGCTCCGCCGCGTCCGCGGATGCGGCTGGCAGCCACTTCTTCGGTTACGTCTGACGGTGTCATCGAGGCCAGCGCCTTGGCCAGCGCACTGTACCCGTCGCATGCCACATATTCTGCAATGCTTTCGGGGTCGATGATCCCGCAGTTTTCCAGAACGATCTTCAACTGGTGTTGAAAGAAGCTCAGATCGCGCGTCGCAACCACGGGTTCCGCGGCCTCGTCCTCGCGATAGAGCAGCTCCGAGACCACTTGTCCGTCGCGCAGATGCTCCTCGACGATCCGAGGCACGATCTTCTCCGCGACTCGGGGGTACAAGACGCCGTCCGGAGCGACCTGCACGACGACGCCGAGATCGCAACAGCCGACGCACCCGGTGTCGACCACGTTCACGTGGTCGCCGAGGTGCCTCCGGTTGATCTCGCGCCGAAATGCGGCGGCGACGCCGCTATGCCCGCAACTGACGCACGCCCCCCCGCTGCAAACGAGGACCTGGCGGCGCGGCTGCTCGTCGTCCGCCTCAGGGACGGTCGGCATGGCCAGACGTAGCTCGAGTTCCTTGCGCGCCTCGTCTCGCCAGCGATGAAGCGTCTTGAAAGTCACTTGTATTGCCTCAGAATCGTGCGCAGACGGTTGACCTCAATCTTGCTGTGCACGTCATCGTCGATGGTCATCACCGGGGCCAGCCCGCACGCGCCTACGCATCGCGCGCAGCGCAGGCTGAAACGCCCATCTATGGTCGTCTCGCCCCGGGCGACGCCCAGCGTCTTCTCCACGCCACGCAGCAGACGGTCGGCCCCTCGCACGTAGCAGGCCGTCCCCGTGCAAACGCAAACGTGGTGCTTGCCGAGCGGAACGGTGCTAAAGAACGAGTAGAACCCGATGACCCCGTAAACGTGGCTGATGGGGAGCCGCAGTTCCGCCGAGATGAACTGGACGACATCGTCGCGAAGGTAGCCGAACAGCTCTTGCGCCCGATGGAGGATCTGAATCAGCGACTCCGGAGCACGTTGGTAGTGACCGACGGCACTCTCCAATTCCGCGAAGAGCGCCTCCTCGTAAGGGGCGTGGATCACACCGCTGCGACTGATGCCGCGTTGGATATCGCTGAGGCGAGTCATGGTTTTCGGCCCATTGGCACGTCCGAGCGAATCGGCCGGCCGATAAGCAGCTTGCAAAGCGCGTGCCAGAGTATCACGGGCAAGATGCGTCTGCTCAGAGCGTTTTGCCCGATTTATTCACGACGGCACTCGGAATAAGACTGCTCAGGGTGAGCCGCGGTGCCGCTGCCCTCTGCTTCGCCGATACTCAGCCGCCTCGGCTCGATCGTGGCCCATCGCCAGCGTGTCGGCAGAGAACATCGTGAGATTCACTCCTGGTTGCCATTGTCTCCGCTTCCGTCAAGCGCTGAGACATCCGACCATTCCAGGTCAAACTCCGGTTCCCCCACCGTGACAATCCCAAGGTGGCCGTCAACCGTGATGAAGTCGCCGTCGTGAAGCAAGTCGATGACCCCCGCAACGCCGTTGACACACGGAATGCCGAGCTCCCGGGCGATGATGGCCCCGTGAATGAGCATACCTCCCCGGCGCTCGACGACTGCACACGCCAGTGGAACCAAGTGGGTCATCATCGGTTGAACGGCGTCGCAAACCAGGACCTCACCCGATTGAAAGGTCCCTAGATCGTCGGGCGTGCGGACCCGCCGTACACGCCCCGCTTGCAGCCCGGGCGCCGCGGGCTGGCCCACGATCTGTCGCGGCTTTCCCGACGACGCCTTGGTTGAAGCGGAAGCTTCAGCCTCCTCGATCGGCGGCAGCACCACAGCTCCAGCCGACGGATCACGCAGCGCTTCGATCATTGCCTTTGCGGCTTGCTCGTACGCGACGGCACCAGGCTCGAGTCGGCCGGCTTTCTTCAGCCGTTCAGCCGCCAGGTGAACGGCCCGCAACAACTGGCTTTCGACGCGTGCCAACAGCAGATTGTCATTGTCACGAAGCCGCCAACTGAGTCGTCCGATATCGAGGACCTCCCGGGCTTCCTCTTGGCGGTCCGGACCAACCGCCTCCATAAGCCGCTGCTCAAGCACGTTTGCCGTGTCACATTCGCCAGCCGGTATTCGCTGCGAGCCCGCTTTGGTCGATCGAGCAAGCTCGACAATGAGCCGCGCGGCCAAGTCAGGCCTGTCCGAGAGCCGCTCACTGCCATACGCGACGTCTAGATCTTCGTCGATCAGTGTCGTCAGCCGCTCGGCGAATTCCTCACCCTTCGGTAAGCGGCGCAGTTGCTCCAGCAGGCCATCGCGCCAGATCTTCGGATCACGCGCCGCTTCTCGGGAGGCACGGAACAGAAGCTGCTCGAGGTGGTCGTCGTCGCGAACCTCTTCGGCCAGCGTGGCGATCGCCGAGTTTCGTCGTATCGCCAACAGCGATTCGATCGTGAGAAGACCGACGAATTCATAAGGGTCTTCGGGGCGGACCGCGTCGTTGTAGTATAAGCCCAGCCGACGTACGCCGTGGGCAAACGGGATAAACTCGTCCCAGTACACTTTGCGCCAGTGGTTGACCGCTTCCAGTCGTTCTTCCAGGGCGGCCGCGAGATGCTCGTCGCCGCAGGCCTCGAGTGACTCGGCGGCGAGTCGCCGGCCGAGTGACTCCAGCTCAGGGATTAACTCGTCGGCGACGCGTCGGCGCAGCCTTCGCAGCCGCTCACTGCCGGGGCGGAGTGTGAGATACCAGGCCCGTTTGTCTTCGGAATCAGCCGCCGGCGCGGTAATCGGCCGCGCCTGAAGCACGGTAAGTCGCTCTCCTCTTCCGGTCCACTCCATGTCCGGGGGCCAACCGAATAGAGATTCGACGTTTGTGAGAACGCTTGAAAGGGACAACAGGTGATGGGTTTCCAGAAGTGGTTCATGGTTTTCACTTCCCTCTCGCTGGCCGGGACGGAAATCGAGAATCGCTCCCGTGACGCGCTCCAACATCCACCGATCTGGATCAACCTCGCCATCCACGAGCGCTGAGCAGAGTCCGGGTACGGCTTCCACCAGCGCATAATCTGTGCCGGTTTTCCTGGGATCGCGTCCGAACGCGACGCCGGAGACGGGCTCGCGCTGCATGGGTTGGAGCATGACGGCCATGCTGCTTCGCACGGGGTTCAGTCCCAGTTCCCGTCGGTACAGCATGGCCGCGTCCGACCATAACGAGGACCACACAAGACGTACGGCATCCAGTATCCCCGTCAGCTCCTCGACGCCCAAATAGGACTCGTGAAGACCGGCGAAAGACCGCTGAGAGGAGTCCTCTCCCGGGGCCGTCGAGCGCACCGCCCAGCTCGTGTGCTCGGGAAACCGGCTGGTCGCGTCCGCGATCTCAGAGATGATCTCGTCGGGAATGTGTGCGCTGCTGAAAGCCGAACGGATTCGCAGGGCCGCGTCCCAGATCTCCTCCCAGCGCATATCGCTGAAGTCCTTGCGCCCCAGCTCCATACGGATCACGTCGGTGACACGCGATGAGGCGAGAAACGCGCGGTACGCATCGACCGTAAGGCAGAAGCCATCCGGCACCGGGAATCCGGCTCGTGCAAGCTCAGCCAGTCGTGCGGCCTTTCCACCGACCAGTGACTCGTTCGCACCCGTCACGTCGGCGAGTGGAATTACGAATCGTTTCGGGGCACCCATTGCCGAACCTCCTGGAAACGGCGCACGTAGAAGTACCGAATCACCTCCACGCGAACCAATGCTGACGATTCAGCGTTGACGAACGCGGCCAGGTGCGGATGACGGCTGATAAGCAGGCCGGCCCAACGGTCAAACTCCGGGCCGGTCTTCACGATTTCAGCGTGCCCGGTGCCCGTAACGGCTTCAATGTCCATCATTTCGTCAGGACAGACCGAGCGGCTGTCGATCAACATCGCGACGTGGTCGCACTCGGTGAGAAGGCGGTATTTCCGAGTCGTTACAGGCGTTGAAAAGACCAGCGTGCTCAAATCGTCGCTGGCAGCAAATGCAACCAGAGAGCCGTACGGCTGCGAATGCCCCTGCGTGCACAAGACCGCGTAATCCTGCTCCGTAACCAGTTGGCGAATGCGATCCTGAATCGAGAAACCAATGTCGGTGGGATCCGGCGATCCCCTTTTACCCTCCGGTTCGGGAACATTACTGGGCGTCATCATCGGCAGATCCCTCTATGGTCCAAGTTTTGACGCTAAACCGCGTATGGCTGCTCAAACGGTGTATCCCCGAGCACGGAAGTCGCGACGGACCATCCTTATCACCACGGGCGAAAGCCGGGATCGTTAAACGGGCACCAGGAGAGCGCAACCATCGGACCGGCATCGTCAGCGTTATCCCTTGGGCTCGGCCCGCCTCCATAGAGCATCAATACGGACGCGGTCGTAGTGGCTTAGAATCAGGCCCGCGCAGCAGATCAGCACGTACGTGTAATTGTTTGCCGCGGTGTCGAACTTGCCAGCCACCGACATCCCGAATGCCAGGGAGATCGTGAACAGAGTCGTGAACACCCACGCGGCCTGGAGGCGGAACCCGCTGACAAGCCAGATGACAATCAGCGCCTCTACAAAGGGCGTGGCATAACCGTGGGCGGTCACGAGCACCTCGGGCAGCCACGTGCTCTCGAAGGTTGTCCGGAAGTAGCTGACGGTCGCTTGAATCGAATCGAGGCCGCCCTGAAGCTTCCTCACCGCCGCCGCAAAGAACAGCGAGCCGATCGCCAGCCGAAGAAGCAGGGACGCCCACTGGCCCAGTTTGCTCGACATGCTCAGCGGGTTACCACTCATTGGAGACTCTCCGTGGCGGCGAAGGCCAGAGTATATTGTTCCGAGGGCAAATTGGCGAACCGTCTGCCCGGCGAGAATCAAGGAAACGCGGAGGGACCGACTTGCCGCGACGCAAGCCGGCCGGGCGTTTCCCCGACATCACGAACGGCGCTCCGGCGAAATTGTCGTGTGGGGGGGGGCTCGTCCATAAAATGACTCCTGCCAGGATTCCTGGTCGGTTCTCGTTTTGGGGTGGCAATTCACGGACGTGGTAGTGAGACCCTCCACCAAAGTCAATCCGTGCGGTCGCGTCGTCCCGCTGCGGCTGCCGACCTGTCCGCTCGATCGTTGGCCTCCGCTCGCTTGCTGCAGAATTCCGCCGCGTTGAACCCCATGACGTTGCGTTTCAATCGCCCGCAAGAAGCACGTTCTGCATCGCGCCGGGCCAGCACGCGAAGATCGGATCCAGGTAAGGCGGCATTGGGGGACTACCGAGATCCCAACGAGCCGCCTGGGACTATAATCTCTGCATGACGAAGCCAAAACGCGTCGAACCGAAGCCGAGTCAAGAGTCGGTCTGGGACTACCCGCGGCCACCCAGGCTGGAGCCGGTACGCGAGCATATCCGCGTGTTATTCAACGACCTCACAATTGCTGAAACGCACGGCGCTCTCCGCGTTCTCGAGACGAGTCACCCGCCCACCTACTACGTCCCGCCGAAGGACGTGCGTGCGGGCACCCTGGTGCCGGCACGAAAGCGCTCGATGTGTGAGTGGAAAGGCCAGGCCCGCTACTTCGACGTCGTCGCCGGTTCAAAGCAGGCAGCGGAAGCCGCGTGGAGTTACCCTGAACCTGTGCCAGCCTTCGCCGCGCTTCGCGATTACGTAGCGTTCTATGCTCATGCGATGGACGCGTGCTTTGTTGGCAACGAGCGGGTGGATCCGCAGGCGGGCACTTTCTACGGGGGCTGGATTACGAGTCGGATTGTCGGGCCCATCAAAGGTGCTGCTGGCAGTTGGGGCTGGTGAAAACGCGGGTGGGGAGCTCCGCCGCGTCAAGCGGGCCGACGCACATTGTGTTACGATCCTGGCAAATCGTATGCTGAAGACATGGAAGGAGCCCGGGCCCAATTGGGGCATCTCCGCCGGACCTGCGCCTCCCTGCCGTGTGACCCGCTTCACCCGCTACTACGCTGCCCAACTTCGTAAAGCGCCATTCACGCCGGGAATATTGCAACAATGGCCCGTGTCGCCGCTCCCGGTCACAGGATCGGCCCGTGTGCCATGACGCCGCGGCGTCAAGGCCTGCGGGCCTCTCACCGGCTCCTACTACGTCGAGACGCTGACAAATCGGATGAAGCCAAGAACCACGGCCGTTATGGTCGAAGTCGAAGCCGATGGGGAGTTTGTCAAGGCGATCGCGGAGGGGCGCGTTCCGAATACGACCTCGCGCCAGGCGTTTGAGCATCGCAAGAAGCTGAAGCGATGTGGAATCTGCAGCACGGGCATGAACTGCCTCCAGACGGAAGAAGAGGAGCGGCCGGTCGGACTGCGTCCGGCTCGACCGGAGGCGGTCGCTGAACAGATTGACCACCTTGAACGTAACCGCGCGGAACGGGATGATGCTCGCGTGATGCAGGCCCTTCGGCGCATCTCGGGCGATACCCGGAAGGACGACAACGTCATGCCGGGCATGATCGACGCGGTGGAGATCTGCGTCACCGTGGGCGAGGTTTCGCAGTACCTTGCCGAAGTCTACGGCCGATGCGAAGAGCCGGTTGCGCTTTGAAGCCGCAGCCCGCCTTCGTGGCCGTTCGTTGACGTCGTGCCCCCGGGCATGTTCGATGTCACCTGCCGCCGCTGCGTCGGCCCAACGCGGAGGCGGCGGCGAGAACAAGAAATGTCCACCCAAACCTCTTCCGGTCCCTGGTCCAGTGGTCTGAAGCTGTGCCTGGCGGCCGGGATTGGCGTCGTCATCTGGTTTATCCCTGCCCCGGAGGCGGTCAGGCCGGAAGCTTGGCACCTGCTCGCGATCTTCATCGCTACGATCGTCGCGATCGTTCTCGAACCGTTGCCGATGGGGGCCGTGGCGATGCTAGGGATCGCGGTGGCGACGCTGACCCATACTCTGACCATCAGGCAGGCCCTGAGCGGCTTCGGCAATACCGTCATCTGGCTCGTGTTGATGGCGTTCTTTATTGCCCGAGGATTTATTAAAACCGGCCTGGGCGCACGGATCGCCTACCACTTCATGAAACTGCTAGGTCGCCGTACGCTCGGGCTCGGGTACAGCATGGTCGCGACGGATTTCGTCCTGGCGCCGGCGATCCCGAGCAACACTGCCAGGGCGGGCGCCGTGGTCTTCCCGATCGTGCGGTCGGTCGCCGAGGCGTACGACAGCCGCCCCACCGACGGCACGGGGCGGCGCGTGGGGGCCTTTCTGATACAGAGCGCGTTCCACGGCAATCTGATCACCAGCGCCATGTTTCTGACTGCGATGGCTGCCAATCCCCTGGCCGCGCAGATGGCCGCGGCCTTGGGCGTCGAGATTACCTGGGCTCAGTGGGCCGCAGCAGCGATCGTGCCGGGACTTGCCAGCATGCTGATCGTTCCGCTGGTTCTCTATAAGCTCTATCCCCCCGAGGTCACCGAAACGCCGGCGGCCGCGGACCAGGCCAGGATGAAACTGGCCGAGATGGGCGACATGAGCCGCAGCGAGTGGATCATGCTGGCCGTCTTCGTTCTTCTGCTGGCGCTGTGGATCTTTAGTAAACAAGTGCAGGTTCACAGCACTGTGACAGCGCTGGTGGGACTTGGCGTGCTGCTCCTGACCGGCGTTCTGACCTGGGAGGACGTGTTGCGCGAGAAGGCGGCGTGGGACACGTTCATATGGCTCTCGGCTCTGGTCATGATGGCTTCGTTTCTGGCCGAGTTCGGATTAATCGCGTGGCTCAGCGAGACAATCGCCGGCCTGTTTGTGAACGTGAACTGGTTGCCCGCGTTTCTGGCGCTGGCGTTGATCTACTTTTACAGTCACTATTTCTTCGCAAGCAACACCGCACACGTGAGTTCGATGTATGCGGGGTTCCTGGGAGTCGCCATCGCCGTGGGGGCGCCGCCGCTGCTGGCCGCTCTGGTGCTGGGGTTCTTCAGCAACCTGTTCAGCAGCATCACGCACTACAGCACGGGGCCGGCGCCCGTGTTGTTTGGGGCGGGGTACGTCCGACTGGTCGACTGGTGGAAGCTCGGCGCGGTCGTCAGCGTGGTGAACATCGTCATCTGGATCGGACTCGGCGGATGCTGGTGGAAGATCATCCACTTATGGTAAGTGTTTTGGAGGAGGGAATCAGGCCACGCGAAAGCGGACACACACGCTCGTTGCCAATCATCTCAACCCAAGGACCGTCAAGGCCTGTCTATATGCCTCGGGCCCATTGACATTCATCAACACTCCCTGGTCTGTCGCATCATCACACAGGTCCGCTGTGTCAATCATGGTGGCATTACAGTCGTTCAGGAAGGCAATCAAGCGATATCGACCGGCCCTGATGTTTGCGTCCACGTGCCGGCGAACCGATACTCTGTATGCGGCAAGCAGCGGGTAGTGGCGATCGGCATCCACGGGGACGATTGCCGAATCATCGCCTCGAAGAGACCGAACCAGTTTCTCAAGAAAACCAGACGTTACCAGAGGATGGTCACACGCCACAACAACTGCAGTATCGCAAGAGTCTTCCAGGGCAGCGAGGCCAGCGCTCAAGCCGGCGAGCGGGCCAACGTTTTCATGCTCGTCACGTACGAGTGCCACGTCTGGAGGGAGTGGCGGCAAGACTTGACCCTGTCTTGCTGCAACAACGACGGGGCCTGCAAACTCCTTGACTACCCGAACCACGCGCTGCAACAAAAACTCGGCACCGAATGGAAGCCAGGCCTTATCTGATCCCATGCGCCGGCCCCGACCGCCGCAGAGTACCAATCCACCCGCACGTTTTTCCAGCATGGAGGCTCCTCCGCGCCGGGCCGTCAGGTAGAACCGTCGTTCTGCATTACGCCTGACATTACTATCATGACACAGTGAGCCCAGCCCCGCGATGTTTCAGTTTGCGCCGTCCCCTTCGGGGGCTTGGACTGGGGAAGGTCCACATGTCCCCGGGTTATGCGGTGCTTCACCCGGTGCCAGATTTTGCACCCCCGACGGGGCAGAGCGAACGTTTCCGTCGCCCCCTTCGGGGTCCTGGTCCGGGGGTGGTCTCCCAATGCCCGGGTCACGCTGCGCTTCCGCGGGATCGAGATTCCGCGGCGCCGCGGGGCCCGGGCGGGTGTTTCCGCCGCCCCTTCCGGGACCTTGGTCCGGGGCCGGACCCCATGACGACCTTCCGTCGCGGGGGAAAGCGAGGGACTCGGCCAGGACGAAGGCGGCCTGGACGTACGACGTGGGGCAGAGGGGGAAGCAGGCCTTGCAGTCGTTGCATTCGGTTGCGGCGATCTCGGGAATGAAGCTGATCTCCTTGCGGGTGCCGCGGTCGATGAAGCCCACGGCATGCTTTTGTGCAACCTCGGCACAGTAGCGGACACAGAGGCCGCAATGAATGCAGAAGGAGCCATCCTGTTCAAAGCGGTTGCGGTCGGCGCCGTATTCGGTGGCCAGTGCGGTCAGTTGCGGTGAGTGCGGGGCATGGGCGAGCAGCAGTTCGAGGATGCCTTTCCTGATCTTGTCCACCTTCGGGGAGCGGGTCTTTACCACGAGCCCGTCGGCCACCAGGTAGACGCAGGAGACCACCAGTCGCGTCCAGTCACCGAAGTCGAGTTCCACGATGCACAGGCGGCACCCGCCCCAGGACTCGAGTTCAGGGTGGAAGCAGATGGTGGGGATCTCGATCCCGGCACTGCGGGCTGCTTCGAGTACGGTCATCCCTTCCTCGGCTTCAACATCCCGGCCATCGATCTGCAGATGAATCTTGTTGCTCATGTCTTGATCTTTCGGTCGATGGTCCGCTCTTGGTCAGGGATCGGCTCGGGAACTGGCTGACCGGAGTACTTCACAACGGCATCGAATTTGGCCGGGCAGAGGTCGAAGCAGCCGCCGCAGCGGGTGCACTTCTCCTGGTCGATGACGTGAATCTGGTTCTTGCCGCCGCTGATGCCGTGCACCGGGCATCTTCTCATGCAGATCATACAGGCCTGGCATTTCTCGGGATCGATGTAGTATGAAATCAGCTCCTTGCAGACCAGCGCCGGGCAGCGTTTCTCGGTGATGTGGGCCTCGTACTCATCCCTGAAGTATCGCAACGTGCTGAGCAGCGGATTGGGCGCACTTGTGCCCAGGGCGCACAGCGACGCGTCGATGGCCAGTTCGGAGAGCTCCTCCAGAGTTTCGATGTCGCCCTCCCGGCCTTTTCCCTGAGTGATTCTCGTGAGAATCCGGTCCATCTGGCGGAGGCCTTCGCGGCAGGGGACGCACTTGCCGCACGACTCGTCGCAGAGGAAATGGATGAAGTACCTGGCCACATCCACCATGCAGGTATCCTCGTCCATGACGATCATTCCGCCCGAACCCATCATCGATCCGGCTTCGGTCAGCTCGTCAAAACCGACTTGCAGATCGAGCAGCGCTTCCGGTATGCATCCGCCGGACGGTCCGCCGGTCTGGATGGCCTTGAACTTCTTGCCGCCGGGGATGCCGCCGCCGATCTTGTAGATGATATCGCGGAGCGTGATGCCCATGGGCACTTCGACCAGCCCGGTGTTGGTGATCTTGCCGACCAGGGAGAAGATCTTGGTGCCCTTGCTGCCGTCTGTGCCGTACTGAGTGAACCAGTCCGCGCCTTGGTTGATGATCAAAGGGACATTGGCCCAAGTTTCGACGTTGTTCAATACAGTGGGCCGATTCCAAAGGCCCTTGACGTTGGAGCGGACATACTTCGGACGGGGCTCGCCTGCTTTCCCCTCCAGCGCCGTCATCAGCGCCGTCGATTCACCGCAGACGAACGCGCCTGCACCGCGGTGCACCTTCACCTTGAAATCGAATCCGGAACCGAGGATATCGTTCCCGAGCAAACCGTAGCTTTCAGCCTGTTCGATGGCCAGATTGATGTTCTTTACCGCGAGGGGGTATTCCTGCCGGACGTAAACGTAGCCTTCGTTGGCACCGATGGCGTAGCCGCCGATGATCAGCCCCTCGAGGATCGAGTGGGGGTTCCCCTCGAGCAAGGCCCGGTCCATAAAGGCTCCGGGGTCGCCTTCGTCGGCGTTGACCAGCACATATTTGACGTCTCCGGGTGCATCGCGTGACCCTTCCCATTTTCGGCCGGCAGGAAAGCCGCCGCCGCCCCGGCCCCGGAGCTTGGATTTCTTGACCTCCTGGACCACTTCTTCGGCGGTCATCTGGAACAGGGCCTTGCTCAGGGCGGAATAGCCGTTGATCAGCAGATAGTCATCGATGCTGCGGGAGTCGATCCGGGTGTTGCTGGAGAGAAGGAATCGTTTCTGATGCTTGTAGTAGGGGATGTCCGCTTCGTGGATCGCCGTCTCGCCCGTGTCCGGGTCCGAGTAGACCAGGCGATCGATCACCTTCTTTCCCAGGATGGTCTCGGTGACAATCTCGGGCACGTCTTCGGGCGTCACACCGAGGTAACAAATCTCCTCCGGATAGATCACGACCACCGGGCCCTTTTGACAGTATCCAGGACAACCGGTTCCCTTTGTGTCGACTTTGGCAGCCAGGCCCTGCTTGTCGATCTCCGCCCTAAAGGCGTCAATCACTGCGGCGGCGCCGTAAGCCAGACAGCCGGTGCCGGCGCAAACCGAGATGCAGGGCGTCTCGGGGTTCCTATCTGAGGACAACGATTGCCTGTAGTGCTCCAGTTCTTCAGGCGATTTCAGGTGCGGCATCGTATTCTCTTAGTTGTACGGCTCGAGGATATCGGCCGTATCACGGGGCGATACGTTACCGTGAATCTTCCCGTCGATATCGATCACCGGCCCGAGCGCGCAGCATCCGATACAATTCACCGTCTCCAGGCTGAACTTGAGCTCGAGGTCCGTTTCACCGGCTCCGATGCCGGTGAGGTCCTTCACCGAGTCCAGAATCCGCGGGGCGCCGCGTACGTGACAGGCGGTGCCCATGCAGATGTGCACCTTGTGACGGCCCTTGGGGACGAGACTGAACGCCTTGTAAAAGGTGGCGATATGCAGAATCCGCGGCAGAGGGACGTTCAGTCTCTCGGCGATTCGCCGCAACGCCGCCTTGGGGAGCCAGTTGAATTCGCTCTGGATCGCCAGCAGGATCTGGATCAACAGATCCGGTGCTGCCTGGTGTTCGTCAATGATCTGATCGATTCTCTCAGCTTTCATCGCGCGGGCTTCCGCATCATCCGGATAAAACCGACATCATGCCGGGCCAAGGGCGAGTGCATAACGGTTGCTCTGGGTGTCGTACTTGACCAGACCCTGCCTCGATGAGCTGCTCATGTGCTTGGCCACCTCGGAAGGGCTCAGTCCCAGGCGATCGGAAATCTCACGGGTGGAGAACGGTCGTTCGCCGAGGAGCGATACGATCCGGCTGACGGCCAGGTTGTCGCCGATCAGCTCATCAAACAGCCGGTTCACTTCCTCGCCGGCAAAGAACTCGCGATAGGCCTCTTCCGATCGCACAGGCACCCTCAGCTTCTCCCGTTCCGCCAGCCTGAGATACGGAATCAGCCTTCTGGCGGCATCGAGGGATTTCTTTATCGCTGCCTTCTCCAATCCTTCGGCTTTACCGAGAGGGCCCAAGTCCTTGATCCTGGCGGTAAACTCGTTGATCACCTCGGCCAACCGGTTTCCTTCGCCGCCGGACATGAACTCGATGTTCAACCTTGCGGGGTCAAGACCGATACGCTTCAGGATGTTTTTGCAGATGTAGGTGTTGGCCAGTGCATCGTAGTTTCCATGGGTCGCGTAGTTGCAATCGTTGAGCCGGCAGCCGCCGATCAGTACGCCGTCCTGTCCGTTCGAGAACGCTCTCAAAACGAACTCCAGGTCGACCCGGCCGGAGCACATGACGCGGATGAGCCTGATCTCACTGGTGTATTGAATGCGGGAAACTCCCGCCGCATCGGCTGCGCCGTATGCTCACCAGTGACAGACGAAGCCGATGATCTTCGGGACAAACTTGCCACTGCCACTCATGGGGTACTGCCTCCTTTTCAGGTAACTCCTGCCATGGCTTCCAGTTCCACCGAAGCCTCTTCCCAGACGCCTGCCGCATCGATCTGGCTGAGAAGCGTGTCGTCAGTGAAATGTTTCAGCGCTACGGCACCGGTGGGACATTTTGCGGCGCACAGCCCGTCCCCCTTGCAAAGGACCGGATTGACGCGGGCCTTTGCACCCTTCGGCGTGTCAACGAAGTCGATCGCATCGTAGGTGCAGGCGGTGATGCACGCCCCGCAGGAGACACAATCGTATTCTTCCACCTCCGCAACTGCACCCGAGGCCACCACGGTCTCGTGGGACAGCATGGTCAGCACGCGACCGGCCGCGCCATAGGCCTGGTTGACCACTTCCTCGATGTGCTTGGGATAGTGCGCCAAGCCACAGAGATACACACCATCCGCGGCGAACTCCACCGGACGCAATTTGACGTGGGCTTCCTTGAAGAAACCGTCGGGGTTCAAGGTGACCTTGAACATGCCGGCGATCTCCTTGGCTTGGGGAGCGGGAATCACGGCGGCGGCCAGGGAGAGGATATCGGCATCCAGCACCAGACGGCTGCCGAGGATCTCATCGGGTACAGTAACCCGCACGCAGGGCTTGCCGGCCTCGTTGGTGGCCTCCTCCACTTCGGGCTTGTTCTCCGGCTCGTACTGGATGAAGTTCACACCCTTGTCCGCCGCTTCCCGATAGTAATCCTCCTTGAACCCATAGGTCCTCATGTCTCTGAAGATGATGTAAATCGCCATCTCGGGATTCAGCTCTT
This sequence comes from uncultured Phycisphaeraceae bacterium, assembly GCA_964574815.1. Lineage (GTDB taxonomy): Bacteria > Planctomycetota > Phycisphaerae > UBA1845 > UBA1845 > CAZNPL01. The sequence continues at coordinate 161,181 of CAZNPL010000002.1, forward strand.
TGAGTTTGAGGGCGTTCTTCACCGCGTGGCTGCAGCAGATCCGGCTGCAGTAGTCCCGGTCCTCGTTGCGGCAGCCGACGCACTGTATCATCACGAGGCTTTCGGCGTTGGCGACGGTCTCGTCGCCGGCCGCGATCTTCTCTCCCAGCTCCAGGTGGGTGACGACCTTGTCACATACGCCGTAGAGGTACTCAGTCGGCCGGTAGACATCGGCCCCGACGGCGATGACTGCCGCGCCGTGATCGATCTTCTTGAGCGTGCCGGTGGTCTCGATCGTCGTGGTGAAGTTTCCCACGTAGCCGGAAACATCTTTGATGGTGGCGTTGTGTGAAACGTGAATCAGGGGATTCCGGTAGACCGATTGAATCAGATCATCCAGGTAAGCTTGAACGTCCAGCCCCTCCAGGGTGGTCGGGATCCGCCGGGCCATGCCGCCGAGTCTCTTCTCCTTTTCGACCAGGTGAACCTGGTAGCCCTGCCTGGCGATGGAGAGCGCGCAGGTCATGCCGGCGATACCACCGCCAACCACCAGGGTTCGCTTGTTCACCGGCAGATCGAATTCTTCGAGCGGCTGCAAGTGGGCGGCCCGGGCCACCGACATGCGGATGATATCTTTGGCCTTTTGGGTGGCGTCTTCCTTTTCCTTGGAATGGACCCAGGAACACTGTTCGCGAATGTTTGCCATCTCGAGATAATACTGGTTGAGTCCCGCCTCCCGCATGGTGTCGCGGAACAGTCCCTCGAGGGTCCGGGGAGAGCAGGCCGCGATCACCACCCGGTTGAGATCCTTCTCCCGTGCGACCTCTGATATTTCCTTGATCGCATTGTTGGCACAGGAGAAAAGCTGCTCCTGGGCGTGAACCACGTTGGCGTTGGTCCAGGCCTCGGCAACCACGGCGGCCACATCCACTACGCCGCCGATGTTCGCCCCGCAATGGCAGACAAAGACGCCCACGCGCGGCTGCTCACCGGCCACATCCCGCTCCGGTGGATAGGACATTTCCCTGGTCAGCTTGTGCCGCCGGTAGTGGAGGATTTCTCCGCACTGGGAGCCGGCGCCGCTGGCGCTGAACACCGATTCGGGAATGTCCACCGGTCCCTGCAGGCCGCCGCTGACGAAAATCCCAGGCCTGGTGGTGGCCATCGGGTTTGCCTGGGATGTCTTGGGGAATCCGTGTTCGTTGAGGGCGATGCCATAGGTCTCGGCGAACCCCTGGTGGTCGGCGGGAGGATTCAGGCCGACGGAAAGGACCACCATGTCAAACTCTTCTTCCTTGACCCCGTCCGCCGGCGTGGCGTAGCGCACGACTACGTTGTTGTTCTCGGGGTTTTCGCCCGCGACCCACGTGTAGCTCCTGATGAAGCGGACCCCGGGGAGCTGTTCGGCGCGGCGAAAGTACCGCTCGAAATCCTTGCCGATGGCGCGGATGTCGTTGTGGAACACCGTGCACTCGGCCTCGGCTTCGTGCTCCTTGGTCAGGATCACCTGCTTCTGGGTATAGGTGCAGCAGACGCCCGAGCAGTAGCTGTTTTCCCCCAGAGTCACCCGCCGGGAACCGACGCACTGCAGCCAGGCGACCTTCTTCGGATGTTGCCGGTCGCTGGCGCGCAGTATCTGGCCGCGATGTGGTCCCGTGGAGGAGAGCAGGCGCTCGTAGTCCATGCTGGTGACCACGTTCTTGAGTCTGCGGTAGCCGTACTCCTCCACGGTCGAGGGATCGAACGGCTCCACGCCGGCAGACAGGATGATCGTCCCGACGTTGAGCTCGACTTTTTCGGTGGTCTGCCTGAAATCGATGGCCTCAGCCTGACAGACGCTCCTGCAGATGTCGCACTTGCCCTCCTTGAGCCTGAGACAGCTCTCATCGATGTATGTCACCAGGGGGATCGCCTGGGAGAAGAAGATATGGATCGCCTTGTTGTCGCACAGCTCCTGGTTGTACTGATCCGGATACTCCACCGGGCAGTATTTCATGCACATACCGCAGCCGGTGCACTTGTCTTCGTTGATGTAACGGGGCTTCTTGGTCACGGTGACCTTGAAGTTGCCCACGTTTCCCTCGACACTTTTCACTTCAGCGTAGGTCAGGGCCTCGATATTGTCATGGCGGCCGAACTCGACCATCTTCGGTGCGAGGATTCACGTGGAGCAGTCATTGGTGGGGAAGGTCTTATCCAGTTGGGCCATGTGGCCGCCGATGCTGGGGCCTTTCTCCACCAGATAGACTTTGAAGCCGGCGGTGGCCATGTCCAGAGCGGCCTGAATGCCGCTGATCCCGCCGCCGACAATCAGTACGTCTCCGAAATTCCCGTTGGATGAAGTCTTGTCCACTGGCTCTTGCCCTTTTAGATGACATCGCGAACGATTTCGGTGATGTCCTTGATTTCGATCTCGTCCTCCATTTCCAGGACCACGCGGCTGTCCTCGAACATGGAGATGCAGTAGGGGCACGCCGTGATCAACTGCCGGGCCCCGACGGCCCGGGCCTGCTCCAGGCGTAGGTCGGAGAACCGCTCACCCTTGACCGTCTCCATCCAGACCCGCCCGCCGCCGCCGCCGCAACAGAGGCTGTTCCGGCGATTGGCCGCCATTTCCCTGACGGTCAGGCCGGGGACGGCGTGCAGGATCTCCCGCGGCTCGTCGAAGATGCCGTTATGCCGTCCCAGGTAGCACGGGTCGTGATAGGTTGCAGTCTTTTCCAGCGTCCCGGTGATCTCCAGCCGCCCGGCCCTGATCAGTTCCAGCAGGAACTGGGTCATGTGGATCACCTCGAAATTCACCATGAACTCGGCGTACTCCTTCCGAAATGCTTCGAGGCAATGGGGGGAGGAGACGACGATCTTCCTGACCCCGCTATCGACAAAGGCCTTGATGTTCTCTTTGGCAAGTTTCTTGTAGGTGTCTTCAGCACCGGTCTTGCGGATGCTCTCGCCACAGCAGCTTGCCTCGGTGCCGAGAATGCCGTAATCCACTCCGGCCTTGTTCAGAATCTCGGAAGTGGCAGTGGCCACCCTTTTCAGCCGCGGATCGTAGCTAAGGTAGCAGCAGCCGAAGAAGAGAATCTCGGTCCCCTCGGTGAACGGCTTGACCGGGAGGTCAGCGGCCCAGTCGGCCCGCTCCGACCGCTTCCCGTTCAGCGGATTGCCCTCGTTGTCGAGGCTGGTCGCTGCCGTCCACGCCGGCTTGGCCGAGGCGTACATCACGTCGTACTTGATGGCCAGCTTGCGCAGAGCGACTCCCAATTCGATCTGGTCGACGCCTCGCGGACATTTCTCGGGACAGTTGCCGCAGGTGGTGCAGCGCCAGATATCCTCGCTCCCGATGTCGGTCAGGCCGAAAGAGGCCTCGCGGATGATCCTGCGGATGCTGAAGTTTCGAACCTCATTCCACGGACAGACTACATCGCACTTGCCGCACTGGAAGCACAGCCGGTAGGCGTGGCCACCGCACTCCTTGATCTCGTCGAGGACCTCGATGAACGGGCTTACGGTATCCACGGTTTACTAAACCCCGGGGTCACTGTTCCTTGCTGGACAGCCTGGCCATCGCATCCTTGAGTTGATCCAGGCCGTACTTATCGGCCAGCGATTCGAGGCCGATGTCCAGTTGCTCCTGCTTCACTTCCTCCTTGTCCTCCTCGACCCACTCTTCCCGTTCCTCGTAGACCAGGACATCGGTGAGGCACCACTGGACGCACCACGGTTCGTCCTCGCCCTCGCACATGTCGCACCTCAGCGGCAGCCCCGTATCGGGCTCCTTGAACATCTCGCGGGAGGGGCAGGCTGATCGGCAGAAGGCACACTCGTCGTATTCCTTGCCGTCGATCGTGTAAACATCCCGACCGGCGCACTCGGTGGGCGTGTATTCGCCTGCGAAGACCGGCAGCCAGATGTCCTTCAGCCGATGGGTCAGGACCCGGATGCGGGATCGCGCGGGGTTGACGCTGCTGAACTTCGGCTCGGCGTGGAAGGCAGAGCAGGCGATCTCGCACCCGCGGCAGCCGTTACAGCGATCGGCATCAACCCTGATCGTCTTGATTATCTTCTTGACCTTGGCCATTTTTCAGTATCCCGCGCCGTTCGAGGTCGTCGGCGACGTACGCAAGGTCCAACTCTTCCAGCCGCTCCCTGGTCGGTATGCCGTCGTAGTTCCAGCCCTTGAACTTGTAGTAAGTGGTGAGTAACTCCTGCTCCAACTCGGGGAATCGCTTCCGCCAGTGGTCCTTGGGCGGCTTCTCGTCCTCGCGGCTCATTCCCCGGCGGTTGTTCAGCGCACGGTGAAGATTGCGACTGCGGTTGACGATCCGTTTGAGCTCCTCTTGGTCGATGTCCATGCCGGTCGCCGCCGAGATCAGCTTGTGGTAGTTGTTGATGTGGTAAGGCGGCTTGAGGCAAAACGAAGCCATGCCGGCACATAACCCGAGGGCATCGTCGACGTTGTGCAGCATCTCCATCCAGTCGACAATCTCGCTGCACATCGGCGGAGTGGGGAAATGGGGGATCGACTTTTCTCCCCGCGGTTCCCATTCCAGTAACCACTCCTTGAACCTCTCGTCGGGGAGTTGAGGCCATTCTTTGACGAACCGTTCCCGCTGCTCCCGCGTGGGAAACGGCGCCTGGGGCCAGTTGCCCTCGATTTGCGTGATACTGATCTTCTCGTTGGTGCAATACATCAGGAAGTAGAGGGGATCGAGCATGCCGAGCTTGATCGGCAACTGCTCATGCTTCTTGATATTATTGTGGGCGAACTCTTCGGCACCGTTGCCGATGCGTTTGGCCGCCCAGTAGGTGCCGTCGGCAAGGATGTCGCCGATCCCTTCGCGGTGAGCCAGCCGGTCGAGCAGCCAGATGAACCGGCCTTCCTTGTCTTCGTCAGGCGGGCAGCCGTCGAAATCCTTGTCCGTGAGTAGGCCGTTCTCCTTCAGCTCGACGGCAAAGGCCAGGATCTGCGGGGTCGAGAAGGCGTCAACACCGTACTCCGTGGCTCTTTGAACGATGCGGAAACTGAATTCGAGGTTGTCGACATAGGCGGCCATGCCGTAGGTCAGCTTGGAGAAGCACTTCATCATGTAACGGGGGACATTGGGTGCGTTGATCAACGCCCCGCAGTGCTGCGGGCAATTGTAGCAACTGATCAGCCGCTGGATCGCTGAGAGCTGCGTACTCGTCCAGCTTTTCTCGATATCATCGGTCCAGAAGCCTTTGCGCCGATCGCGAGCATTCCCCCAGGCGAAGTTCTCAGTGTGCCACTTCTCGTCGGTGTGAACCATCTCCTGGGGGGAGCCGATCCCCGAGAGAATGGTCATGACGTCGGGAATCGGGTTGGTGTTACGATAGTTGATGTATGCCTTGACCTCTTGCATGAGTTCGAAAAACCTGGCCCCGTCGAACAGGTGGACGTCACTCGTCCCGCGCACGGCCACGGCCTTGATCTTCTTGTCCCCCATGACAGCGCCACCGCCCAGACGGCTGGCGCTGGAGCGACTCTGCTCAATCGAGGCAGTGAAGCAGCGGTTCTCGCCGGCCAGGCCGATGGCCGCCACCTGGGCGTTCGGCTCGTTCAGCTCGTCGCGAATCAGGTCCTGTGTCTCGAGTGCGCCCTTGCCCTTCAGGTGCCGCGCATCGCGGATCTCCACCTTGTCGTTCTTGACCCAGAGGTAGACCCAGTCCGGCGACTTGTTGCTGAAGATGATCTTGTCGTAGCCGGCGTACTTGAGCTCCGCTGACCAGAAACCGCCCATCATCGGGTAGGCCAGCAGCTCCGACTGGGGCGAGATAAAAGTGACGACGGTGCGATTGGCACTGAAAGCCGGCGTGCCGTTGAACAGCCCGGTGCTGAAGATCAGGATATTCTCATCATCGAACGGCTTGACTTCGGGGGGCACCCGATCCCAGTGCTGCTTGACACTGGTGCCCAGCCCGCCCAGGTGGAGCTCGGTCAACTTCGGGTCGGTCTCCACCTTCTCGATGTTGCCGGTGGCCAGGTCGACCTCCAGATGGTAGCCCATCTCTGCGTATCTCATGACAAACCCCGCTCATTGACCGCGTTCAAGCGCCAGTTGCCCAAGTCTTGCAACGTCCGCTCATCGCGCGTGGCGTAAGCCGCCATTCTCATCTCCCCAGGACCCTCAGGCCCCGAACGCGGACATGGGGATGGAATCCCTCCCGGCCCTTGATTCATCGGCGTACCACACCCGTGACAGTCGGCGGACTGAAATCGTGGTGTGGCCAATTCAACCCCTCCCGCGCGTCGATAGTCCGTCGGCAGGCTCCTCGCTTAACTCCATCTCGCCCGTGCCGTTCTCGCTCGGGTAGCGCCATCCGGGCAGTTTCGTTTCCCGGCAGGCGTAATCCATCTTCGGTGCTCGGGCGCCCCGATCCAGCAGCGCGAGCAGGCCAGTCGCAACGTAGGGGTTCTTCCTGGGATTGAATATCTCGCCGGTCTCCTGCGCCAGCGCCTCGTCGTCGGCGCCGCGAGCGAGTTGAAGTTTGAATAAGGCGCGTGAGTAGGGCGCGTCTTTGGCCATCAGGCGTGCGCGTTCGTATCCCCGCCGAAGGGCTTCCAGCTCATCGTCGAAGACGGCGTTGCACAGCCCCACCTGGTAGGCCCGGTCGGCGGTCATTCCCTGATCGAAAACTTCGAAGATGGCCGAGTCGCCCAAGCCCAGCCGCTTGAGTTCGCCCGCTCCGCCGAAGCCGGCCAGGATGGCGAAGTCCAGTTCCGGCTGGTTGTAAGTATTCTTCTCCTGCCAGCGAGTCTCCCGTTCGAGTGTATCGAAGATGTAGCCGTGGGCCCGGACGTCGTAACGCAGATCCAGAAAATAGCTGAACTCCGCTCCGCCGCCCCACTTCTCGCCGAAGACGCCCACGGTCGCCAGCGGGCTTTTCTGAATGAGACGGAACAGACGCATGCCCTTTCTCGTGAAATCGGCGGCCTCGGATTCGGTCTGTGGAACGTAGCCTTTCTCGCGCTCGAACCATCCACGGTTGAACTCGCGGGCGTCGGCGCCCAGCATGCGCATGCCATTGCCGGCGGCGGTGAAGAGCACTGCCCCGCAGCGCCCTTCGCGATGCAGTCGCAGCGCCCGGCCATAGGCATGGGCGCACTGGTCGAGCGCAGAACGGTTCCACACGTTGCCGCGCAGCGGATTGTTGAACGCGATGGAGGCCACGCGGTCGCGCGACGATGGCTCATGGAACGCGATGTCGAGGTAGCAGCCTTCGTACCGGCCCGTGTCCAGGTTGAGCTCGGCGACGGGCGTGCCAAAGAACGAGCCGTAGCCGAGAAGGCGCTCGAAGTTGCGTTTTTTCATTTCGTGCAGCAGACACGGCCGGCCCTTGCGCGGACCGTCCAGACCATCGGCGTCAAGCATTTGTGCGATGTAGAGGTCGTCGGCATTTTCGTCGCGCGCCCGCCGAATGAGTTCGATCACGCCGTCGATGGTGAGATGCCTGATGAGCGCATCGATCAGTTCAATCAATCCGACTTTGAATCGCAGCCCGGCCCGCGTGGAGATGTTGATCTGTCCGGGCGATGCCAGCCGGTCCTGGATCATATCGAGCGCATAGAGGCAAATCGGGAGGGCGTAGCGGCGAAAGGCGCGCCCGCCGGCATCGTCCGCACAGGCCACGTGCACCAGCGATTCGGCGCTCTTGATCTTGCCCGCCAGGCGATCGCGTTCGGCCGCTTCGTAGTAAGACCAGTAGTCCTTTCGGGAGGTCTCGCCGATAGCAACATAATCGCCCGATGCCGGATCGTAGACCTCGATCGGCTTGGGACGTCCGCCGTCGCTCCAGGCGTAGAAGCCCTTTCTTGCGGGGGCGTTGACGCCCGTGAAGTTCTTCTCCTCGAGGCGCGCGATCCAATCCGGGTAGTGCTGGTTTTCACGAAGGTAAAGTGAGCGGAGGCGATCGTGCCCGGGCAGCGCCTGGCCCAGATGGCGCGACGATTCCGTGTACGGCATGTGGCCGGTCTGGTCGAGCACGGTAAACGGATTGGCGGTGAACAGGTCCCAGAGCCCGCCGAGTTGCACGATGTCCCGCCCGGTTCGGATGTCCCAGGAGATGATGGCGCCCATGGCCTGGAAAATCGGATCGGTGATGTAGCCGTGATGGTCGCGTGGCAGGGCGATGACCGTCTTCTCGAGGATTTGCCCTGCGAAGACCACGCCGCACGCGAATGTGTCGTTCGAGGCGTACTTGCCTTTCATCACGTCAATGAGGCGGTTGGCCTCGAAGGGGAAGTAGCCGTGCACGGTGAGGAATCTCTCGCGAAACGCCTCCGATCGAAAGAGGACCGCGAGCTCCTCGGTCGTGTGGGAGGAGGTGTTGGAGAAGACGGCGACCAGGTTCTCGGGTTCGACCGTTTTCTCGATCACCTCGAAGATCCTGGCCTTTACTTCGCTTCGCTCGGTGGCGACCTCCCAGATGATGTCCGCGTCGCTCAAGGCACCGTAGTCCTGCGTGCACGTGGTACGCGCTTCAAGTTGATTGGCGTCTTCGGGGCGGAGCTGGGCGGACTTCACGCGCTGTTGCCACGTGGATGCCAGCCGCTTTTGAGCTCTTTCGAGGGCTTCCGTCTGAACATCGAGAAGGATCACGCGGCAGTCGGTCTTGGTCAGGAGATCGATGGCGATTCCCTGCCCCATGGTGCCGGCGCCGATCAAGGCGATGGTGCGGACCTCGTTGACTCGCCGGACGGCCCCCTCGAGAGACTTATTGCCGAATGCAAACGCGCGTTTCATCTGGCTCTGTCCTTGCGTAAAGAGTGGTACTCCGTGGATGCAAACGTACCGCAGTCGGGAATCTGTCGTGCATCGTTGCTGTGCCTGTCGGGCTGCACGCTACGTTTTCTCCGAATCACGGACGATGACCGCGACGCCCTGGCCTCCGCCGATGCAGGCCGAAGCACACCCGTATTCCACGTCGCGGCGTTCCATTTCGTAGATCAGGTCCGTCAGCAGTCGCACGCCAGTTGCGGCCAAGGGGTGGCCAATGGCGACGGCCCCTCCGTTGACGTTGGTGATTTCACGGTCGAGTTTCAGCTCCTTCTCGACACCGAGGTACTGGGCCGCAAACGCCTCGTTGATCTCCCACAGCCCGATGTCGCTCTGCTTTAGTCCGGCGCGGGCGAGGGCCTGCCGGATCGAAGGAACCGGCCCGCGTCCCATGACGCGCGGATCAACGCCGGCGATTCCGTAGCCGGCGATCTCGTACCGATGCGGCAGCCCCAGCTTCTCCGCCTCCGCGCGGTCGGCCACGATGGCCGCACCGGCGCCGTCGCTGATCTCGCTGGCGTTACCCGGCGAGACCAGTTTGTTGGGCGTGATGCCCGGAAGCTTCTCGAGCGCCTCCAGCGACGTCTTGCGTACGCATTCGTCGCGCGCCAAGTGCACCGGGCGACCCGAAAGATCGGTCGTGTCGATGGCGAACATGCCTCGGAGGGCATCGCCGCCGTTCAGGTGGCTGCTGCGGTAAGCCGCACGGGCGCGCTCGTGCGAGCTCAGCGCGAATTCGTCGCATTCCCGGCGGGTGACCTCCATTCTGGTGCCGTACTCGTCGGCCGTCAGCATCATGGCCGTCCTGGCGAGGTCGTGATTGAGACCGGCCAGGAGGGTGTCCTCGACCGTCCCGCCTTCGACGAACTCCCAGAAGGCAGCCCCGGAGCGTCGCGGCGATCGTATGATTTGCGGCGTACGCGACATCGTCTCGCCGCCGACGCAAAGCACGACCTTGGCGTCGTCCACCGCGTCGGGCAGCGCGATTTGCTGGAAAGCGTTGATGACCGTCTGCAGGCCGGACCCGCAGATGCGCTGCACCATCAGTCCCGGCGTCTCGGTTCGCAGGCCGCAGCGCAGACCCACGTTGCGCGGAAAGTAGATGTCCTGCGCACCGGGTGCCGTGAATTGATAGACGTTAGCGCCGATGGCCGCGTCGATCCGCTCGCGGGCGACGCCGCTTCGCCTGATCGCCTCCTCGGCGGCCAGCACCGCCAGGTCCTCGGCCGAGCAGTTGCTCAAGGTACCGCACTTGACTCCGACCGGCGTGCGAGCCGCCCCGGCAATCACCACGCGTGGGTAATCGTCATGTTTCACTGCCCACCACCTTTTCCGTATCGTGCGACAGCACGATGGTTCCCGCCTCGGGTTCAGTCGCAAACAGCGCGTCGATCTTGGCTCTGAAGTTGTTCATGACCGCCTTGCGCATGAGCTTTCCGGAGGGCGTCATCTCGCCGTTCTCCAGTGAGGGATCGTGGTCCGCGAGCACCGCCCGCTGTATTCGCTGATACTTGACCTCGATCATCGGGTTGATTCGTTCGAGCTCCGATGCGTACAGGTCGAGGACGGCCGGGTGAGTCAGGAGGTTTTCGGCATAGACGTCGTGATTGGCCGCCCACAGATGCAGTTCGCGCAGGTTCGGGTAGATCAGCGCTCCGACGTAGTCCTTGCCGCTTCCCACGACGACCGCCTGGTCGACGTAGGGTGACTCGTTGATCAGAGCGGTTTCGGGACGCTGGGGTTGCACCTTCTCGCCGGTGGTCAGTTTGAACGTGCCGTCCTTGCGTCCGAAGACCCGCAATCCGTCCTTGGTGAACTCCCCGAGGTCCCCGGTCCGCAGCCACCCATCTTCGGAAATGACATAGGCCGTGTTCTCTTCGTCGTCGAGATACCCCTCCATGACATTGGGACCCTTGACGAGAATTTCCTGCTCCCCGTCAACCCTGACCGAGACACCAGGCAGCGGGAGACCCACGAAACCGCTTCGCCAGGGGATGTCCCTGGTCGTTGCGGTGACGCAGGGCGAGGTTTCCGTGAGACCCCACGCTTCCAGTACCGGGATGCCGTGCCGTCGATACGACGCCTCCACGTGGGCCGGCAGAGCAGCCCCGGCTGTGAGCACCCAGCGCAGGCGACCTTTGAGCACGTCCTGCGCGATTCGTTCATCATCGGCGCACTTGCTGACGAGCAGATCGTGAACGCGAGGAACGCTGAAGAAGACAGTCGGCTTGAACCTCCGCCAGTTCTCGATCAGACGGTCCATGTCCTTGCCGCGGGAGTCGTCGAGGCACAGCTCGCATCCGTTGTAGAGCGTCATGAATCGCTCGAACAGACCGCCGAAGCTGTGATGCCACGGCAGGTAGTTCATAAGGACGTCGTTCTCGTTCAGGTCCCACATCAGGGCCATCGCCTTCTGCTGTGAGATGAGATGACGGTGGCACAGGATCACGCCTTTGGGAGCGCCGGTGGTTCCCGAGGTGAACATGATGAGACACGGATCGTCGGGGCGCACGGCATCCACATGGCGCTGCAGGTCCTCCTCGGCGACGCCCTCGCCGCTGAGTAACTCGTTGAAATCGGCCGCACCCCATTGCCGGCAGGCATCGTCGAAATCCATCGCGTAGATCTTCCCGATTTCCGAGTGAGCGGCCTGCTCGATCTTCTCGAGCTGGTGGGCGCCCGAGACGACCAGCATTTGCGGACGTGCCCTGTCCAGCACGTAGGCCAACGGTTGCGGCCGGTATCCGGCGAAGATCGGCACGCTGACGGCGCCGATCGACATGGTGGCCATCTCGAACAGGTACATCTCGGCTCTGTTCTCCGAGACGATGGCCATGCGATCGCCGCTGCGAACGCCGATCGCCAGCAGATTGCGGGCGATCTGAAACGCGCGACGGGCAAACTCGTTCCAGCTCAACGTCCCCTCGCGACCGTTTTCGAGGTATCGCAGGTAGACCTTGTCGCCCCAGCGTTCGGCCCGTTTTTGGAGCAGGACGCCGAGGGACGGTTCGTATTCGCCCAGCGGCAGCGGGTGTGTGTGCTCCTCGCCCATCTTCTTGATGCCGATCTGCTCGTCGAGGCCCCACGCAGTTGTCTGGCAGTAGGCCAGACACGAGTCGCTCAATAGTTCCTTGGTCAGCTTGAACCGCTCCTCGGGTGGCTTGTGGTCGTAATCGGTGTTCATCGGCTCCATGCCCAGCCGGCGTCGGATCAGGCCGGAGGCGGCGAAGTAGATGAGGTTGGCCGCCAGCTCCTTGATGTGCGAGCAGCCGACGTGTCCGCCGACGCGGCGGGTGATCTCGTTCAAGACGCCGCGCTCGATGCGCAGCCCGACGAGGCGATCGGCGAAAGACTCCACCTCGCGGCAGACCGGAAAGGGCACACGCGACATTTCCAGCTTGCTGCGGGTGATCTGCTCGTCGGGCAGGTAGATGCCGAGCTCGAGTTTGATGAGGTGCTCGGTGTCGAGCATCGTGCCGATGAGCACCATCTCATCCGAGCCGTCCTCATAAAGCTCAATGTTGAAACTGCGCTGTCCGGTGAGGTTCATTCTGCTGGTCCTCATTCGGCCGTCATGGGCCCCCTCGTCCCTCTTTCGAATCGCCCTGGCCATCGATTGCTGTACACGTCGTTTAAGATCTCTGAATAACGCTTCCTCTTGCCTGAGACCCGCGTTGGCCGCGTACCGGCAGAGCGGCGTCAGGATCCACTCCTCATTGGAGAAGAGCTTGACCTCCCGCAGCCCCTTGCGCAGCGCATCTCGAAACGTCTTGAGCGAGCTCGTGACATGTCCGGCGTGGGCGAGAATGGTGGCTCGATGCCCGGACCAGATGTCCTCGTATGGGGCGTCAGCCGGGTAAGCCCCCGCAGCCTGGCCGACATCGAACAGGGCCCGGGTAATCTCATGCAGGAACTCCGCCTTGGAGGGGTCTTTGCACAGATCTCCCATACGCAGGTCGATGAGCTCGCCGTCCGGCATGACGGTGTGGATCAGGCCGCCGACATTGAGAACGATCGAGATCATGGCCTTGTCGAACTCGATCCGCGTCCCCGGCACACCGCGGGCGTGGGTGAACGGATAGTCGTGAGCTGTCAGAATAGTCTCGATGCGCTCGCGCTCGATTTCTCCGCCCCCGGCGAAGACGATCGCACCCTTGCGCTCCAGTATGTAGATGGTTTCGGCGCCGGCGCCGCGCCGGCCTCCCGCCTGCAGTGAAACTCCGCGCACCACCCGTTCGAGCAGAACCTCGCGCATCTCGTCGGTGACTGTCGGCAGACGATTCAGCAGCACGGCTTCGTTGAGTTGCTCGACGTAGGTGTTGATGGTGAGTTCCGAGAGGATGCCGTTGGGCAGGATCAGGAGGATCGGGACTTCGCGGCGAATGTCGTCAACGCTTTGCAGTCTTTCCCGTTCGCTCAGGCTTTCAAGAAAGCGGGTCATCTCGCCGGTGAACAGCCCAAGTTGATCGGGGTTGCAGCAGACCAAGAGCAATTCCGGCATGCGGTCGAGCGCGTCCGCTTCGAGGAGATTGGCAAAGACGCGGCCGTCCAACGGAATCGACCGAAGACGGCCTTGGTCATCGAGGTTGAGGGCGCCCGCCCGCTTCAGCGGGTCGGTGATGCCGTCGCCGCCGCGGCCGATGAAGCAGTCCGCATGGGCGTGCATGAAAAAAGCCACACCCAAAGCGCCGGGCGGATGGACGCCGAGTTCACCTTGATGAAGCATGTCGAAAAGCCGCTCCTACGGCTGCACGATGGACCGCAGCGACGCGCCCTCCTTCATCACCTCGAACGCCTTGTCAATTTCGTCGAGCGCGAAGCGATGCGTTACCTGCCGTTTCACGTCGATCTTTCCCTGCTCGACCAGACGGATCAGCGGGACGTAGTCCACCGGGCGGCAGCCCAGCGATCCGACGATCTCGAGTTCCTTGAACATGATCTTGCCAGCCACGATCGAGATGGCCTCGTGAGTGTAACCCACGACGCACAGCCGGCCGCCCACACGGACGCACTCGAAGGCCTCTACGATCGTGTGCGGATTCCCGATGACCTCCATCGCGATGTCAGCGCCGCCGCCGGTCATCTTCTTGATCGCCTTGCTCACTCGCTCGACCTCGTTGGCGTTAATGATCTGTGCGGCGCCGAATTCGCGGGCCCAGTTGAGCTTTCGTTCGTTGATGTCTACGGCGATCACGTAACCGCCCGCTGCGGCCGCGAGTTGCACGGCGTTGATGCCGACACCGCCGCATCCGAATACCACAACGGTGTCGCCCGGGCGCACCTGTGCCCGATTTTTCACGGCGTGGTACGGGGTGGATACGGCGTCGGCGATGATGGAAGCCTCTTCAAGGGGGATCGACTCCGGCAGATCGAGGACGTCCTTTGATGGAACGACGATGTACTCGGCGTAAGCGCCGTCCAGATGGTTGCCGAGCATCCTCATGTCACTGCAGATGTTCTCCCGCCCCCAGCGGCACGCCATGCACTTTCCGCAGGTCAAAACCGCGGGGATCAAAACACGTTGCCCCTTCCTGACGTTGGCGACATCGGCGCCGATGTCCTCGACCGTGCCGGAGGCCTCGTGGCCGAGGACGACCGGCGGCTTCTTGAAGGTGGGCACTCCGTGCTCGATGTAATGCAAGTCCGTGTGGCAGACGCCGCAGGCGGCCACCTTGACCAGAATCTCATCGGCCTTGGGCGTCGGAACGGGAATGTCCTCGATTTTCAGGCCTTTATCGCTTCCGTGGAACACTGCCGCCTTCATGTTTGCACCCTCTGTCGCCGTCGAGCGACCAAAACCCTGTTGCGTTGACCTGTCTCAGCACCTTTCAAGCGTTGATGATTCATGCGTGCGTCCAATTCGGCGACCGCTTCTCCAGAAACGCGTTCAGGCCTTCGTGGGCGTCCGACAACTGCATCAGCTCATCAAGGTACAGTTTCTCCGTCCGTTCAAGGTGGGCCAGTATCTGCTCGCGCGCAACGAGCGCCGTGGCCCGCTTGGCCATGCGAACCACCGGCCGCGAAAGCTTGCGGATGCCGTTGAGATACTCCTCGACGCGTTCGCCGAATCCGTCAGCCGGGTACACCTGATTCACAAGGCCGACATCTCTCGCTTCGGCGGCTCCGATGACGGGACCTAGCGCGTTGAGCTCGATGGCCTTTTTGATCCCGACCTGCAAGGGGAGCACACATGCCGCCACTGGAGGCAGCACGCCGACCTGCACCTCGGGTTGGCCGAACTTGGCCCGATCGGACGCCAGCACGATATCGCAGAAGCACGCCAGTTCGCATCCCCCGCCCAGGGCAGAGCCGTTTACGACAGCGATCGTCAGCGCATCGGTCGCGGCGAGCCTTCTGAAGATCCCGTGGAACACGCGGATCATTTCGCCGACTTTGTCGGCCGTGTGATCGCTCACGTCGACGCCGGCACTGAAGGCCTTGCCCTCGCCTTGTACCACGATCGCCGCGACGTCGTCGCCGCTGATGACGGTCTCCAGAAGTTCGTTGAACTCCGCCATCATGGCGATGTTCATGACATTGAGCGGCGGCCGGTTCATCGTGATGATCGCGATGCCGCCGTCCACATTCAGGTCGAGAAACTGGTGCGCACCCATCGCCGTTACTGCTCCCGTTTGATGATCAGAGCCATGCTCACGCCGCCCCCGCCGCATATCCCGGCGATGCCCAGTTCCTTGTCATTGCCCTTTAACGCGTGATAGAGCGTTACGACGATTCGCGCCCCGCTGATACCGGTCGGGTGCCCCAGTGCGATCGCGCCGCCGTGAACGTTGAGCTTGTCGCGATCCCATTTGAGCACGCGCTCGTTGGCCAGGACCTGAACCGCGAACGCTTCGTTGACTTCGATGAGGTCCATCTGGTCCAGGTTCATCCCCGCCCGCTCCAGGGCAGCCGGAATCGCAACGCCGGGCCCTTCGCCCATCGTGGCCGGCTCGACGGCGACGTTGGAGTAGGCCACCAGCGAGAACAGTGGTTTGGCCCCGATGGCCTTCGCGTGCTCACGCGATGTCAGGACCAACGCCGTACCGCCGTCGGACATGCCGCACGCGTTGCCGGCGGTAACCGTTCCGTCCTTGCGAAAGACGGGCTTGAGCTTGGCCAGCTTTTCAACGGAAGTATCCGCGCGAATGGTCTCGTCCTTGTCAAACGCGATCGCCGGTTGCTTCCCGACCGCCGGCACCTCCACCGGAACGATCTCCTGATCGAACCAGCCCTCGGATTGAGCCCGGGCCGCCTTCTGGTGGCTCTGAGCAGCGAATTCGTCCTGCTCCTCGCGCGGGATCTTGTACTTGTCTACGATGTTCTCCGCAGTGCCGCCCATCCCCACGCCGCACAACGGATCGATGCTGTCGCTCCAGCCGTCCTGCAGCGTGCGATCACCCATTTTGAAGCCGTTCCAGCGACAGTTCTTCAGCAGGTAGGGAATGGTGCTCATGCTGTCCATTCCCCCGACCATGACGGTCGTGCTGTCGCCCAGGCGGATGGCCTGTGAAGCCATCGCGATACATCGCATCCCCGACGGACAGGCCATGTTGATCGTCTGGACCGGGACGTTGACCGGGATGCCGCCGCGCACCGCCGCGGTCCGTGCGGGGTTCGGACCGTTACCGGCCTGCCGACAGTTGCCGAAGATCACGTCGTCGATCCCGTCTCCGGCGACACCGGCCCGCTCGCAGGCCGCCCGTATCGCCACGGCGCCAAGGTCGTACACGGGCATATCCTTCAGCGTGCCGCCGAACCGGCCCATCGGCGTCCGCACGGCGCTGATCGCAACCACGTCTTGTAAATCCACCGCTGACTCCTAGATGTATTGGCCACCGTCGACCTGAATGACCTGCCCGGTGATGTGGCGGGCCGCATCGCTGCAAAGGAAAGCGACGACCAAAGCCACCTCTTCGGGCGTACCCAGTCGGCCCAGGACGATCTCGGCAATCGCGGCCTCTCGGACGCTTTCCGGCGCCTCTTTGACCATGTCCGTCTCGATCAGACCGGGTGCGACGGCATTGACGTTGACGCTCGCCCGACCCAGTTCCCTCGCCACGGCTTTGGTCAGCCCGATGATGCCGGCTTTGGACGCGGAGTAGTTCGTCTGCCCGAACTTGCCGCGCAGGCCGTTGATCGACGTCACGTTGACGATCTTGCCCGACTTCTGTTCTCTGAAGATGCCGACGGCCGCGCGGATGTAGTTGTAGTAGCCCTTCAGGTTGGTGGTGATGACCTGGTCCCACTGCTCTTCGGTCATCTTCCAGATCACGCTGTCGCGGTTGATTCCGGCGTTGTTCACCAGGATGTCCAGCCCTCCAAACTCTTCCAGGACCTGCCCCACCATGCGCTCTGCGTCGCTGAAGCTGGCTACGTCCGCCTGGATGGCCAAGCCCCGTGCACCCGCGGATTCAATGTCCGTCACCACCTGCCGGGCCTCGGTGTCGTGCCGGCGATAGTTGATCGCCACGTTGGCACCTTGAATTGCGAGTTCGCGGGCAATCGCCGCGCCGATGCCCAGGCTGCCGCCGGTCACGATCGCTTTCTTCTTATCTAGCGGTTTCATCGTGGGAGGATCTCCTTATTCCACTGCGATCGGCCCGCGGCCTACGCCAGCTTAGCGCCGCAATTCCCGCAAAACTCGAATTGGGACGGAATGCCCTTGGCCTCGCACTTGGGACACTGCCTGGCGTAGGGTCCCCAGAGGAATTCGCTCGATCCGTTCGGGTCGGCGGCGCGTTGCCGCATCCCGACGTAATCGGCCTTGCGCTTCTCGACGAAGGCCGTCATGCCCTCGTAGGGTTCGAGGCTGGTGTAGTGGACCGAGAGCCAGTCCCGAGCGTGCCCGACCGTTGCGTGCCAGGCGGAATCTTTCCAGAAGTTGACCTGCGCCTTGGTGTATCGCGTGCACTCGAAGAACTTGTTGACGACCTGGTTGCAGAGGCCCGCGACGACCTCATCGAGGCGCGACAGGTCGATCGAATAGCCGTCCTGCCCCTTGAGCGCCATGCTGATCTGCTTGGCGGTCGGCCGCTGATCGAACGGTGTGTCCCACGGATCGGTGTTCCAATCCGCGAGGTAGGTTCGGTCGCCGGTGAAGCGCGTGATGAACTCGCCGTCCGGTCCTTTGACCGTTGGAACGACGACGTTCACCAGCCCCATCGCCAGGGAAGTGTACGCCGGATAGCGCTGGTTGAGGAACAGGATGCCGCGGGCCTTGCGATCCCCTACATGGATGGGAAGCCACTGGGTCGAGCCGCCGCAGGCCACCGAGCCGACGTTCGTGCCCACCTGAGCGATGAAGGCGTGTTCCCCCATGACACCCAGATCACACGCCAACTGGCTCTCGTTGCCGCCCCCGACGGCCATGCCGTTGATTCGTCCGATCACGGGCTTGGCGCAGTTGGTGATGGACTCGATGTAGTCCTTGAAACAGCACATGTACTTCCAGTAGTCGCGCGGCTTCTGGGTGTATTCCTTTTGATATTCCTTGACGTCGCCGCCGGTGCAGAAGGCGTGATGCCCGGCACTGGTAAAAACAACGACGGCCACGTTGTCGTCCCACGAGGCGTCCTGGAACGCCGCAGCCAGCTCCTGCAAGGCCGGAGTGCTGTAGGCGTTGAAGTTGTGCGGGCGGTTGATAGTGACCCGGGCCACCCAATCGCCCTTTTCGTATTGGACTTCTTTGAAATCGAACTGCTCAGGGCTGCGCGGGGGGAACAGACTCATAGCTGCTTCTCCGAAAAGGTCGGCGGACAACCCGGCGGCGCGCGGCTGCCCCGCCTTGTAGTCGAACGTACGTCCGTCCGGCCTGACTCGCGCCAAGCCGATATGTCGACCCTTTCCGATGCGTTCGCCCTTTAACTGGCTGGGGGTCCATTATGAGTCTTGAAACGGCCTCGTCAAGGTTTTTCCGGGAATTCCCGCGTTGACATGACGGCCCCGCGGACGCATACTTGGCCTTGTCAGAAGGTCGTGGGATGGGTGAAGGCCGCGCCATGATATCGCGAAAACCCGAACGCGCGTTCGACCAGCGGCACGAAGAAGCAGAAACGGACCGAAGTTCCGATAACCGCGGGACTTATGACGATCGGCTTGCCGGCATCCTCGTTGCCGCGACGGATCTTATCGCGCGCGTTGGGTACGGAAACGCGTCCATGCGGGCCGTCGCGAGGGCATCGGGCGTCAGCCTTGCCGGCCTGTATCATTATTTCGACAGCAAAGAAAAAATGCTTTTCCTTATCCAGTTTCGGGCGTTCAACTTGCTGGCGAACACGATTCGAGAGAAGCTCCACGATGTCTCCGACCCGGTCGAGCGGCTTCGCATCGTTGTGCGGATCCATGTGGACTACTTCGCCGGCAACATGGCCGCTTTGAAAGTGTGTTCGCACGAACTGGACTCGCTCACGGGAGCCGCCTACGAAGAAACCCGGCGCCTGCGTTACGACATCTACGGGATCACACGCGACATCGTCAGAAACATTCTGGAGTCGAACGACCGGGCCGAAGCGTTGGACGCCCATGTCGCGACCATGTCCCTGTTTGGAACGTTGAACTGGTTGTACCGTTGGTACGACCCGAGACGGAGCAGATCGCCGGCCACCGTGGCCAATCAGATCAGCAGGCAGTTTCTTCACGGCGTCCTCGGTTCTGCGGAGAGCGGGTAAGCGGAGGGACAGGCCAAGCCGCGCGCACGCTCGGCGGATCAGCATGGACTGAACGGGAAAGGCACTCCCGCATCCGGAGTCGGAGCATGTACTTGCCGCAGATCGCTTTGCACGAGGCCTCAACGCTGGACGAGGCCGCGGCGGCAATGGCGCGGTACTCGCCGGGTGCCCGGTTGCTTGCCGGGGGTACGGACGTGCTGGTAGACCTCAAGACCGGCAGGATCGACATCGATCACCTCGTGTCCATCGGCCGGATTGACACCCTTCGCGGACTCGGTGTTACGCAGGATGGGCTGCACATCGGCTCCCTCACGTCCGTGGGCCGGTTGGAGCGATCGCCCTTTGTGAGCGCGGGCTTCAGTCCGATTCTCGATGCCGCCCGGAAGATGGCGTCGCCGCAAATCCGGAATGTGGCCACGGTGGGAGGCAACATCGCCGGCGCAGTTCCCTGTGCAGACCTTCCGCCCATACTCATCGCCATGGGCGCATCCGTCATTCTGTGGTCGCCCGACGATGAACGTACGATGGCACTCGACGACGTGATCCTGGATGTGCGCAAAACGGCATTGCGCGACAACGAATTGCTCATGGAGGTGGTCGTTCCGACGCCGCCGCCGAGATCCGGCGCCGCGTACGTTCGTTTTGGGTTGCGGGACGGGAATACGATCGCAGTAGCCGCCGTAGCCGCCGCATTGACGCTTGGTGACGATCATGAAATCCAGGGCGCGCGCGTGGTGTTGGGCGCCGTGGCACCGATTCCCACGCTGGTCGAGTCGGCGGCCGACATTCTTCGCGGCCAGGCGCCGGATGAGGACACTTTCGGTCACGCGGCGGTTCTGGCCCGGGATACAGCCCAGCCGATCTCGGACGTGCGGGGTTCTGCGGACTTCCGCCGTGAACTGGTTCAGGTTCTGACTCGGCGGGCGCTGGGCGTCGCGTGCCAGCGTGCCGAGGAGGCGTCGTGATGCTCCTTCCTCGAAAGCTGACCATCAACGGCCAGGTGCGCAACATCGCGGTCGAACCTCACGAGACGCTGCTCGACGTTCTGCGTGAGAAGCTGGGTCTCACCGGCACCAAGAAAGGGTGCAACGTCGGCGACTGCGGGGCCTGCACGGTTCTGGTGGACGGCGTCCCGATGGACAGTTGTCTGTTGCTGGCCGCCGAGATGGAGGGCCGAGCCATCACGACCGTCGAAGGGCTGGCCCACGCAGGCGAGCTGACACCGCTTCAGAAGGCATTCGTCCACGAAGGCGCCATTCAATGCGGCTACTGCACGCCGGGAATGGTTCTCTCGGCGACGGCGCTGCTCGAGCAAAACCCGAACCCAAGCGTCGACGAGATCAAGGAAGCACTGGCGGGAAACCTCTGCCGGTGTACCGGATACAGCGGTATCCTTCGAGCTGTTCAGCGCTGCGATGACTATCGTCCGGGCGGCAAATGGGCCGACAAGAAACCCGCGGAATGCGGCCCCGGCAAGTCAAAGCACGAGAGCGTGGGTATCTCGATTCCGCGCGTCGACGCTGCTGATAAAGTGACCGGGAGGGCGATCTACACCGCCGACATCACGCTGCCGGACATGCTTCATGGCCGGATCCTCGGCTCATCGGTCGCTCACGGCAACATCAAACGCATCGATACCTCCCGCGCGGAGGCGTTTGACGGTGTGATCGCGGTGATCACCGGCAAGGACGTGCCGGACATCATGTACGGTGTCTCGCCCGCGCGTTACGACGAGTACGTGCTCGCCAAAGAACGCGTGCGCCACGTCGGTGACGAAGTCGCAGCCGTCGTGGCCATCGACGAGCCGACGGCCGATCGGGCCCTGGCGCTGATCGACGTGGAGTACGACGAGCTGCCGGCCGTGTTCGACCCGGTTGCGGCGATCGCTCCTGACGCCCCGCAGCTTCATGAGCGCTACAAGAACAACGTGAACACGCACGTTCACCAGGTTTTCGGTGACGTTGAGGGGGCATTCAGTCGCTGCCACCACGTTCGCGAGGAGACGTTTACCGGAAACCACGTCTACCAGTCGCCGCTCGAGCCGCACGCCTCTATCGCTAAGTGGGAGCACGATGGCACGCTGGTCCTTTACAGCTCCACGCAGGTGCCGCATTACGTCCAGTACATGATGGCCCACGTGCTGCGCATCCCGCTCGGTAAAGTGCGGGTGATCCGCCCGGCCGTCGGCGGCGGGTTCGGCGGAAAAGCCGAAACAACGCCGCTCGATCTCTGTGCCGCCATCTTGAGCAAGAAGACGGGGCGCCCCGTGAAGATGGTCTACTCGCGCGAAGACATGTTCCATCACGGGCGCGGGCGGCACAAACAGCACATGACCTTCAAGCTCGGCGTCGACGCCGAGGGCAGGATCCAGGCCTGCAAGAGCGAGATCTACCTCGATGGTGGCGCATACTCCTCCTTCGGCGTGGCCACGGCGTACTACGCCGGCAGCGTCGTGCCGACGCTCTACCGCATGCCCAACTACCAGTACGACGGCTACCGGATGATGACCAACAAGCCGGCGTGCGGGGCCATGCGTGGACACGGCGTCCCGCAACCGCGCTTCGCCTTCGAATGTCTGCTGACGATGATCGCCGACGATCTTGGCATCGATCCCATCGAGATTCGCCGCCGCAACGCCATGACGCCCGACACGCAGTCGGTTAACCAGATGGATATCGGCAGTTGCGAATTCCACGCCACGCTCGAAGCCGTCGAGCAGAAGAGCGGCTGGAAGGAGAAATACGGGCGGTTGCCGAGCGGGAAGGGCATCGGTGTGGGCTGCGGAGGCTTTGTCTCCGGCGCGGGCTACTGCATCTACCGCGGGCAGGTCCAGCTATCGCACGAGAAACCGCGCGAGCCGTTCCAGAAGAAGTCGATATTCCCGCACGCCAACGCCATCGTGAAAATCAGCGAGGATGGGATGGCCGCCGTGCTTCTGATCGGCGCCGCCGAGATCGGCCAGGGCAGCGACACCGTCCTTACCCAAATGTGCGCCGAGTCGCTCGGCATTCCGGTTTCGCGGATGCGCATCCGCAGCGAGGACAGTGACATCTCGCCGCTCGACCTGGGAGCCTACTCTTCGCGCGTCACGCTGATGGCCGGCCATGCCGTGTCCCGGGCCGGCACGGAGGTCTTCGACAAGATGAGGCCCTATGCGGCAAAGCGGCTCGGCTGCGCCGAGTCGGACGTGGTCGCTCGCGATGCGAAAGTGTTCGTTCAGGGTGATGAATCGCAGTGGGTACCCTGGGAGGAGGTCGCTCGCAAGTACTTCAACGACAACGGCCCGCTGGTCGGAACAGGTTGCTATAAGCCGCCCGACGGTCTCGGCGGCGACTACAAGGGGTCCACGGTCGGCACCAGCCCGGCGTATTCGTTCGGCAGCTCCGTGTGCGAACTTTCAGTCGACCTCGAGACGGGCAAGGTCAAGATTGACCGCTTTTCCGACTATCACGATTGCGGCACGCCGATCAACCCTCAGGCGGTGCATGGCCAGGTCGAGGGCGCCATCGTCATGGGGGCCAGTGAGACGATCCTGGAGGACGTCCAGTTCGACGAGAAGGGACGGATTCTCAATCCGAACCTGCACGGTTACCTGATCATGTCCATCAAGGACGCCCCGGAAATCTTCAGCGGCATCGTGGATTCATACGAACCCCGCGGCCCGTTCGGCGCGAAGGAGATCGGCGAGGGCAGCACGCTGCCCGTGCTGGGCGCCGTGGCCCACGCCATCGCCAACGCAACCGGCGTGTGGATCAAGGATTTACCCATTACGCCGGAGAAAATTGTTCGCGCATTACGCGAGAAAGACGCCGCCAAAGAATCGATCGAGGTCTAGCACGCATTTGCAGCAAGAGCATTAGCGCGTGGAACGCAGTCCATTGAAACGCAAAGCAGGATACTAAGCGATGTCCGAATCCCCGAAGCCCACCATCCGGAAAATCGCGGCCGCCAAGACCATGCGGAAGCTGATGGCCGATCACTTCTACGAACTGGACCGAGCGGTCAAGGAGGGACGGCCGAAAGTGGCCTGGTGCACGAGCGTCGGGCCGGCCGAGTTGCTGCGCGCCATGGGATTCGTCGTCTACTTTCCGGAGAACCACGGTGCCATGTTGGGCGCAACCCGGATGGCCGTCGAGACCATCCCCGCAGCCAACGCGATCGGCTATTCGCCGGAAGCGTGCTCTTACATGACCAGCGACATCGGAGCGTTTGTCCAGGGACGTACGCCGCTGTCCGACGCTTATGAGGGCATCGACTCAATCCCCAAGCCGGATGTGCTCGTCTACAACACGAATCAATGTCGCGACGTGCAGGACTGGTTTGCGTGGTTCGGCCGCCAATGGTCATGCCCGGTGATTGGCATCGAATGCTACCGCGGCGTCGGCGAGGTGACCGAAGTGCACATTGACGGTATAGCCGGCCAGATCGAGGCCCTCATCCCGACATTGGAAGAGGTCAGCGGCGAGAGGTTCGACATGGATCGCCTTCGCGAGGCCGTTCGTCTGTCGCGGCGGTGCTCCGATCTGTGGAAGGAGACCCTCGACACCGCGACCAATAAACCGTCGCCATTGACGTTCTTCGACAGCACGATCCACATGGCCCCCGCGGTCGTAATGCGCGGCACCCAGGTGGCGATCGACTACTACAACGAACTGATCGCCGAGCTCAAAGCGCGAATCGCCGACGGCATAGCCGCGGTGGAAGGTGAGCAGCTGCGGCTGTACTGGGAGGGTATGCCCATCTGGGGACGTCTGCGCGACCTCGCGACCCAGTTCCTCGAGTTGCGGGCATGTGTCGTCGCCAGCACCTATGCGAACTCCTGGATCTTCACCGCGCTCGATCCCGACGATCCCTTCAGGTCGATGGCCAGGGCGTATACCGAGCTGTTCATCGTCCGCTCGGACCCGGCCAAGGAACGGTACCTGGAGCAGATGATTGACGCCTTCGACGTGGACGGGATCGTCTTTCACGACTCCAAGACCTGCCCCAACAACACGAATTGCCGGCACGGCATGCCGCAGCGACTTCGCGACCGGCTGGGCGTGCCTTCGATCACCATCGCGGGCGATTTGAATGACCTCCGCTGCTATTCCGACGAGCAGGCCAAGACGCAGATCGAGGCCTTCGTCGAGCAGTTGTCGGCACGTTCTGAACCGAGCCGCGACCGTGAAGGAGCGGTCGGCGGAAAGAGGTGACAAAGGAATGGCACCCGTGGAACTCAAACTGGGCGCCTTTGTGTCGCTCTCGAAGCGTCGGAGATCTGCGAACATTCACCCCGAACCGAGCCGCGACCGTAAGGGAGCGGTTTGGCAGACGGACGGGACCGCTTCCTCACGGGCGCGGCTCGGAAAGAATGCCACCTGCACTTGACATTACGCTTGGCGTAGATGTCGGGGCTTCGGCGACCAAAGCCG
Organism: uncultured Phycisphaeraceae bacterium; assembly: GCA_964574815.1. GTDB lineage: Bacteria > Planctomycetota > Phycisphaerae > UBA1845 > UBA1845 > CAZNPL01. The sequence goes on from CAZNPL010000002.1 coordinate 186,039, forward strand.
TCCTTCTGGACGGCGATGAAGTCCACGCTCGCGCCATCCGCAAATCCGGGGCGAATTTTGCCACTGCCGCCAACGCCTGCCGCGACGAACTGCTCGAGGCCTCCGGCGTAAAAACAGCCCACATCGGATACACGGTCGCTACGGGCTACGGGCGCCGCAGCGTCACGTACGCCGACGACGCGGTCACCGAGATCACCTGCCACGCGCGAGGCTGCCACCACAGCTTTCCTCACGCCATCACCATCGTGGACATAGGTGGCCAGGATAACAAGGTGATCGAGCTGGAGTACACCGGCAATCGCCGCGACTTCAAGATGAATCGCAAGTGCGCCGCCGGCACCGGCGCTTTCCTCGAGGAAATCGCCAACTCTCTCGACATTCCGATCGAGACCATGAACGATCTGGCCTCCCAGGCCACGGGGAACGTGGAACTCGGCTCCTTCTGCACGGTTTTCGCCAAGACCGAACTACTCGCTCTGATCGCCCGGGGCACCCCGCTTCCGGAGATCGTCCGGGCGGCGTTCCGCTCGGTGACCAAACGCATCCTCGAAATGGACCCGCTGTCCGGAGAGATCGTCATGACGGGGGGCGTCGTCGCCCACAACCCGGTCATGGTCCAACTCGTGGCCCAGGCGCTGGGCCACGAGGTCCTGGTCCCCGACCACCCGCAGTACACCGGCGCCCTCGGTGCGGCTCTCATCGCGGCGGAGCACCGAATCTGACCCGCCTAAGGAACGCGGAATCGCGACGTTTATGCGGGCCGGCCGAAGTACACCATCAGGAACAAAACGGTAAATGCAACGAGAAACGCGAGGCCGACCCAGCTCAACACCCGTAGCCATCGCGGAGGGGCCATCTCCGCCGACACGTTGCCGCCGGACATGACCCGATAGTTCAGGTACGCGAACAGCGGCGCCGATACAAACGCTACCGTCGTCGTCACGTCCACCAGCGTGCGCATCACCGTTGTCAGGAAGTGGTAAACCAGCAGGGCGCCACTCGCCATCAGAGCAACGACCACCCAGTAGGGTACCTGACCGAGCCTCTCGGCGCCCGGCCACACAATCCGACACCCCGCCGTCATGACGCGCGGGTAGCCGTCCAAAACCGTCAGCAATGTACTGAACATCGTGACGAACGCCGCCACTACGACGACCGGGCGGCTCCACGTGCCGAGGGCGCTGGTGTACATGCTGACGAACTGTGCGGCGAATTCGTCGTTTCCGGCAGCGAGCTCCTGCTCCGTGCCGAACATGACCAGTGCCCCCAGGCTCAGGAACATGAGTCCCATGAGCAGCGAGCCGAAGTAGCCCAGCTTGAAATCAAACAAAACCTCGCCAAGTGTCGGACGGTGCCCCGTCTGTCTGATACGTTCCTGCATCCACAGCGACGGCCAGGCGGACGCGTCCACCGGCGTCGGCATCCAGCCCATCAAGGCCACCAGAAAAAAGATGCCGGACCCGGTCCACACTGACGGAGAATCAATCTGAACGGAGCTCGCCCGCACATGGCCAAATGCCGCCACCACCGCGATCACGGTGCAAACGGCCAGAAGCGCCATCAGAACCTTCATCAACCTGTCCAACACGGGATATCCGCCCGACGCCAGCACGACGATGCACAGGACCAGCAGAGCGATCCCCCACGCAACAGGCCCCAGCTCCACCGCCAGCATCTGCGTCGCCATCCCGGCCGTCACGATGGTCAGCACCGCCGCCGTCGGGATGCTCAGCGCCAGCGCGACCGCCATGAAGCCGATCAAAGCCCACCGGCCCACCCGCCGGTACCCCATCAGCAGGCTCTCGCCCGTTGCAACGGCGTAACGATGGCCGAACTCGAAGAATGGATACTTCACCAAGTGTACTATAACAATCGCCCAGACGAGAGAGAAGCTGTACTCGGCGCCGGCCCGGGTGGACTGTACGAGGTGGGAGACGCCGATGGCCGCCCCGGCGTACATGATCCCCGGCCCGACGGCCTGCCAGCGTGTCGACCTGTCTGACGTAGATTCGCCTTTCACAATTTTGCAGCCAAAGGGAGAGGCACACCGTAGTGCTCTCGATAACGCGCCGTAAGTGATTATCACTGAATTAGGCGCGCCTGCCAGGCGCGCTGGATCGCGCGTGCGGGATTCAATCTTAGCAGTTACGATATGACCATCTTGCGTCCGGCAAGAGGGTTATGCGTCGAAGTCTTGTTCGCGCGGCCCTTCCCCGGCGTAGCGTCCATCCACCACGGAGATCGAATCATGGGACTTGACGCGCTGTTCTCCCCACGCTCGGTGGCGGTGATTGGGGCTTCCAATCGAGAGCTGACCATCGGCTATCGCATCGTACAGAACCTTCTGGATTTCGGCTTCCAGGGGCCGGTGTGTCCGGTCAATCCGAAGGGAGGCGAGATCCGCGGGCTTACGGCCTATCCGTCAATCCTTGAAGTACCCGGGCCGGTGGACGTCGCTCATATCGTGATCAAGAACACCTTGGTCCCCGCGTGTTTGGAGGATTGCGCCAAGGCCGGCGTCCAGGCGGCGATTGTCAACACCGCGGGGTTCCGTGAGATCGGGCCGGAGGGGGCCGCCCTGGAAAACCAGTTGCGTGAAATCGGACAAAGAACCGGCGTCCGCGTGTTCGGGCCCAACTGCCAGGGCGTCATCAACGCCGACCCGGCCGTCCGCGCCTACTGCAACTTCACCTTCACCAAACCCACGCCGGGACACGTCTCGATTGTGGCCCAGAGCGGCGGTGTCGGCGAGGTCATCCACCAGCGCCTCACCGAACTGGGCCTCGGCGTGCGCTACTACGCCAGCAACGGCAACGCCTGCGACGTTTCGATCCCCGAGATCATGGCGCATTACGGTCAGGATGATCAGACCAAGGTCATCATCGTCCATATCGAAAGCCTGACCGATCCGCGGGCCTTCATGGAAACCGCAGCGGAAATCACCCGCCGAAAGCCCATCCTGGCCATGGTCGTCGGCAGAACCGCCGAGGGCGCCAAGGCCGTCACCTCACACACCGGCGGCATGATGAGGCAACACGCAGCCATCGAACTCATTTTCGAGAAGGCCGGCATCGTCGCCTTTCGCAACACCGACGAGATGTGCCAGGCCGCGATCGGCTTCGCCACTCAACCCGTGCCCGCCGGTAACCGCGTGGGCATGATCGCCAACACCGGCGGCCCCGCGATCATCGCCACGGACAACCTGATCGAGGGCGGCATGGTCATGCCCCCGCTGTCCGCGAGAACGGAGTCATTCCTGAAGGAGCGGCTCTATCCGGAGGCCTCGATCAACAATCCGATCGACGTATTGGCTACGGCCGGTCCGGAACATTTTGCGGCCGCCATCGCCGCGTTGTCCGACGACGAATCGATCGACGCGATCTTCCTCAACTTCGTCACGCCGTTCTTCGTGGACACCAAAGGCGTCGCCCGCGAAATCGCCGATGCAAATCGGCGGTCGCGCAAACCGATCATCGCCACGGTGATGACCGAAAAGAAAGGGTGGGCGAAGACGCTCGAGATCATCCGGGACAGCGGCGTGCCGGTGTACGACATGCCGGAGACCGGCGCCCAGGTGCTCGTCGCGATGTCACGACACGCAGCGCTTTCCGCGAGACCGAGTGAGACTCCTACGTCATTCCCCGATGTCGACAGGGCCCGCGCCCGCTCGATCGTGGAAAGAACGAAAAGTGCGGGACGGTCGAGCATGCCCGCCGCCGATGCCTATGAATTGCTGGCTGCCTACGGGATTCCAGCCGCCCGGCATGCATCCGCAGCGAGCGTCGACGAGTGTCTCCGCGCAGCTGACGAGATCGGGTATCCGGTTGTCCTGAAGGTCGACGCCGAGTCCGTGGTCCACAAAACGCGGAGCGGCGCCGTCGTCCTCAACGTCCAAGACCGTAGTGAGTTGAGCGAAAAGGCCGCCCAGCTCTTGAACCGCTTTGCGGGCGAATCGCCAAGGCTCCTTGTTCAGCAACAACTGCCGCCGGCATGTGAGGTGATCGTCGGCGCGAAGGCCGTCGAGGGCCTGGGGCACGTGATCATGTTCGGGCTCGGCGGCGTCTACGTCGAAGCACTAGGCGACGTCAGCTTCAAGATCACACCCCTCACCGCCCACGAGGCCGCCGAGACGATCGAATCGATCCGCGCCCATAAGGTACTCACCGGAGCGGCCGGCCGCCCCGGCGTGGATGTGGCCGCCCTGGCCGAGATCATCCAACGGGTCTCGCAGTTGCTGGTCGAAAATCCTGAGATTCGCGAGATGGACATAAATCCACTTTTCGCCTCACCGAGTGGAGCGACGGCGACCGACGTACGGGTGATGCTCTGAGCAGGCGATTAGCAGATCGGTTGTGGTCGGCCGGCCCTCACCACTGCCAGCCGGGCGGCGGCGGCTGATTCTCCTCGGCGGCCTGGACCTTCGCCACCCACGCCTCGTGCGCCGCCTTCGCGTCACCGACCGTGGCGTGGCGTTCCCATTCGCCGTCCAGCCAGCCGCCATGCACTTTGGTCTCGAAGAGCTGCGGCGGCCCCTCTGACAGCGACATGTTCAAAGCGAGGAAGACCGTTTCGACTGTGCCGTACACCACCTTTGTCCTGGCAATGCGACACCCCGACTCCCTTGAGCCCTCGTACCATTCTGACCACTTCTGGTAATCCGGCTCCTCAACGACCTGGTTGTTCTGAAGGATGTAGTAGCGCCCCATGGTGACCCTTCCTACTTGGACCTCACCGAAGATAGCAATCGGCTCACGCGGTCGCAAGGCGCTGCATTCACTCCGCAGTCAAGCCTTTGGAACCCGGTGCCGGTGAATCGAGGATCCGCCGAATCCGGTCCGGATGCAGCTCGGGGAAAGCCGGGGCGGGGTCCTCCACCGACACGAACCCCGCAGGCCACCGTGCACCTCGTCCCGAACCTGCCTGGTTTGCCGGATCACCGGCCGTTGGAGATTCGCCATCCGCCTGCCCGCTGCCGATGTCGCCGCGACGCCGCGATCTTGCGGTCGATTGCGGGCTAACGTACATTGCGTCACGTGCTCTTGAGGTGTGACGCTCATGAAATTCAAATGCGACGTTGTCGAACAGATTACGGTCCAAGTGAAAAACCGGCCCGGCGTGCTCGCCGACCTGTGCGCCCATCTTTCGGACCACCGTATTAACGTCCGCGCCATGGCCGCCGTTGATCCTTCGGAAACCGGCAGCGTGCGCCTGGTCGTCAACGATACAGAGGCGGCCAAACAAACGCTCGAGCAGGTCGAATTGCCGTTCTCCACGGCGACCTGCCTGGCCGTGGAGATGCCCAACACCCCCGGGGGACTGGTCGGCATTGCTCGTAGTCTTTCCTTGGCAGGCGTGAATATCGACTACATGTACGGCAGCGGCCTGGCCGGGGCGGCAACCGCCCTAGGGATCTTCGGCGTTTCCAATCTCGACCGCGCGCTCGCACTGGATTGGGAGAACTGAAGTCGGTTGGATGCTTTGCACAGCGTTGGCCGACCGGCATGGCCGTCCGCCCGCCAACCGTATGAGTTGAGCTCACAGGACATGAGGGTGGTCCTGACGGATGACGACGCCCGACGCGTATGATCTCCTCCACGTGCGTGAGGGGCTCGATAACGACGAGCGCCAGGTTCAGGAAACCGTGGGGCGCTTCGTCGATGAGCGTGCTCCGCCAATCACTTCCGAGGCCTTCGACCATCACCGCGTCCCGACTGAAGTGATCCTGGCTATGGCGACCGGTGAGGCCATCGGCTGCGTCGGCCTCAGCGAGCCGGAGGGCGGCACCGACACCGGGCGGTGGAGTAGGGCAGCCAAACGCCCGCCGCAGCGAGGCGAGAGGGCCATCTGACGGCGCAACTCACCGCAAGATTGCGAAAGTTAACGTCTCAACTCACTACTTTCCCGCGCACCATAAAACACTCTCTATTGCATCTTCCGCCACCGGGAGTTATACTCGATGGGCCTGAGAATAGGAGCTGCGAAAATGGAGCGCTTCTACGTTCTCTATGCCGACGGCGCCGTGGGTCAGCCAGACTTTCGCGAGTGGGCAGCGTGGTACGCCAACTCCTACGAGAGGCACCGTTGCATTGCCCGCACCTCGATGAAATTCGGAACCGTGGTCACCGTCTTTCTCGGCGTGAATATGGCGCTGGAGGAAAACGAACGGCCCGTGCTGTTCGAGACGAGGGTCGTGGGGGGCTGGCTGGATGACCAGTGGCAGCGCTATTCAACGCTGAACGAGGCGCGCGCGGGCCATGAAGCGTGGGTTGCCAAGGTCCACGCGATGGAGGAGCAGAACGAGCTTCCACCTCCGGACTGCCCTGTCGGGTAGCTCGCGGTAGGGCCGGCACTTGCGGAGCTCGCATGGGGCTGCCTTGGACTGCCTGAACGCATCGCGCCGTCAAGCGGAAGCAGTGGAACCGCCCGGCGCTCGAGTGGCTCAAAATGGGACGCGAGTTTCTCGAGGGTAACGAGGCGATAGCCCGCGGGGCGATGAAAGCCCGCTGTGACTTCTTTGCCGGGTACCCTATTACGCCGGCTTCGTCAATTCTGCACCATATGCTGGAGCTCGTGCCCAGGGCGGGCGGTGTGGCCATTCAGGCCGAGGACGAAATTGCATCGCTAGGCTTCTGCATTGCCGCCGCGATGGCCGGTCGCAAGGTGATGACCGCGACCAGCGGCCCGGGGATCAGCCTATACAGCGAAAACGTCGGGCTGGCCCAAATCGGCGAGACGCCGCTGGTCATTGTCAATATCCAGCGCCAGGGCCCGGCCACCGGTTCTGCAACCAAGGGCGCGGAGGGAGACATTCAGTTCACGCGGTGGGTGACCTCCGGCGGGCTCCCGGTCATTGCTCTCAGCCCGGCCACCGTCGGCGAGGCGTACGAGCTGACGTATCGCGCGTTCAACCTTGCAGAACAGTACCGCTCGCCCGTCTTCATCCTCGCCAGCAAAGAAGTCGGCGTGACGACCGAGTCCGTGGACTTGAACGCCATCGACCTTCCGCCGCTCGTAGAGCGCAGGTGCGTGGAAGACGACGACGAATACCTGCCGCACCGTTTCAAACGGCTGGCCGACGTGCCGGCGATCTCTGCATTCGGCGGGACGCACATCGCCCGGTTCACTACTTCGACGCACGATCAGGCCGCGTTCCTGACAACCAAGCCCGCGGTTATTCAGGAGATGATCGACCACTACACGGCCAAGATCGACGGGGCCGCAGACGACATCGCCCTGGTCAAACGCGACTTTCAGGATGGGGCCGGCGTGCTGGTCGTCAGCTATGGCATCACCTCGAGGTCGGTTGCCGTAGCCGTAAGGGAGGCCCGCGGGCGCGGCATCCGGATCTCATCGCTGGTCCTCCAGACGCTCTGGCCGGTTCCCGAGAAAGCGATTCGGGAAGCCATGCAGGGAATCGAGAAGATCGTGGTGCCGGAGATGAACATGGGACAGTATCGGCTCGAGATCGAGCGGCTGGCTCCGGCCGGCGTCGCAGTTCTCGGCGTGAACCAGATGAATACGAGCCTGATTTCGCCGGCTGAGATTCTGCGCACAGGGGGTCTGCTGTGAAAGCGAGTGCGGTCCCCACGGCGAAGTGGCCGACTTACATGACCGATGGGCTCGGGCCGTTGCCCTTCTGCCCCGGGTGCGGTCACCATGTCGTCACCCGCGCCTTAGACCACGCGCTGGTGAAGCTCCAACTTGACCCACGCGTGATCGTCGTGGTGACCGACATCGGCTGCATTGGCCTGGCGGACCGCTACTTCATCACAAACGCGTTTCACGGCCTCCACGGGCGCGCGATCACCTACGCCTGTGGACTGAAGCTGGCCCGTCCCGAACTGACCGTCATCGTTCTCCAGGGCGACGGGGGCTGCGGCATCGGTGGGACACACCTGCTCAACGCTGCCCGCCGCAACATCGGTATCAAGCTCATCGTGGCGAACAACTTCAACTACGGGATGACCGGCGGACAGCACTCGGTGACTACGCCCAGCGAGGCGATCACGCCCACGACGCCGTGGGGTAATGTCGAGAGCGCCATGGACCTCTGCGGAACCGCGATCGCGGCCGGCGCCGCCTGGGTTGCACGATGCACGATGTTCGACAAAGACCTTGCGGACGTCATGGCCCGGGCCCTGGCGGAGCCGGGATTCGCAATGCTCGATGTCTGGGAGCTGTGCACGGCCTACTACGCGTCGCGCAACAAGATCAAGCAGAAGGAAATGAACGCGCTGCTGGACCTCCTCGGCATGAAGCGCGGCGTACTGGCCGACACGCCGCGGCCCGAGTATAGCGCGCGTTATCGGATGGCCTGTGGTTCCAACCGAGCATCGACCAGGCACAGGCCTGCGATCGATGTTGAATACAGCAACTGCGTGGAACGGCAGACCGGAATAGTCATCGCCGGCAGCGCGGGACAGAAGATCAAGTCCACGGCGACGCTCATGGGCCGGGCCGCCATGATGAGCGGTCTGGATGCCACGCAGAAGGACGACTACCCCATCACGGTCATGACCGGACACTCACTTGCTGAGCTCATCTTCAGCCGGCGTCCCATCGAGTATACGGCCATCGAATCGCCCGACTATCTTCTGGTGATCTCCGAGGACGGACTGAGGAAGACGCGCGACCAGTTCCAGCAGCTCCCGAGCACTTCCACCGTGTATGTCGAACACTCCCTCGACCTGCCGCCCACCAAGGCGAAGGTGGTTCGCTGTGCAATGGCCGAGGCAGCCGCCCGGACGAGTCGGCAGTCGATGGCGGTCATCGCGGTGGCGGCCATGCTGCAACACACGGGGCTGTTCCCGCTCGAGGCTTTCGGGCGGTCCATTTCGATGTTTCAGAAGGCCGATATCGCCGAGATCAATCTCAAGGCGCTGAAGGTCGGCGCCGCGCTTGCGAGCGGTAGTGGGTTCGGGTCCCAGCGTGAAGGAGGCTGAGGCTGCAAAACCTGTCGCGGCCAACTCTCTCATCGTTCCCACGACCGATTCGTGCAAATCATCGGTCCAAGAGGTCGAGTTCAACCGGGGTGGCTTGCCCGCGGCTTGCCTGGGACTGAGCAATGGTCCAGAATGTGGCAAGTGACTTGTTGTACGAGCAACGCTCGTCATTCAGGATTCGACCGCCATGCTGCCATGGTTAGACGGCGTTCTGCGGCGCCTCAATAAAGCTGGTGCCGCGCGCAAGGACGCGTTCCTACGCTTTCTTGACGCCCGGGCAGAAGAGAGGCGTGCGAAGATCGGGCGTGAGGTTCGTGACGTGGAGACCGCACCCGGTCCGCTTATTGACGGGTGCGGGCGTTGCATCGATCACTTGCGGCTATCGTTGACCGACCGCTGCAATCTAGCCTGTAGATACTGTAGTGCCGGCAAAACGAAAGAACGGAGCTGTTGCCTGGATCTCAACTTCGGCGTCGCGATTGTCGATTGGCTTTCGCGACAACACGGCGTTCGGCATGTCCGCCTTACGGGGGGCGAGCCGCTGCTTCATCCTCGGCTTTTGGAGCTGGTTCAACGGCTGAAGCAGCTCGGAACGCTGCGCGAGATCACGCTGACCACGAATGCTCAGGCGCTTGCGCGCCAGGCCCACCGACTGCGAGCAGCCGGCCTGACGCGCGTCAATATCTCGCTGGACACGCTGAATGCGAAGCGCTTTACGCGGCTCACCCGCGGCGGCGACATCACCCACACGCTGCGGGGAGTGGATGCGGCCCTTGAAGCGCGCCTTACGCCGGTACGGATCAACGTCGTCGTCCAGCGCGGGGTCAACGAAGAGGAACTGTCCCAAATCGCGCAATGGGGACTCGGCCGCGGCTGTACCGTGCGGTTTCTCGAGATCATGCGGATTGGTCCGTCGCGGCGCGCCTTTCATGAACGGTTGGTGTCTGCGGCCGAGGTCCTCGAACTCCTGAGCCGGCACTTTGCTCTGCGACCGATCCCCGCGCCACCAGGACAACCCGCCACAGACTTCGCAGCCAGCAGTCTGACCACCGGCACCCCACTTGGCGTGCTTGGAGTAATCGCATCGACGTCGCGACCTTTCTGCAGAAGCTGCCGGCGCCTGCGAGTTACGAATCGCGGTGAGATTCTCTCGTGCCTGTTCGACACACGCGGATCAAGTCTCTTGCCGGCCTGGGATGGACGAACATTGGACGAGGCCGTAGCGGATAGAATTCTTCAAGTCGCGGTTTTGGCCAAGCCCCGGACGGGGAACCGTGTTCAGTGTAAGTCCATGAGCTCGATCGGTGGTTAAACTGGACATCTGAAAACTCGAGCTACAAACGGGAACGCTGAGATATGCAGGAAAACCAGCCTTCTCCGGGCTTCGTGAGGACCGGTACCGTGATCGCCGTCAACATCTCGGCCGGCGGTATCCCCAAGAACAACGTCGGGCAGTCGGCGGTCACGGCCGACGGCCTCGTCGGCGACAGTCAGGCGCACGACAAGCACCGCCGCCCGCACCGGGCGGTCACCATCCAGGACGTCGAGTTGCTCGATGAACTGGTCGCCGAGGGCTACAAGGTCGCACCAGGGATCATGGGGGAGAACCTGACGGTGCGCGGACTTCATGTTCAGCGGCTGAGTGTCGGTGATCGTCTGCATTTTGAGGACGGCCCCGTGCTCGAGCTGACCGAGCCGCGCAAACCGTGTTTTATCCTCGACGAGGTACACCCGCAACTCAAGGACTCAGTGGTCGGGCGTTGCGGCTACCTCTGCCGCGTGGTTCAGACCGGCACGTTTCGCGTGGGCCAGCAGATATCGGTGTCGCGCAGCCACCAAGAGTGACAGGATGAAAATGGCATGAGTGAGGGCGGATTGCGCTGCGTGACGGCCGTCCTGGTCGAAGGGCTGAGTACACGCGCGCCCGCGCAGGAAGTTATGCTGAAAAGTTTCAACACGTCGGCGGATTACTCCCCGCGATGTCCGCCGACGAGGATCGTGGCCTCGCGGGTGACACCTCAAACGCCCTGACCGCAGCGATCCGTCACCCCTTGTTGGCGTAACGCTTCGATCTGTTCGTCGTCGTACCCCAGCACTTCGGCCAGGACTTCCGCCGTGTGCTGGCCCAGCACCGGCGGTGGCCTACGAATGCCGGCCGGTGTCGCGGAGTATTTGATCGGGATGCCCGTCAGTTGCAAGGTGCCGATCGTCGGGTGCGGCACTTGCGCGAGCATGCCCCGATGCAGGACCTGTGGATCGGCGAAGAGCTGCTGCATGTTGTTGACTGGCCCGCACGGGATCGAGGCGGAAACCAAAAGCTCCATCCACTCGTCGCAGGTCCTCTGCGCCATGATATCGCCAATGAGCGGCAGCAGCACCTCCCGGTTCGCTACCCGCTTGGGATTGCTCTCGAATCGCGGGTCGTTGATCCACTCCTTTCTCCCGATCAGTTCGCAAAAATTCACCCATAGCTTTTGATTGGCCACCGCGATCGCGATGGGCCGGTCCTTCGTACCAAACACCTGGTAGGGGATGATCGACTCATGCGCCGTGCCCCAGCGTGTGGCCTCCTTCCCCGCCACCAGGTAGTTGCTGGCGATGTTCGCAAGACCGGCGACCTGCACGTCCAGAAGGCTGGCGTCGATGAACTGCCCGCGCCCGCGACGCTCGCGCCACAACAACGCAGCCGTAATTGCACCCGCGGCATGCACCCCGGTGAGCACGTCCGTGATCGCCACGCCCACCTTGCACGGCTCCCCGCCCTGCGGACCCGTGATCCACATCAGCCCGCCGACCGCCGAGAGCACCATGTCGTAGCCGGGCCGATCACGGTAGGGACCATCCTGCCCATACGCCGTGATGGAGCAATAGACCAGCCGGGGATTGAGCGCCCGAAGCGTCTCGTAATCCAGCCCCAAGCGCTGCGTCAATCCGGGCGTGAAATTTTCCACGAACACGTCGGATACCTTGGCGAGCTCCCGGACCACCTCGGCGCCACGCGGATTCTTGAGGTCGATCACGATTGACTGCTTGTTGCGGTTGCAGCAGAGATAGTACGCGCTCTCGCCACCGGCGAACGGCGGTCCCCACGTCCGCGTGTCGTCCCCGGTGCCGGGGCGCTCGACCTTGATAACCTCGGCTCCCAGGTCCCCCAGCATCATCGTGCACCAAGGCCCGGCCAGGATCCGGGACAGATCGAGGACGCGAATGCCACTCAAAGGCGAGTCCTGCGCGGGTTGCTCAGTCATGCGGCTCTCCTGGAGGTCGGAGGTTTATCCGACGGCTTGTGCAGCGTGGCTCTGGAACACCGCCTCGGACCGTCGCGCGATCAGACCACTGCGAATCCGTGCATTTGACTGTCGCCCACCCCGACACGCCAAACGGGGTGCCAGTCTGACGGATCACACTGGCCGTGGACGGCGGACGGCGAGAGCCAGTATACTGGGAGCGGAGGTATCCATGCCAGCAAGACTCACCGTTCCGGAAACAATGGTCGATTCTTTAAGTGTGTATGTCGCCGGCGAGGGACTGCCGTTGACGGTCGCAACGCACGGCGATGGCGATGTGCAGATCCTCAAATCTGACCAACGCGGTGCGAGTACGGCGCGAGTGCTGCAGGCCGGTGGATGGATTGAGTGCAGCACGGCACTGCAAATGGCGGAGACGCTGGGCGTGAGCTCGCACGACTTCGGCAAGCTGCTGGACCATCTGGAAATCAAGATCCGCGCGTGCCAGTTGGGTTGCTTCGAATGAGCCTGACCTGGGTTATCTGTGGTGCGGGTAAAGGAGTCGGAAAAACGAGCCTCGCATTGCGGCTCTGCGAGGTGCTCCCGAACTCCGTCTACGCGAAACAAGGTTGCGGCATGCGGCAGGAGGGCAAGCCGCCGAATCTCTTCCGGACGGACGAGGAGTTGGCTTCGTTCGTTGCGGCGGCTTGCGCTGACCACGACCACGTCGTGGTGGAATCCAACGCGCTGGCCCGTCGCGGTTCCGGCGACATCATCATCTTCGTCGAGGGTCCACCCGGACAGCCCGTCCCGCGCGCTGATGTCGATCTGTTGCGCGTGAAGTCGCACGTAGAGGTTGCTGCGGATGTGCTCCCGGACAGGTGGCGCGAGGCCCTGCAGCCGCGAGTTCCCTCAACCGCGCTGTGCGACGCCGTCTGCGAGCTGTTCGCCCGGCAAGCGGCGTGGGCGCGGACGTCAGACCCGGGGGTGCGCCAGGTCACGCCGCTTCGCTTCTCCGACCAGGATGCCCAACCGCGCCCGGATCCCGGTCGCGTTGCCGTGGAGGAGCTCATCACGGTCAAGATTGAAGGTGTTGGTAACTTCACGCTGTTGTGCACGCCGAACGATGTCGAGGCCTTGGCGCTCGGCTTTGCGTTCTCGGAAGGGTTGATTGCATCGGTCGACGACGTGCACGACTGCACGTATGAGCCGGATCAGCGCTGCGTCGCCTTGCGCGTGGATCCACCCGCCCAGGCGGCGACCGGCCGGAATCTGATAGTAACAAGCTCGTGCGGCTTGTGCGGCAGCCGCAGCATCGACAGGTTCCTTTCCGGCAAGATGGTATGCGGAGATACACTCCGAATCCCGCTGAAGTTGCTGCATGCCGCCGCGTTGGACATGCACGGGCGTCAACGGTTTTTCGCACGGACCGGTGGTACCCACGCCGTGGGCATCTTCAAGGCCGACGGCCAGATTCTGGCAATCGGCGAAGATATCGGGCGCCACAATGCTTTCGACAAGGCGACGGGCAAGTGCCTGTTGCGGGGCGTGCCCACCGCCGGCCGCGCCGCCGTTCTGTCCGGACGCGTGAGCGTGGAGTTGGTCGCCAAGGCGGCGCGGGCGGGCCTGGAGCTCGTGGCGGCAATCTCGGCGCCCTCGTCCCTCGCGATCGAACTCGCCGAGCGCTGCCGTATCACGCTCTGCGGGTTCGTACGTGAGGATCGCGCGACGGCGTATGCCCACCCGCACCGGATCGTCGTCCCCGCGCAGTAGTCGTCGCGCCGTCGCGAGGCTGCCTCGATGTCGAACCGACTTGGTCCCGGCCGGCGCGTTGCCGCATTCAAAGTCAGCCAAGTGATCGCGACAAAAGTGTTGATGAAATGATCGACTTCCGTTAGGCTAAAGTCCTTAGCTTCTCAACGAAAGGCCAAGCGATGATCGCAGTCGAACCTGGGAAGGTCAAAGAGGATGTGTGGATCCCGACGAGCTGCGGGCAGTGCTACTGCATGTGCGGGGTCCGAGTCCGGCGGCAAGACGGAGTCGTGACGGAGGTTGAAGGCAACCCCGCAGCACCGACGGGGCGCGGCAAGGTCTGCGTCAAAGGCCTCGCATCGCCGCAACTGCTTTACGATCCGTACCGCGTGAATTACCCGCTGAAACGAACCAACCCGGAGAAGGGATTGGGAGTCGATCCGAAATGGGAGCGCATCTCGTGGGAAGAGGCGCTGAACACCATCGTTGACAAGCTGGAAAAGTGCCAGGAGAAGGATCCACGCGGCGTCTACTTTCAGGCCACAACCACGCAAGCGTCCGAGATTCGTTTCGGCGTCATCGGCTTCATGAAGGCCTTTGGCACGCCGAACTACTGGGTTTCCGGCGGAGGGCTGCACTGCGGCAACGGCGCCCATTTCATGAACGGGATCATGCACGTGGCGTGGTCCATTATCCCCGACTTTGCGCACTGCAACCTACCTTTAAACTTCGGGTGCTCCAAGGGACACGGGGCGGGGCACGTCGCGGTACAGAACGCCACCCAGGCCGCCGACGCCCGCGCCCGCGGGGCGCGGACGATCACCTTCGATCCTTTCCAGAGCGCCCAGGCCTCCAAAGCCCACGAGTGGGTGCCGATCCGCGTCGGCACGGACGGCGCGATGGCCCTCGGTCTGGTGAATTGCCTGCTCAATGAACTGGGTGTCTGGGATGCCGAGTATCTGAAATACAAGACCAATGCCCCGTACTTGATCCGCCCGTCGGACGGCCGGTATATGCGCGACAAAGAGACCAACAAACCTCTGGTGTGGGATCTGGTCGACAATTGCCCCAAGGTGCATAACGACCCATCGGTCACGCGCGTCGAATACGAAGACCAGGCCCACGACGTGGCCCTGCAAGGCAAGTATGTGGTCGACGGCGTGGAGTGCAGTACGGCCTTCGACCTGCTGAAAGAACATGTCAAGAAGTACTCTCCAGAGTACGTGGAGGAGATCACCTGGGTGCCGGCGGCGACCACTCGCCGCATCGCCAAGGAAATCGCCGAGACCGCGGAGATCGGCGCGACCGTTACCATCCAGACCGACAAGGGCCCGAAGAAGATTCCCAAGCGCCCCATCGCGACCCACTTCTTCCGCGGATCACAGGGGCACGTGAATTCCGGCTGGACCTGTCTGTCGATCGACATGGTCAATCACATGGTCGGCGCAGCCGACACGTGGGGCGGAGCACTGGGCCTGGGTGCCGCGGTCTGCGGCGGATACGAGAAGACCGGCAAGCCGTATCAGATTCCGTACCCCGACGATGACGGGCTGCTGGTCTGCAAGGCCTGGGTTTACGACCACGTGCCGTACCCGATGCGCGTGCCGAAGCCGCCGACGCGGCTCGATTTGCACGATATGTTCCCGACATCGATCTACAACGCGTTTACCATCACGAGCCCGCGGTGGTTCGACATGCTGGAGCGCTTCAAAATCCCCTACCGGCCCGACATCATGATCAACTTCGGTTCGAATTCGGTCATGACGATGGGGAACTCGGAAGCGGTGACGGAGAACTTCCTGAAAAAGTTCAACTTCGTCTTTTCATTCCAGCTCTACATCACCGAGTTCGAAGAGGCCGTGGCGGATATCGTGCTGCCGGATACCTGCTTCCTGGAACGCTACACACCCGCGGTCAGCTTCCCCTCGACTTTCTCCCATCCCCAGGGTGAGGACGACTGGGGTTGGACGATCCGGCAGCCGGTGATCGAGCCCCTGTACGAGCGCCGCGATTTCAACGAGGTGATGCTCGAGATCAGCAAGCGGCTGGGCATCCTGCACAAGTACTACAAGGGGCTGAACGACGCTGTCGTGATGCGCTATGGTGGGGCCATGGACCCGAAGTACAAGCTGTGCGAAGACGGCAGCGTCGAGCATACTTGGCCCGAAGTTACCGACCGCCTCCTCAAGGACCGCTTCGGCGAAGAGCACGGTCTCGAGCACGTCGGCAAGACGGGTGTGTTCACCTGGCCCAAGCGCAAGGAAGATGTCTACTGGAAGTGGTTCAACCCCTCGCGGGTGCCGATCTACTTCGAGTACTTCATCGACTCGGGTGAGCAGATCGCCAAGCTGTGCGACGAGTTCAACGCCAAGGAGTTCTTCGACTTCGATTGGTCACGCTTCAAGGCGCTGGCCGACTGGTACCCCTGCCCCAGCCACACCGAGACGAACCCCGAATACGATATGTATACGTTCTACTGGCGCGCGGTCATGCACTGTAACTCGCTTACGCAGCAGAACCCCTGGCTCGATGAATGCGCCCAGGAAGACCCGTTTGTGTACGCCATCCAGATGCATCCGAAGACAGCCGCGCAGAAGGGTATCCAGCAGGGCGACAAGGTGTGGCTGGAGAACCCGCACGGCCACCGCGTACGGGGCTGGGTGGGTTTGACCGAGGGAATCGAGCCCCGCCACCTGGCGATCGCGAGCGTTGCCGGCCACTGGGGCAACTACATGCCCATCGCCCAGGGCAAGGGTACTTTCTTTAACGACCTGGTCGAGATGGACAAAGAGCACACCGACCCTCTGACCCTGAACCAGGACATCTGCTGTCGAGTGAAGATCTATAAAGCGTGAGACCGATGGCCTGGGTCGGCCGCTCGTTGGATTCCGGCGGTCGCTGAAACCTATGAAGGAGCCGCAAAATGGCCCGTTACGGAATGGTGATCGACCTGAAGCGGTGCTACGGCTGCTACGCCTGCATGATGGCCTGCAAGGTCGCGAACCACCTCCCGCCGAACGTGTTCTGGAGCCGGGTCCTCAAGGGTGAGTCCGGGACGTACCCGAACTCCGTCCGACAGGCGCTCCCGGTTCTCTGTTTTCACTGCGAAGACCCCGGCTGCGTCAAGGTGTGCCCGACGAAGGCCACATACGTTAACGAAGACGGCGTCGTCGTCATCGACAAGGATGTCTGCGTCGGGTGCAAGTATTGCATGATGGGCTGCCCTTATGACGCCCGCTACACGGTTTCGGAATGGAAGAGCTACTTCCCGGAAGGTCTGCCGCTTTCCGTGCACGAGCAGTTCCAGAGGAAGGCTTGGGAGGAAAAGTCCGGCTTCGGCGTGGCCACCAAGTGCGACTTCTGCATCGACAGACGCAAGAACGGCCGGGAGCCGGCGTGCGTGGCCGCGTGCTCGGCCAAGGCCCGCACCTTTGGCGACCTCGATGATCCGGACAGCGACGTGGCGCAACTCGTCAAGACCGGCCGCGGATTCGTCCTGAAACCCGAACAGGGCACGAGGCCGAAGGTATACTATCTGCCGCCAAGGTAGCGTTCTCCGCGCGGCTGGCGAGGAATGCAAAGACCCGGTGTTGGAGACAAACAGTCATGAGTTCACGAATGTACGGCCTGGTTCAGACCGAGTGGCGTTGGCTGATTGCGATCTACCTGTTTCTTGCCGGCGTCGGCGGTGGGGCGCATCTCACGGCGGTCTTCGCGGACTTCATGGGGTGGACCCAAATCGCGAACATCGGCGTCTGCCTCGGCTGGCCACTCGTACTGATCGGTTGTTTGTGCCTGCTCGGCGACCTCGGCAACGTGGGGAATGCGTGGCGCGTCATTCGAAAGCCCGACACGTCCTGGATCGCTCGCGGGACGTTCATCATCTCCATTTTCATGATCGTGGCTTTCATCCACATGATTGTCTGGGTCTGGCCCGGAACGGCGGAGGGGACGGCTAGCGCCGCCCGCCAGATCGTGGGCGTCATCGGAGCCCTGTTCGCCTTTGGCACGATGGTGTACACCGGGCTGTTGCTCGGCGACGCCATTCCTATCCCGTTCTGGAGCACGTTGCTGCTGCCGATCCTGTTTTTCCTGTCCGCCCTCTCGACCGGAATCATGGCGGTCATCCTCGTCGGGGCAATGATCGGGGCCGATGAAGCCCGCCTGCTGACCCTGGCCCGGATCGACATCCCGATCATTGTAGCCGAGGCGCTTGTGCTGGCCGCTTATCTGCACGGCTCGTACCGGATTCCGAACTCGCGAATGTCCGCCGAGCAAGTGCTCAAGGGCGAGGTGTCCGGCATGTTCTGGCTCGGCGTCGTCGTGTGCGGGCTTGCCCTCCCGTTGTTGATCGATGTGTTCGGTCATCATAGTGCACTGGCGGCACTGGCCTCGATTCTCGGGCTGATCGGCGGGCTTTGCCTCCGCTACGTGGTCCTGGCCGGCGGGGCCATGTACCCCATCACGGCGGCCGGCTTCACGTTCCGACCCGTGATGCGGCCGAAGGACCCGATGCCCGGAATCGGCAAGCTGCCGCCCAGCTAGCGCGGCGCCGCTCGCGGTCCGCCACTTCCAGCGCCGAAGACCGGGCACGGCTGACGTTGGAGACGTTCGGACGTGGCATGCGACCGGAAGAGGCGCCCCAATCGGATTCGCCACACATGCGGCCCGGCGCGATCAGATCTTCGCGGCCGACCCTGAGGTCCCGGCCATGGACGATGCCGAACAATGGAGACGCGATCTCACCGAGTCGCTCGAGGCCCTCGTGGCGGGCTCGGAGTCGGCCGTTGACCACCTCCTACCGGCTGTGTATGACGAACTCCGCTCGTTGGCACAAAGGCTCCTCGCCCGCGAGCGTCCCGACCACACATTGTCCGCCACGGCATTAGTTCACGAAGCTTACCTACGGCTGGTGGATGAGAACCGGGCCCAATGGAAGAGCCGCGCCCATTTCCTTGCCGTCGCCGCTCAAATGGCCCGGCGAGTCCTCGTCGATCACGCCCGGGCGCGCCTTCGGGAGAAGCGTGGGGGCGCGCTCCAGCGATTGACGCTGACCGGCGTCGATGCGGCGCGCTCCGACAGCGAAGTCGATGTCCTCGCGCTGCACGAAGTGATGGAGCAACTTGCGGCAGAGGAACCGACGGAAGCACGCGTTGTGGAGATGCGCTACTTCGGGGGGATGACGGATGAAGAGATCGCAACGGTCCTCGATGTTTCCGCGCCCACCGTGCGCCGGCGCTGGCGTTTCGCCAAGACATGGCTCCGGCGCCGCCTCTCGTCGGGCGATACGTCTGCGGGTTGAGGAACCACCGGCTGACAAGACGCCAAGGCGGAGGTGATTCTCCCGCATCAACGCGCATCTCACGAAGCGAACAACAACTGGAATTCCCGGAGATCACGCAGGTCAACGTCACCGTCGGCATCGAAATCCATCATGCTACAGCACGGCTGACTGTAGAGCGACGGTGTGCAAGGGACAGCCGTACAAGGTTGACTGAGGCAGCCGGCGAGGAAAGCGAAGTCTCCCAGCGACAGGAGGCCGGCACCGCTGATATCGCCGGGAAAATCGCATTCATCAGGCCTGAGATTGTGGTTGCAGTCCATGCTCAGTCCTGCGTTCAATTCCTCGAGATCGTCGACTCCCGTTTCGTTGCAGTCATCAAAGCATGAGACGATCAACACGCCGTCGCCTTGCGCTCCATTGTGGCCACCGACACGAAGCAGGTATTCGGCGTTTCGCTGCACGCGAAACTCCAGTTCCGACGAAAGGCCGCATGAGGCCGAATCATCATTGCAGGCAAGAGCCGACGGCTGATCGGGGCAGCTCCCGCCGTCGTAAACAGCCATTTTCGTGTCATACTGGCTCCCACAAAGGGTTGTGACGGCGACGCCCTCACAGGAAGACGTATAATTGAACCACACGTCCGAACCTACGTCACTGTCTTCGTAAAAGTTGCAGATCGGATGCTCGACAGGACCGTCCGTCGTCGCCTGATAGTTGCCGAAGTGATAGCCGTCTTCCGTGATCGGCAGTGCACTGGCGCAGTCGTCATTGCCGGGCATGACGTAAAGATCATAGACGGCTGACGCACCCGGCGTGCTCAGATGACCGTCGTTGACATGCACGGTGAATACGAAAAAGCCGCTTTCGACCGCCGTTCCGGACAAAATGCCGTTGTAATCCACGCTCAGCCCCGACGGCATGCCTTCATGTGTAAAGAAATACGGCGGGCAGCCGCCGGAAACCTGAAGCTGGTGGAGGTAGGGAGTGCCCTGTCGGGCGTCGGGCAACACGCCGTCAGCGAGCGCTATGGCTCGCGGGAGCTCCTGCACGCGGATGGGAAAGGTGCCGCTGGTTGGCACGGAACTTGGCGATGATACGCGGATCATGAGGTCCGAATTCGGCGGTGACGGGACGACCACCGCGGAACGCACGCCACAATCGACGCTCGAATCCGCATAGTCGTCGTTGCACGCGAGCTCCGAAGTCGCGTCGCACGAGCTGTACACGCTCAGGACGGTATCACTCAAAGAGCCGAGGGAGGCCTGGCAGGTATCGATCCACACGTCGCTGTCGCATGCGGTGCGGTAACTGAACCAGACATCGGTGTTCGTCGGATGATAACAGCCGGCACCGATGCTGCTCGTGTCGGCGCCGGTGTTGTCCGCCATCAGCGTCGTGTCTTCTTGTAAGGCAACGGCTCCGCCGCAGGACTCGTTTTGCGGGTGGCAGTTGAGCGAGACAAGGCACGGCGTGCTTTCGGACGTAACCCGGAGATGAAAGGCGCCCTGCTGCTGTTGATAGCCGTGGACGAGTACGTGGTAGACCGTCCCGGACGATGAGCACCATGTCGCCGACGAGCGCAGTCCGCAGGAAGCCTCATCATCGCTGGCGGATACGCAAGTCATGCCACCGCATCCACTACAGTACACGCTGATCTTGGTGTCGAAGTTTGCATAGTCGCAGGTCGATGCGGTCATTAGTGCGCCCGTGCCGATTACTTTGTACCAGACACCGGCGGCGGTATTGGTAACACCGTAGCATGTCGGCGCGCTGTCGGGCGTAGCCTGGGTCGTCACGCCGGATGTTCGCGAGGGTGTGGCGGAAAGCTGCATGGCGTCGTCGCAGTGGTCATTGATCGGGAGGAACTGATGCCGGAGGCTGAAGTTGTGCCCCTGCGGATCGGTATTCCTTCCGCCGACGGCGACATAGTATTTCTGGTTCGGCTGGATGTGCACATGCGGCGGCTCGACACAAAGCCCGCAATCGCTTCGGGACGGGCAGTCATTGCTGCAATAGATTTCGTTCGTGGTCCCCGCCGGACATCCGGAGTAGACAGCGATATAGGGATCGGCCAGCCATGTAAAGCTTTCGCACATATCGAGGTAGAGATATCCCTCGACCGGCGCCTCGTACGAATACCAGACGGCCACGTTCGGCCCGCTTCCGGCGCACGTACTGGGCGCTTCCGAGGACGCTCCTTGCGTGGATCCGGATTCCACAAGCAGGTCCGTGTACTGGTAGTGCAACTGATGACTGGGATTAAGCTGGGTCGGACTGCTGCACTGGCCGTTGACCGGACGGTATTCCAGGTCGGCCCACCAGACCCATTGCTGGCCGTTGGGCTTCTTGCCGCGACCGGCGATGATCTTGCCGTTCGATGACATGGCCGAAATATCCAGGAACTGCCAACCGGAGATCTTGGGCGCCAGCCCCGCTGCCTGGAGAACGGCGTCGGCCCGTTGTGGCTGCCCTCCGGAACTGCGATCCCAGATGACGGCGCGACCTCCGGAATGCCCGCCGATGATCATGCCGTCGCTGGAAGCGCACAACGCTGCGCCCTCGGAGTCGTTGGGCAACAGCGGCAGGGTCGAGGGCTGCCGGGTCGAAGTGCTCCAGTAAACGGGTACGAGATCGGTGCCATCGAATAACTGGCCAACGGCGACAGAGCCGTCCCCGGACACATTCGTGACATGGTCGCATCCGGCCAAAGAGATCGTCCAGGAGTCCACCTTTACGAAGGAGTACGGTACCTTGGAGCAAGATGCAGTCGTGAGCCTGCCGAGCTCGTTAACGGTGCCGTTCACCCAGACCGCCGGTCGCCAGTAGTCGCTGAGTTCGCCGCTCTGCCCGACGATGACGGAGCCGTTGTCGGAGACAGCGACTGCGTAACCATCATCGTCCCCGCTCAAGAGATCGAGTTCCTGCGGCGAACCGTTGGTCCATTGGACCGCCGCGGCCCAGTAGTTGATACCGAGAAGCCATGGCGCGACCTCGTAGCTCATACCCACGGCAATCGAGCCGTCGTTTGATACGTCGAGCGGATACGATTCGTCATCGCCCGATAACCAGGGAAGAGTCGTTGGGCTGCCGGCTGCGGTCCAACGGAACCCCTGATACTCCCACACCGGAAGATTGATGACGTGGTACAGGTTGAAGACCGTGGTCCCCACCACCACCGACCCGTTTCCGGACGCCGAATAGGCGATGCTGTTGGGAAGCCCTTCGCTAGGATCCGGCGGCCAGAAGAAACCCAGCCATTGCAGCCCTTGGTTCGGGGTCCACCGGTAGGCTTCCACGTGTCCAGGCGCCGAGGAAAGCCCGCCACCCACGATCGTAAGACCGTTGGCCGACATGCCGTATCCTCGGTGCTTGAACGGCATCGTGGTATGATTGCTCACGTCCTGCGTGACCGCCTTGAAATCGGCACCGAAACTCGATGGCGCGGCTGCCGTCGAGCCGATGACGATCAGAGCACGCAGGGCGAATCGAGCGCAGATTATGCGCATACTCATGGCTTTACTCCCTGACAGCCCCTACCGCCGGCAGGCGATAGGCGGCGAGAATGTCCTTTTTGGCACCGGCCGTTTGTGGTATCATGGCTTCCGTTGGGGGCGGCTGAGCACAAGATGCTCCCGAAGAAGCCTCCCCAGTCAGATTCGCGATGTTTCCAGGCCGGCGCGATCAGATTTTCGCGACGGCTTCCCGGAGGCCCTATAAATGTCCCGGCCGCCTGGAGCGCGCTAGGCTTAGGGCGCCCTGACGGCGCTCTTCGCTGGGGAAACGCCCGGGGAGTTGAGGAGCGAATCCGTTGACTGGAAACCGCGCCACACGTGTTAGAGCGCTGTTTGACGAGGCCGTCGAGATGCCCTCCGAACAGCGCTCGTCATTTCTAGCCACCGCGTGCGGATCCGACACAGAGTTGCGCGGCGAGGTCGAGTCCTTGCTGGCGCAATACGATGCCAATCCCGGTTTTCTCGACCATTCACCCGCCCCGGGAAGGGGCGATCCCGCAACCGGCTACCCGGGGGAAGAGCCCGCTACGGCGCTCCCCGAAATCGACGGATACCACATCCTGCGCGCGGTCGGGTCCGGCGGAATGGGTGCCGTATATGAAGCGGAGCAGGCCCATCCCAAACGCCGCGTCGCCATCAAGGTGATCCATCAGACGAGACTGCTGGATGAGCGAATGATCCGCCTGTTCGGACGAGAGGAAGAAAGTCTCGCCCGTTTGAGACATCCGGGCATCGCTGCAATTCATGAGGCAGGCGGGACGAAAAATGGCCAGCCCTTTTTCGCCATGGACCTTGTAGAGGGTCTGCCGCTCCATGACTTCGTCCGCCGCCATTCCTTGGCCACACATGAGCGCATCGAACTGTTTCGCAAGATCGCTGACGCCGTGGCCCACGCACATCAGCACGGGGTCATCCATCGTGATCTCAAGCCAGCGAACATCTTGGTGACAAAGGATGGCGAACCGAAGATCCTGGATTTCGGTCTGGCCAAGATCACGGAGGCGGATGTCACGGCGGTTACGGAGGTCGGGAGAATCCAGGGCACACTGCTGTACATGAGCCCCGAACAGGCTCGGGGGGATCCGCGCGCCGTCGACATGCGAAGCGATGTCTATTCGTTAGGCGTGATCCTCTACGAGCTGCTGACGGATCACCGCCCGTACGACGTTGGAAGTTCGATACTGCACGAGGCGGTTCGTGTCATCTGTGAGGAAAAACCGACACTGCCGAGTCGTCTGTCAAAAGTGCTTCGCGGCGACCTCGAAACAATCGTGCTCAAAGCGCTGGAGAAGGACCCTGGCCGGCGATACCAGAGCATTTCCGCACTGACAGAAGATCTCAGCCGCTATCGGCGGCACCTTCCGATTCTGGCGCGCCCGCCGACCGCTACTTACCAGTTGCGCAAGCTCGTTGCACGGCACAAAGCGCCCGTCGCTGTCGCCGTGTGTGCGTTCGTCGGTGTTACCACGATTGCTTTGTGGATGAGCGTACTTTACGCAAAGACTGAAGACCTCCGTGAGCAGGAGCTCGCTCAGCGACAGTTCGCCGAAGCGAGTTTGATTCGCGCGGAGTCCGCCGAGGCCGACGCCGTTGTAGCGGCAAAGACAGCCCAGCAAGTGAGTGCCTTCCTGCAGCGAATGATCGGCTCCGTCACGCCCGATGCGGCACGCGGCAGGGATGTGACAGTCCTTCGAGAAATGCTCGAGGACGCAGCCCACCGGGTGCACGCCGAACTCGCTGATGAGCCGCGGGTCGCGATGGAAATCGAGCACGCCATCGGATGGGCGTTCCAAAGTCTGGCCGAGTACGACAAGGCCGAGCCGCACCTAGTGGACGCACTCCGGCTCGCCCGACAGGTCTTCGACGACCACCATCTGAAGGTATCGCTCGCATGTAACGCGTTGGGCTTTCTTTACCACAAGATGGGGCGTCATGAAGAGGCCGAGACGTTTATCCGACGCGCGTTGGAGATCCAGCAGAGCAATCCCGAAATCCCACGCAACGAGCTCGCTGCCACATTGAACAATTGCGCCAGTGTCCTCACCAGTCTCGGTCGCTACGGCGAAGCCGAACCAATGCTGCGAGAAGCACTTTCCATCCGGCGCGCGATGCTGGAGCCGCATGATCCGGCGCTGGGTGAAACGCTGAATGACCTGGGGATGTTTCTTTACTATAAAGGGGCCTATGACGAGGCAATCTCGCTGTTGCGCGAAGCCGTCGCGATCCGACAGACTTCGCTTGGCGAGGACCATCCGGCCGTTGCCCAGACGCTGAACAACATCGGCGCGGCCTACCAGGCGAAGGCGGAGTTCGCCCGTGCCATTCCGTACCTGGAGCGGGCGCTGGCGATTCGCCGCAAGGTCTTTGCTGCGGATCATCCCGAGGTTGCCAACGCGCTGAACAACCTTGCCTCCACGCTGCAGCACCTCGAGCGATTTGATGAGGCGGAGGCTTGCTTTCGCGAGGCACTGGCCATCTTTCAACAAGTGCACGGACACGATCATCCTGACGTGGCGACCGCCCTGTCCAACCTGGGCGCTTTACTGAACATGCGGAAACGATACTCTGAGGCAGAGACTTTGCTCCGCGAGACGGTTGAACTCCGGCGGCGGATACTGGATCCGAGTCATCCCATGCAGGCGTACAGCCTGATCGCGCTTGCGGAATGTCTTCTGCGACAAGACCGTCCTGTTGAAGCGGAAGAACTCGCGCGTCAGGCGCTGGAGGTGCGCGAGGAGGCGCTCCCGTCGGATCATTGGCTGGTCCCGTACACCCGGGCGTTCGTCGGTGAGTGTTTGCTCACCCAGGGCAAGTTCGAGGCCGCGGAGTCGCTCATCGTGCCGAGCGCACAGCAGATGGAGGAATTACGAGGCCGCGATGATAAATGGACCCGGCTGACAGTCCAACATGCACGCCGGATGTACCAGGCATGGGGGCGACCTGAGCAAGCCGAGAAGTACGCAGCCGATGGTGTTGCTGTCGTCGAAAGTGACGGGGAAAGAGAGTGAACAGCCCATGGCCGCAGATGCTGCGTGCACGAGACTTGCGTCGGGCTGTCTCGGATCAGCCGAATTAGGCCACTCATGATCACTTGAACGCCTTAGGCATCCGCCCGAACATCGGTGCACCGAAAAGCACGACGGCACGGCACAGAATGCGGGCGGGACAGACTTTGGCCAATGTCGGACATCGAGACTTCAAGCGCGGCACAAGGCGACCGTCAATGGGCTCGCGCACCATGTTCGCGGTGCTCTACGGCCCCTCGCCAGCTTGGTTCCGCCGATCGGCGGATTGCTCCGAATTGCCCCATGCTTCGTAACGCGAATCGCGTCGCTCGCTTGTCCTGCGTGCTTCGGCGTTCGGGCTCTCCGCTTGCGGGGCGAGGGGCGAATAACTTCCCAGCAGCAGAGGCTCTGCCTCTTCGTACCGCCCCCAACTCAGTCAGGCATTCGCCCAGCAAGCACCCAGTTTCAGCGGGTGATGGATCTTCGACGGATACGCGATCATCGTCAGTGCCGATGGCGCTCTGGCGGCGTCGGGCTCGCGTGACGGGGCGGAGATCGTCTGGGACGTCGCGGAGCGGCGCGCGCTGAACACCGCCGAGGGTCACCACGAGACGGCCCCGTCACTCGTGTTGCTGTCCGGTGACGATCGGGTGGCGTCAGCAGCGGAGGACGGTGCCGTCCACCTCTGGCGGGTGCGATTTTCAAAGCCCATCCGGACGCTGCGCAGCGAGACGCGAGCGTTCACCGCACTGGCCAATGGTTGGCGACCAGCGGCCGGTCCACGCGTGTCTGGCCGGCGCTGTCGCTGGGAGCGGACTACTATCCCTTCCCCTAAGCGCCCGCGAACGTGCCCCTCGAGGACGGACATGCAGACTCCGTCCCGACGCTGGCGGTTGAATGGTACGAGGCGGGAGAAGTCCTTGAGGAGCTTCCGTTTCGGCGCAACATCCTCTCCGTAACGGCTCGCAAAGGTTGGCGGTGAACATGCGTGCGACGATGTACCGATAAGGTTTCGCCAGAATGGTCTCGCCTGCGCTGAGCCAGAGTCAATATGCAAACGGCCCCTATACGGTTAGATCGGGCGTGCAATTTCTTGACCGCCAGGGCCTCACCAATTAGCATGGAGTCGTTGAGAAGCTCTCGTCTCGGCGAGCGAGACGGCCGATAAGGAGGGCCGGTCAATCCATACCGGGTTCGGGCCGCGAGCCGCTGCACACCACCGGGAGTTCGGCTTCCTCACCAATCAACTGAGTCGGCGAACGTCGGGCGATTATCCGCACCCGCGTGGAATCCAGGTCCGCAGGTCGTTGCGGTCACCTGAGCAGGGAGCCATTGCGATGAACCGGACGAGGGGAGCTTACTGGATCGCGATTGGACTCACCGTGCCCTGCTGCGCCGGGGCTCCGATTTGGCGGCCGGGACCGGTCGGCACCGACCTGGTTGACTTTGTCCACAACACTGATTCGCATCGGACCATTGTTTGGGCCGAGCACGCCGGATTCGACATCGCAGTGGACAATGCCGGTGTGTACGATAACTGGACCGGGGTGGATAAGGCGCCCGCCGTACGCATTCCCACGGCCGCTGCAGTGCTCGACGTCCGGGATTCGAACTTCGTCCTGACGACCAGGCTCGAACTGACACCCGGCTACGGCACACGCTTTCATGCCGGCCTCGCCGTGTTCTTCGACGTCGACGATGTGTTGGTCTTCGGCCCGCACGGTTCCACCGACTTGGTCATGCGTCGTCCCAGCCACGGAACGGTTACGCAGCCCTACGCCTCGAACACCGTCTGGCTGAAGCTCAAGCGCGATGCGAACATCTACACGGCCTGGTACAGTGCCGACGGCGTGGACTGGAACGAAGCGGGCTCCATCGCCGTAGTCGCGACGGACGTCCCCCTCAGCGTCGGCACCATGCTCAAAACCTGGACCGTCCCACACGCTGAGGCGGTCAGATTCCGCCATTTCGAGGTTGCGCACGTAACCAACGAACCCGCCGTTTACAGCTTCAACACGATCTACGGTCTGACCGACGCTTCCGCGATGCGCTTTGTCTACGGCCTTTCCGGTTTGGAGATACTTTTCAGGCTCTATATTCACAACGTTCCCGGAGGGGGCAATCCGTTCGACAACAAGCTCTACGTGATCCACGGGGCCAACACGATCGACTCGGACGGCGACGGTGACGTCGACGCCTACGAAGCGACCCGCGTTTTCGGCCGCACGGTGCTCGCCATCAGCGGCCTGTATGGCAGTGGTGCGTATACGCAAAGAAACGCGCTGCTGGTTGCTCCGATTTTCCCGCTCGGAAGCCATCCGTATCCGGATCGCGCCTCGTTCGGCTACCAGACCCTGCGCGGCGAGGAGGATCACATCCTTCTCGATTTTCATGAGGATTACGTTCGCGAGATGTTCCCCTCCTCGGCCCCGGGTACGGACGACTCGTTCAGTTTGCTCGGGCACTCGGGAGGCGGCCAGTTCTCGTCACGCTTTCTCATGCTCCACGGTAACAAGCTTCGCCGCGCCGCGATATCCAGCCCGGCCACCACCGCGCTGCCCACCAACGAGTTTGTATGGCCCCGAGGCACCACCATTTACAGCAATTATCTCGACAACAATCCGCGAATGTCCGTGGACCTCGCCGCGGCGCACGACACGCCGGTTGCCATGATCGTCGGCGAAAACGATAACCTCATCGGCCGCGGTTCCGAAACGAGCCACTATCCGGTATGGGTCGTCACGTACTCCCGTCACGACGAATGCCGAAAGTTCACGCGAATGATGTACCAGAACAGCGGCCAGGCCAGCGACATCGCCTGCTCTATCGTTCCAGAGTCCGGACACGAGTACGAGCCCAACAAGCAGGTGGCGTGCCTGAAGTACCTGTTCGGCGATGCAGCCGAGCGGGCCGAACTCGAAAACTGGCGATACGCTCTCACCATCAATTTCCAGGACGGGGAGCGGATGGTCATCCCGGCGGACGTGGACAAGGACCGCCTCTACTTCAGTAAGTTCACGCGGTTTGACCGCCCACCCCTCACCTCCGCCGTCCGCTATGAGTTCCGCCACGGGACGAACCTGTGTGACGTCAGCAACCACCAGGGCGACTACCAGTACACCACCACCTATTCGCTGACGCACAACGCCTCGACACTTGAAGTCGATGTGGAGGGCGAGACGTACTCCACGCCGACAATCGTGTACGGAAAACTCCGCCTCTACGGCACGGATGGCCTGCTCATGCTGGAGGAGTCGCCGGTCGTCACGCCGCACTTCATCGACCAGGAGATCCGAGGACGCCAACTCTTTATGTACACCTGCACCGGCCGCGACGCCGCCGGTCCGGTCGCCGGTCCGTCGCCGCAATGGATTGTGCAACTTGGCTACGGGGGCGGCGTGGACCTCCTTGATTTCGAGACCGGGCAGCCCGTAATCGAGCCGAACATGACCACGTGGCGCTATGACAACGAGAGACATCTGCTGTACTTCACGGATGGGGCGGTCATACCCACCTATCACGACATCCGCTTCGGCGAGTGGCGCTGGGGAACGGATGAATTCGGCCGGTCCTTCCTGGCCGCCTTGCGGACGCGAGACGACAACGCCCCGCCCCGTATCGAGCTGCAAACCAACAGATCCTACAATCCCCGCTACTTCGAGGAGTGGGAGGTGGCGTCGCTTGACTTTGACGGCGACGGACGAACCGACGTCGCCGACAACTGTCCGGTGGTCGCCAATCCCGGCCAGTTGGACTACGACCAGGACGGCGCCGGCAACGAGTGCGATCCCGCGCCGCTTCGCGCCCCCGCAAATGTTCGTGCCGACGATGGTGACCACGTCGGCTTCCTGCACGTTGTGTGGGATGCGGTGCCCGCGGCCACGCACTACCGCGTCTATCGCACCGACCCCGATGATCCCGGCAATACCACTCCGGTTACGGACTGGCAGATCGCCGGCTTCGCCAGCGACTCGCCACCGGTTCCCGGCAAGGACTATCTCTACCACGTCACGGCGGCGATCGACGCCTCCGGCACCTGGGAGGGCCATCCCAGCGCCCAGGATGTAGGCTGGGCCGCCCTGGCACCTCCGCAAAACGTCCAGGCCACAGACCGGACGCGCACCAACGATGTCTTGATTACCTGGAACGCCGTCGCTGGAGCGACGCATTACCGCGCCTTCTGGAGTTCAGACGATGACCCCGATGGCGCCTCACCGGTCAGCGGCTGGACCACGGCCGGGTTTGCGTACGACATCACCGCTCCGCCCGGCCACACCTATTACTACTTCGTGGTTGCGGCCGTCGACGCGGCGGGCAACCATGCCAGCGCGTTCAGTAGCGGCGATGAGGGCACCCGGGCCTTGGACTGCAATCAAAACGCCGTCCCCGATTGGGAAGACATCGCCACCGGCGCGTTTGACGACTGTAATCAGACGGACGTGCCCGACGTGTGCGAGACAATCGCCGAGAGCGACTTCAACGCGGATGGCCGCGTGAATCTCGCAGACTTCAAGGCGTTTGTGGATAGCACTACTGGCCCCGGTACGCCATTCGTGCACCCCGACGAAGAGTGCAGCGTCGTTTACCTTGCTGCATTTGACGCGGACGGCGATTCGGACCTGGATTTGCACGACTTCGCCGTGTTCGCGCGCCATTACGACGGACCGTGACGCCATTCGCGGTCTCACCTTTGAGTAAGCATGGCCACAACGACACTGCTGATGCTCAGTTTGGGCCACCAATTGTATGATATCAGAGGCCGATGTCCCAGCGACGTGTTCGTGGCGGAAGCGTGCGCGCGAGACCAGCCACTTATCAGTCGGCAGATGGCCATGGGGCGCGTGCAGCTCCTACGCAACCTGCTGGCCAGCCGTGGTCATCCAGTCTTACCCTCTTGGCCACGAAAAGCAGATCGCAAGAGGACTTTAAGCGAACGGCGTAGGACGCGTTCGGGCTGAGGCGACGGGTACTCGCACACGGCAATCCGTCAGCAGGAGATGTTGGTGGAACGCGCCGGCCGTCTGGTGCACGGCTTCCGGCCTAAGTGAGACACTTATGAAGCGGAATCGGCCTCCGCGGTGCCGCGAGGGTGGTTGGGAGGCCAAAGTCTTCACTACATTTGGGCGACGTCCTCCAGGTATCTGAGGTGCTGTGGGGGTGAGGTCCAGGCGGGAGAGCAGTACGCGCTGAGCCTTGTCCGGAGTGGTCATGCAGCGAACACGAACGGTCTTGTCCGGGCGCCCCTCACGATGCACCGTCGGGAGAACGAAGTCGTCACTCTTAATGTTGGCAAATTCTTCGATCAGCGTCCGCGGAGCGTCGCCCAAGCCGGCGGCGCGTATCCATCCGAGACCGTATGCCACTCGCCCCAGCGGTGGTTGCGATTCCACGTCATCGACAGGCGACTCTTGCCGTTGACCGGAGAGATGAGGCCGACGGCCGCTAGATTCGTGGCTCATGGCCTGACTTCCGGAATAGGTGCACCTTTGAGACGTCAATCTGGACCTGAACCGTGGCACCGGGCAAAACTTCTGACGTCGGGGAGACGCGCCCGATCAGCCGATCATTCGACGGCGCGACCAAGTGGACATGGATGCGGTCACCAAGAGGTTCGACCACGGCTACCGTTGCACGAATACAGGCGGCCGCGGGCCTCCTGCGCTCGAGATTCCCCTTGGACAGACAGCTTTCGATGTCGAGATGCTCGGGCCGGATGCCCATTGTGACATTCTCTCCGACGAACGGTGCCAGACTCGCGGCTTGGGCATCCGGCAGACGCATTCGGCCTATTGAGCCGGCGAACAGGACGGATTCTTTATCCCTTGCGAGCGTGCCGGACAGGAAATTCATGGACGGCGTGCCCATGAACCCGGCTACGAAGCGGTTTGAGGGGCGGGCGTAGACGTCCAGGGGAGTCCCGACCTGCTGAACGACCCCGTCCTTCATAACGACGAGGCGCTCGGCGAGCGTCATCGCTTCCTCCTGATCATGCGTGACATAAATTGCCGTGGTTTGGAGTTTGTGGTGCAGGCGCTTGAGTTCCGTGCGCATGTGGATGCGGAGCTTGGCATCCAGATTGGAAAGAGGCTCATCAAAGAGGAACACCTCGGGCCGGCGTACAATGGCGCGTCCGATCGCGACCCGTTGGCGCTCGCCGCCCGAAAGGGCGGCCGGCATGCGATCGAGCTTCGATTCGATGCCGAGCATAGCGGCGGCCTCGACGACGCGCTTGCGTATTTCGGGTTTCGGCATGCGGCGCAGCTTCAGGCCGAGCCCCATGTTTTTTGAGACGGTCAAGTGCGGGTACAAAGCGTAATTCTGAAAGACCATAGCAACGTTACGGTCTTTGGGGGCGACGTCATTGACGACCCGTTTGCCGATCCTGATCGTGCCGGCTTCGACCTCCTCAAGCCCGGCGACCAATCGGAGGGTCGTCGTCTTGCCACATCCGGACGGGCCGACCAGGACGACAAACTCGCGGTCAGCGATGGAAAGGGATACATCATCGACGGCGCGGACACTCTGCCGTTTGGACTCGTAGGTCTTGGTGATGTGTTCGAGTGTGACGGACGCCACGTGGCCTTTCTCCTGCGCCGGCCGGTTGCCCTAACCCGGCCCGGCGGCATGACTTCCACGGTGCAGCCAATTCGTCGGAGGTCACATCATTCGTGTCAGTCCTCTTGGCTTTCCGGCTGCCGGTCTTACGACAAGGGCACCGACTCTTTGCGGACATGTCTTACCCGACGTGGTACTTGTTCGCTACCCCTTCACCGAAGCGACACAAGAGCAAGGAAATGCACACCTTGATGACCATTCATGCGACGCCTGACCACGGCCGCACCGAGCGTGAACACTGACATGCCGAAGGTGATTGTGCCGATAGTCGAAGCAATCGGGACGCGGTCCATGCATGGCTGAAAAACCGGCGGTGGAGACAAACCGCTCCACGCGGCTTGGAATTCGCGCCAGTCATCGCAGTCCACGTCGTCGTCAAGATCAAAGTCACCAGCCGCGCATTCCTCCGGGATCGGGCCGCCTCCGGGCCCGGTAAAGCACTCGATGAACTCCTGATGATCCTCGTCGTCGACGTCGCCGTCGCCGTCGAAGTCTCCGGCCTCATCCCCGGCAACATCGAACGCATCCCTGAGGGCGTAGTATGCAAGGCGCGGAACAACATCGTCGCATGGGCCTCCCAAGTCCTCCACGGCCACAATACCCCACCATTCCTCGTTTGAGAATCCGTCGGGATGCTGGTCGGTGTAGTAACCGCCCTCGTCATGGGTGATCGGATCACCAGCCTTCCACCATTCGTCGCTGTAAGCCATCACGCTGCCCCCGAGGCAGTTTGCGGCGATCTGCTCCCATTGCTGTGCAACCCAGTCGGCGTGAACGGTGGGATATTCCTGTCCCGCCAGCATGTCGTAGGCGTCGATACCGAACTCGGTAAACACCAGGGGCTTTTGAGACAGCCGATCGAAGTAGTCAAAGTAGCAGTGTGAATCGATCCCGAAGTATGTGTTGTGGCCCCACATGTCCACGTATTCCAGGGAGGCATCGTCGGAGCCGAGATCCGTGTCTGCAAAGTCCAACATGCCGCCGTTTATCAGAATCGTCGGATGGTACGCGGCGCCTTCCTCGAGGTACGCAATCTCAGACAATCGGTTCGCCAGGGCATACCAATCGGCCAGGTCTCCTGCGTAGACGAGGTTGTTTTCGTTGCCCAACCCCCACGCGAGCACGCCGGGATGATTCTTGAAGCGATTGACGTAGGCAGCGAACTCAACCTCGAAACCGGCAATCGTATCGGCATCCGAGTAGTCAAGTCCATCAGCCGGGATCCAGAAGCCCATGATTGCGTAGATCGGATCGACGCCCTCGTTGTAAAGCGCATCGAGGAGAACTTCGCTGTCAGGCAGTTCCGACCAGAAACGTACCGTGTTCACCCCCAAGTCCCTCAGCAGCGGCACGTCACGTGCGATGATGCACGCGTCGGTATAGATATAGTCCAACGTCGCACGACTGATTCCGAATCCGACCGGTACCGGCTGGTAGCCGACGCCGCGGATCGTAAACGGAGCACCCGCCACCCACAGGGTCTTGTTGATAATCTGAACGCTGCCCGTGCTGATCGGCTTGGCGGTCGGGGAACGCTCAAACCGCAATGAGGAGTACACGTACTCCCCATAAACCTCCGAATCGTGCAGCGCCCAATCGAAGAAGGCCAGTTCATCGACAACGCCCCGGGCGAACCCGTACCACGGGTGAGTGCCCGCGCGCCCCACATCGATCCCCGTTGACGGTAAGGCGAGCGGACCCGCAACGGTTGAGCCGGCGACGTAACGTCCATTGACAAACAGCTTCAAGGCGAAGAGACCGCCGGATTCCTTCCACGAAGCGGCGATATGTGTGTATTCGACGGTCGAGAGCACGCCGGGCGCCGACACGCCGCCGTGCTCACCCAGGCTGTTTCTGACCTCGAAAAACAGATCATCCTGAAAGTTGTAGAAGATGCCCAGACTGTTCGACGTCCCCAGGATCCCGATTTGCAGAATTCCGCCCTCTTCGTCCGGGGCTGTTTTTCTGAACCAGAGCGACACGGAACCCGCGGACGAATTGAACGCGCCGCCCGCATAATGAATGAACGCGTCGCCGGACATGTAGGCCCCTTGCCCATTCACCGCCGGAGCGAAGGCCAGAGTGCCGGTTATCGTGCCGCCGGCGCTGAGGATGGAATCCGCATCCTCCAACGCGTCGTGGAAAGGCGGGCACTGAGCTGTGGCAGGGAGGGGCAGGGCCGATACCAAGCAAGAGGCGAAAGTGATTCCTCTGATTCCACCAATCATCCGCCGGTCTGCACGAGGGTGATGTGAAGGACCCCGCAACCCCCTCCTGATAACGGAAACCTTTCCCAGCATCGCTCGGGCACCTGTCGAGCAGCGCGCGGTCGCATCAGCCGACCATGCAATTGGACACAATCCATCATGATACCAAAACCGTCGTGCCATGGCCACGCGCTGCGGTGCCGCGTGCAGCGGCTCGGCTCCGGTGTTGGTCGACAACGCCCGCCGGTACTGTAATGACAGGCGGGGTTTCCTCGGCGGGGACATCATTAAGCGGTCCAGGCGACGGTGGGGGTCGAGCCCCTTGCGGCAGCTCGCCGAGAATCATATTGTTGTCCTGGTCTGAGGGCGTGCGTGATCGCAGCGACGCACGAGCGATCGCGAGTTGTTCAAGCGTGGTTGACCGTGGAATGATACCAGTGTGCTTCACTCTCGTTTTGTGGGCGTTGGCCGGCGGCAGCGACGCTGCATTGTCGGTCTCTGACGAGTGGCGTGATGTGATCAGCTCGACCGTGTGGGTGGCCTACTCACCGAGCACTGGCAACCCGAATCGCGGCGAGGCGGCGGCTCCAAGCGACATCAGGGCGGATCTGGGATTGCTGCGAGAGGCTGGCTTCACGGGATTGGTCACGTACGGCGCGTTGCCTGAAGGCACGGTGGACATCATTGCCTCTCTCGGATTCAGGGCCGTCATCTACGGGGTCTGGGAACCGGCGAATCAGGCGGAGCTTGAAGCGGCCCGCGCCGTCGCGTCCAACTCCATTGTTATCGGGTATTGCGTCGGAAACGAGGGTCTCAAACGGCGGTATTCGCTGACACAACTCCGAGACGCGATCAACACCCTTCGCAAGAACACGGGCAAGCCTGTTACAACGTCTGAAGAGTTTGACGACTACACGGACGAGAAGGTGATCCGCCTGGGCGATTGGATCTTTCCAAACGCACACCCGTATTTTCACGGCCGCATTGAGCCGGCCGCAGCGGCGCGGTGGACCGTGGGCGCTTTCGATGACCTGAGAAACCGAAGCGGGCGATTCGTCTGGTTCAAGGAGGTTGGCCTGCCCACCCGCGGAGACCGGGAGGGCGTGTTGTCGGAAGCATCCCAGGATGATTACTACGTGCGCCTTGCCCAATCGCACGTACGCTTCGCGTTCTTTGAGGCATTTGACCAACATTGGAAGGCCCCCAACGGGGTCGAGCGCCATTGGGGGATGTTTTCGTCGGAGCGTGAACCGAAACGGCTCGGCGCTCGACTACTGACCGGGGGGCCTCTTCCGCGGCCCTCGGGCTCCGATCGGCCCAGAAAGGACGGAGTGGCAAGAGACGGCGGCGAGACCAAACCGCCGTTTTTCGTTTATTCGGATGCGGGCTCACCCCAGAATCACTTTCAACCCTCGTCGCTCTTGGGTGATCGAGGGGACATCTCCGTTGATCAAGCGTGGGGCCTCAACCCGAAATCCGGCGACACCTGTATCAAGTTGCGTTATGGTGCGCAGGGAATCGGGCCAAATGATTGCTCGTACGCGCCGCCCTGCAAATGGGGCGCTCTCGCGTGGCGCCATCCGCCGGGCAACAAGGGGATCGATTCCAAGTGGGCTGGTCGCGGTTTCGACCTCAGCGGTTATCGCCGGCTGTCGTTCTGGGCCCGTGCAGACTCGGACTGCCGCATCAAATTCGCAGTGGGCGGATTGGACGCAACCTACGGCGACAGCTTGACCTATCCCCGCAGCATCGTGGCCGAACTCGGTCGCGAATGGCGAGAATTCGCGGTCAATCTGCGAGGTGCCGATCTGCACCACATCATCACGGGTTTCTCGTGGGAGACGAACTGGGACACGAATCCGGACGGGGCGACGTTTTACATCGATGAGATCCGGTTCGAGTAGCGGGGTGAGCCGTTAAGAACAAACCCTAAAGACGTTCAATTCGAGATCCCGCGCGATGGGACGCTTGCAGAGACTCAAGGTTTGGCTCACGTCCGCGGGCGTCATGCTGATGGTTTTGCCCGCCTTGGCACTGATTCTCTTCGGGCCTCGCACAAGCCGCGATATCCCGCCCGGTCGCGTCGTCGTCACGTACTGGGAGAAATGGACCGACTTCGAGGGCGAAGCGATGCGGAACCTCGTTCGATTCTTCAACGAGACGGTCGGTCAGGAGACGAATATCTACGTTGACTACGTCGTGACGACTCAGGTGGATCTGAAGGCCCTGGTCGCCACAGCGGGAGGCGACCCCCCGGATCTCGTGGGACTGTGGCCTCGGAATGTCGCGAGCTTCGCCGCCCGGGGCGCCCTTCTGCCGCTCGCGGAACGCGTGAGGGCGTCCGGCATCGACGCGGAAATGATCATTCCCGTGTACACGCGAGGTTGTCGCTATCACGACCAGATTTACGCGTTGCCCCTGACGCCCTGGTCCGTGGCACTGTATTACAATAAATCGATTCTCCGCGAGTTTGACGACGAGTTGAAGGCCGCCGGATACTCGGCGGAGCGCCCGCCCCGGACGCTTGACGACCTCATGGGATACTGCCGGATCATCCATCGCCGGGATCCCGAGGGCGAGATCGAGATGATGGGGTACCTACCCGGACGTCCCGAAACGTTCGGATGGTACTGGCACACGTGGGGGCTCTGGTTCGGCGGATCGTTCACGGATCCGGCAACCAGGCTTGCCAGCCTTGATTCTGATCCCTTCATGCAGGGATATGATTGGGTCCAGGAATTCGCGAGGCATTTCGGTACACGTGCCGTCACTCGGTTCGAATCCGGACTGGCGAATTTCAACTCTCCCGACAATCCCTTCATGGTTCGAAAACTCGCGATGCTCCGGCAGGGACCGTGGTTTGCCAACATGATCCGGCAGTATGGTCCCGATATCGACTACGGCGTGGCCCCCTTCCCGAGCAGCGACGGGAGCGAGGTGAGTTATTGCGGACAAGACGTCCTTGCGATTCCCACGGGAGCAAAAGACCCGGACGCCGCCTGGGTGTTCATCGAGTGGCTGTACACGCACGACCCGATCGTTGTGCCGTCGGGCAAGGCGGAGCCCCAATTCGGCTACGAGTACTGCACGGTTAGCTCGCACGCGGGTGTTCAGCGCCGTCCCATGCCCGCTCTGCGGCCGATCGAATGGATATGTTGGGCACATTACAAGAACACGCCGCTCGTCACGCCGACGCCGGGATTCATGGAAACGCACCCCAACCCTGCGATCGATGTGCACGACCGTTTGGCACGGAACCCTGGAGCGCACATCGAGCCGGCCCTGCCCAACTGGACGGAACTCTTGGACGAGTTCAAGGCCGCATACCGTGATATATGGAGTGGTGGAGCACCCGCCAGAACCCGCCTGCGCGCGTGTCAGATGCGCATCGATGTCCTTGCCGACTCAGCCGCGCGACGATTGGCCCGTCACGGGATCAACTACCCATGAAACGTGCGCAGCGCAACTCCGGCCACGGAATCAGGACGGGACTCTTTTGGGTCAGCCCGTGGCTGTTCGGTCTTTTACTGTTCATACTCCTCCCGGTGTCGATCTCCGCCATACTTTGTTTCTGCCAATACAACGCGCTCCGACCACCGGTGTTCACAGGCCTTGAAAACATTCGAACGCTCTTCGGTGATCCGCTTTTCTGGCAGGTCCTGAAGAACACGGCGGTTTATGCAGCCGTCGCGCTGCCAGCCGGCACAATCTTGTCTCTGGCTCTGGCGCTCATGCTCAACGCACGCGTCCCCGGTCAGACTCTCTGGAGAGCGATCATCTTCGTGCCCACGCTGGTTCCTCTCGTCGCCGGCGCAATGATCTGGTTGTGGATGTTTAACGCACGGTACGGCCTGATTAACAGCGTAATCGGCATGTTCGGCATCGACGGCCCGAACTGGCTCAACGATCCCAGGTGGACGATGCCGAGCATGATCTTGCTCAGCCTTTGGAGCATCGGGCACGCGGTCGTCATCTACCTTGCAGGCCTGCAGGATGTACCCAAGGAGCTCTATGAGGCAATCCATCTCGACGGCGCCGGCACCCTGCAACGGCTCCGATTCGTCACCCTCCCCATGATTTCCCCGTCCATCTTCTTCAATATCGTGATGGGTACCATCTTCGTCTGGCAGGTCTTCGCTGTTCCACAGATCATGATTCCCGGCGGCGGCCCGGGCCGAAACGCGTATTTCTATACGATGTACCTCTACGACGTCGGCTTCATGCACCAGCGTTTCGGGTACGCCTGTCTCCTGAGTTGGATTCAACTCGTCATTATCTTGTGCCTCACCGGCGTCGCCTTCCGCCTGAGCCGAAACTTCGTTCACTACCGAGGGGCATTGTCGTGAAACAAAGCCAGCCAATGTGCATACTGGTGCTCCTGGTGCTCATCATGGTGAGCGTCGCCTTTGTTACGCCTCTGATCTGGATGATCAGCACGAGCCTGAAACCGCAGGAGGAGGTGACGACGACCGGAATTGCGCTACTGCCCGAGAAACCTGCCAGGATCGGCACGTACGCGTTCGAAAACTATTTCGCTGGACGCGAGAAGGCCGTTGACGACCAGGGCGTCGAACGAGAGGGTTATGAAGGCGTCCTCACAAGCGACAACGTGCATTTCGTCATCTTCCTACGTAACACGCTCGTTGTCGCGCTGCTCAGCGTGGTCGGTATGGTATTCTCCAGTGCGATCTGCGCGTACGGCTTCTCAAGAGTCCAATGGCGCGGCCGGTCGGTGTTGTTCGGCGTGATGCTGGCTACTATGATGGTCCCGTTTCCGGCCGTCATGATCCCGACGTACTTCATTTTTAAACAGCTCGGTTGGATCGGTACGCTCCGACCGCTTTGGGTGCCGGCCTGGTTCGGCGGAGCGTTCAACATCTTCCTCCTCCGTCAGTTCTTCATGCAAATTCCCAACGAGTTGTGCGACGCAGCCCGCCTGGACGGCATGGGCCACTGGGGCATTTTCTGGCGCGTCATTCTTCCGCTTTCACGGCCTGCACTGGCCGTCGTCGCGTTGTTTCACGTCATGTATGTCTGGAACGACTTCATCGGCCCACTCATTTATTTGAACCACCAGGACCAGTTCACGCTCGCCTTGGGCCTTCAGTTTTATCAGGCTCAACATGGAGGGACGCCGTGGAATCTTCTCATGGCCGCATCCACTCTCGTGACGGCCCCCCTCATCCTGTTATTCGTCCTCACACAGCGGACGTTCATTGAGGGAATCGTCACATCGGGGCTGAAAGGCTGACCATCTTCCCCGCACAAGCGACGAGCGATCGCAGGCGGGCCACCAAGTGAAGTGACCGCCCGGGCGGTTTTAGCCGGCCACCGGCATCACCAGATGCCGTTTGCCAACTGCCAGGCAACAAGGCCCGAAGAGACCGCTTACCTGGCCCAAACCCCAAGAGCCTCAGCCGCCTAACTTGGGAACACCGTGAAAGCACCATGAGCTTTAGGGGCGCACGTTTGTCCCCTCACACGGCTCTTGGGCTCCCCCTGGCGCCGGCACTTTCCACGGGTGCGCGGATCACGAACGGCTCAAGGCCCGGGCATTGCGACTGAACTAGCGCCCGCCGCCCATGTCTTCCGCTGACGCGTGATTTTATCTTCTGGGATTGACATACGACACGCGTCGGCCGCGGCATTCGGTGTCGCAAACCATTACAGGCAAATAGTTTCCGGTTCAAAAGGCCTGTATCCCCGAGAACGATAGGAGCCTCCTCTCTCTGCGCCCGCAGGCCTCAGCCGATTGCAGTCGAGGAGCGTTTTTTTGGGAATTACGCTTGCACCCTCCCGATGATGGTGGTAGGCTGTGGAACAGTTGCAGAAATGGTTGCAGACTTGTACCGGGACAGTTGCGAGTTATCGGATGCCATCGATTCGTGAGATTGCCAAGCTGGCCGGAGTTTCCACCAGCACCGCCTCACGCGCTCTGAACAACGACCCAGCCGTACGCAGCGGCACGCGCAGCAAGGTTCTGGATGTCGCGGTCCGCTCTGGTTACGCGCCGACCATGGGTAGAAGGGTGGTGACCAACATCGGCTTGGTGTTTGCCGGAAGCGAAACGCTGACCTCGACGTTCGACTCCAATCTCCTGGCGGGCATCGTACGCGGCCTTAACGAATCGAGATTCGACCTCGTCATTTTGAACCTGCAGCGCGACAAGGCCGCCGATGAGACCTTTTCCCAATTCTTCATGCGCAAGAGCGTGCGGGGGGTTCTCGTTCGGTCCACCACCTCGACGCGGCATGTGTGCGAAGCCATCGCGGACGAGCGTTTTCCGATGGTCGCCTTAAGCGAGAGATTCGAGAACAACAAGAGCGTTAATTACATCGGGTGCGAATCCCTCAAGGAGAGCACCCGCGCCATTGAATACCTCATCGCGCTCGGACATCGACGCGTGGCCTTCGGAATGAACAGCGTGCCCGATCAGGATCACCTGGACCGCTTGAAAGGCTATCAAGTCGCATTGGAGCGGCACGGCATCGCCTTCGATGAGCGACTCGTCTTCCGGCACGCCGCCAATCTGGCCGGCGGAGCGAGCGCCATGAAAATGATCATGAGTATGCAGGAGCCGCCCACCGCCGTTTATTTCGCGGACCCGTTGCTCTCCATTGGTGCGATTAACGCGGCGCACGAGTTCGGGTTGAACATTCCAAGAGAGATTTCGGTTGTAGGCTTCGATGACGCCGATGTGCGACACAGCGTCTATCCCCCCATGACGGCGGTGTGTCAGGACGCTGCTCAACTGGGGTTTGAGGCGGCGGTGAGGCTGGCACGCCTCATCGAGGAGAATTCAGGGAACCGTGTTCGGCAAACGCTGCCAACGTGTTTTGAGGTCAACCGCTCGACGGCGCCACCGGCAGGAGCCGTGGCCCCCACGCTTATGAACGGGCGAGGAGCCCCGGTTTGAGCGGAGCAAGAGTATTCGACCGAGAAGATCGGCCTGAAGAGAGACGGCCATGAACGGATGCATTCGGTTTAGGACCATCGGGACGTGCGAACGGGCAGTCAGCGGTTTCACGCTGATCGAGTTGCTCGTCGTTGTTTCTATCATCGCACTACTGATTTCGATTCTGATCCCGTCGCTCAAAGGTGCTCGTGATCAGGGCAAAACCGTCAAGTGCCTGTCTCACCTTCGCGGGTGTGGTCAGGCGGCTGTTGTTTTCGCGGGCAGCCACGATGATCGATTTCCGCTGGCGACCGACGAGGTCGGCGTGGG
Source organism: uncultured Phycisphaeraceae bacterium (assembly GCA_964574815.1). Lineage (GTDB taxonomy): Bacteria > Planctomycetota > Phycisphaerae > UBA1845 > UBA1845 > CAZNPL01. The sequence goes on from CAZNPL010000002.1 coordinate 227,808, forward strand.
ACTCGCGGACCCGGACCGAAGGCGTTTTACCTACGATGTTCACGGTGAGTTATTCAGCTGGCCGGTGGCGTTGGCCGCGGCATCGCGCATTCAATACGAGGGCAGCTGGGACTGGGGTGTGCGAGCGGCGAGCTACTCGGAAGCGAAGGAACAAGCGAAGGAAATGAGCGACGATTTCGAGCTTGTGATGTGCCCCGCCGATCGGGTGCGCATTTCGACGCCCTACTACCCACGCTTCAAGAGTGCCGACAACAACGGCTTGAAGGGTGACGGGGAAACCGGCGACAACATGGCCTACTGGGGCTATTTGAGTTATGGCCTCAATGAGGATATTGCAGGCGCTGAGGTTGAGGAAAGTGGCGGGAACCCCGCGTGCTGGACGGCGGTGGAGACCGATAGCGGCTGGATGGGATGTAAGGGCGAGATGGCCTATCCGCCTAGCTCTCCCTGCGGGGCGCGGCGGCAGGGGCAACGGCTGCAGGGACGTCTTGATCGCGTTTACAGCCCGGGCTCGGTCGGACTGGTTTTCGAGGCAGGGCCGGACACCGATTCGGCAGCGAGATCCTCGGCTGAGAATGAGTATGCGAACTTGATGACGAGTGCCCGGGCCGATGGCCCCTACCTCGCCGATTTCCAGCAGCGTTTTGGAAAACGCATGCCGACAAAGCGTCACCCGAAGGGCCGCATCAACGTACTGTTCGCGGATATTCATGGCGAGACCGTTTCTGCGACCGATTACAGCGCGGAAAACCGTCTCCGCGTTTCTCTTCCGTCGGAGTACACGCCCAATGTGCGTGTATCGCCATATCGTCCGCGTCCGGTCAGGTAATCGGTATGCACACGAGACGGCGCTCGCCCAAAGGAAGTCAGAGGAGCAACGAGTCCGAGAATATTAGTAACACGGGAAGTGTCGGGCGTTGGAAAATCGGCACCGGGCCGCGGCTTGACCGGCTCGCAAGAAACTTGGCGGGATCGGGGCGAACGGGACCCCGGAATTGCGCATGAACAGCGTATGTCAGGAGGAAGTGAGATGCAGAGTTGTGATCGTGGAGCGTTCTTTGCCGCTTTGGCGTCTGTTGTATCGCTGACGCTGGCGGTCGTTCCGTCGGCTTCGGCCAATCATCTGACGAATTCGGGCTTTGAGACGACGGTCGATTGGGGTGAGGGGCCCAAGCCCGACGGGTGGGCAGTCTGGGGTAACACCTGGAGCGTCGACTCCGGGGACGCCAACGCCACACTGCCGCCGCTTGAGGGAAGTCGGATGGAGCTGACCATGGGTCCCTGGTGGTGCGAATGGTGCAACTCGGGGATGACCCAAGACGTCGCAGCAACGGACGGCCAGGTCTGGAGAATGAGCGCTGACAGTTACACACCGACCATCACACTCCCGCCGGACGCGGGCGGCGGGACGCAAGCCGGGTTGGCCGGCACACAGAACTTCATGGTGATGAAGCTGGAGTTTTGGGACCACTTCAACCCTGATCCGTCAACCGAATCACCGATCAGTTCTCAGGAAGTGATCATCGCAGACGCGAATACTGCGCCCGATCAATGGCAAGAGTACTCATTCGAAGCCGAAGCGCCGGACGGGACGGTCATGGCGCGGGCGGCATTCGTCTTTCTGCAGCCGGCTTGGGAGCACGGCGCGGCTATCGTGGATGATGCAGCGCTGACACTGTTGGCCGATCCGGTTCCAACGGCTTCGCAGTGGTCTGCGATCGCGCTGGCGCTGCTATGCTTGATCGTGGGGGCGGTGGCACTGATTGGACGCGGGAGCATGCCGATTCAGGAGTAAGTTTCGCCACTGTTGACGCGACACCCTCCGCAGGATTCATAACCGGTCGTGAAACTCGGAGACGACGCGCTTCCGTCGCGTTCGCTTCGGGAGGGGCTGCGTTTAAAGATACAGCGGTGCACAAGGAGTTGCCATTCGAAGCGCCAAAGGGCTTCCTCGGAAAGGAGTTTATGAACCATGTTGGAACGGAGATCCCCGTCAAGACTTATCGCCGGAGTTGCGATCGGCCTTCTGTTTCTCTCATCCGGTGCAATACTGGGCGATGAAATCGTACTGGAAGAAACCTTCGAGGGAGTCACCGCAGAAAGCTCAACCGAGATCCTGACCGGATCAGGCTACAACGAGCTCGATGGCTGGAGCGATGACCTGCTCGGGGAATGGGCCTACGCGGGAACGTGGGGTGACGGCGCTGTCACTTCGGCCTCTGCGGGCACAGTGCTCACCGGTGGCTCCGGAGACAGCAAAGCGGGTCTGCTCACGGTCACCGGCGGGACTTTTACGCCTGACGCCGGGGGATGGTATGCGGGACTCTTCTGGCCCGTCTCCCCTCCCACCCTGGATACGAGCCGGCTGATTCTCGAAGCCGACCTGAAGTCAAACATCCCGGCCGGGGCGCCGTACGAACTCCGCCTCGAAGCCCAGAAGTTCGTGCCCTTCGGGCTGGATGAACCCTTCACGACGGTAACAGGTACGGGCGGTGGACAGATTCTCGCGCCCGGCGACCTCGAGGGTTGGACGACGAACTGGGACGATGGCATAAGCGGTGAGGCCGCGTTTGCGGGTCCGGGCGACGCCGGTGAGGTCTTCGGCGGCGTTTACGTAAACGGTGTCATCGGCGGAGGCTACACCGGCGGCGGCGGTGAGATCGTCGTTGATCAAATCAGCCACGCAGCCACCAACGGCTGGTACGCGGGAATGGTGTGGGAGAACCAGAGACTGCCATCGACGGACCTCAGCCAGGTGGAATTGAAGGCATGGATTCGGGGCACCGCGATTCCAGCGAACGGTGAGACGCTGGGCAAGTACGCCTTGCGCATCGAGGACGCAGACTTCGACTGGCTCGCCTTTAACGAGACGGCTACCGGTGATTGGCAGGAGGTGGGTGGCCCGTTGGTCGGCGGACTGAACCCTGCGGAAGAGGGCGGATTCGGTGACGGTCTGTTCGACGCAACTCGCGGGCCGTTCAAAGTGGTTGTCGTTTTCGACAACACGGCCGCGCACACCTGGGGATTTGGCGGGACGCTGACGGTCGACGATATGTTCCTAACCGGTGGAGAGGCAACGGAAGCCGTGGGGTCGGCCTATTTTGCCGGCACGGTTGGTACCACGATGGAGACGTTCGGCGGTCCGCTGGACAATGCAGTCTCGACCTTCGTGAACGTCGACGAAGACTTCGACACCGTAACCGGTGAGGGTGACATCGTCTTTTTCGACTCCGCTTCCGGGACAACCTCCTGGACCCCCGGCTGGAACCTGGGCATCGAGGGTGAAGCGGCCTTCGCCGGTTACTGGGGTGCTGTGACGGTCACCGGTGGAGCAGCCGCCGCCGGGCTCACGACCGGAGGCGTTGAAGGCGGCGGCGCGGGCAAGCTCGAGGTCTGGGATGTAAACGTGACCGGCGCCGGAGGCTGGTGGGCCGGGCTGATGTGGCAGAACCAGACCTTCCCCGACGGCGATCTCGCCAACATCGAGTTGTGGGCTGATATTAAGGGGATCGCCGGGACCGGCGCGCAACTGGGCAAGTACCACCTGCGGATCGAAGACGCCGAGGGGGATTTCCTGGCGTATGTTGAAAACGGTGTTGCGCCGGACGTGCAGGCGGATTTCGTCACCGTGGGAGGCTCGCTCGGCGACCCCCAGAAATTCCAGGAAGGCACCTTCATTGGCGACGGAACGTTCCATCCTGATCATGGGCCGCACACTGTCGTGGTAGCCTTCAACGACGAGTGGAACACCTGGAACAGCGGCGGAACGCTCGTTGTCGACAATCTGTCCCTGACGGCGCCTGGGTTCGGCGCTGGATCGGACACGTTTGCCGCAGTCGTTTCGATGGCGGACGACACGGGCGACTGGGGTTCCGATGCGGTTCTGACGGTCGACAACGTCACGCTCACCGCCACCGGCGCGTTCTGTACCGACAACTCAGGATGTGACGACGATAATGCTTGCACACTGGACACGTGCGACCAGGTGTCCGGCACGTGCGAATTCTCTCCACGGGCTTACGGCGACGTTGACGGCAATGGAGCCTTGAATCTCTTCGACATTTTCTGCATTCTGGACTTGCTCGGCGGCGTTCCCCCGGGTGCGGCCACATGCACTCCCGGCAATGCAGATGTCGCGCCCTGTGCCGGCAATGATACGCTAAATCTTCTTGACGTTTTTGGTGTGCTGGATGCCGTCAGCGGGACCGACCCATGCTCTTGCCCGGGGCCGTAGTATAGCCCGATATGTTCGTCAATACGTGAAATGCCATGAGACGTTGTGCCCGACACTCGATGATCATGACACTGGCAGCCTTGCCGGAGGTGCTGCTTGCTGCGGGGAACGCTTCCGCAGGATTGCAGAACGCCGCGTTCGACGACGGAGGTGGATCGCTCGCCGCTTGGACGACGTTCAATGATGTCATCACCAATGTGGTTGCGGCGGCAACGACGCCTCGGTCCGGCACGCACGTTGCCAAAGTCTTCGGAGGGTTCAATGGCAATCCGAACTACTCCGGACTGTTTCAGAATCTGGCGGCGACGCCCGGCGAGACATGGGAGGCGAGCGCTTACGTTCGGCATAACGCCGACGACGGGCTGGCAGGCACGCCCAGCTCAATGGTCATGAAAATCGAGTTCTACCGGGTACCGGGCGGTGCGTACGGCACATCGGATATGTTGAGTGAGAGTGAGATCCTCGTGCTTGACGGGGCATCGCCGCAAGACGTATGGACGTTCCACTCGTTCCAGGCCGTTGCCCCGCCCCAGACGGTTGAGGCACGCATCGTCTTCGTGTTCATCCACAGAAACAACACGGCGGGCGCCGCTCTTATTGACGACGTCGGTTTTGACAGCGAATCCGGCTCGATGCCCACCGGATGGGACCTGATCTGGAACGACGAGTTTGATGGGGACGTGGTGGACGACAGCAAGTGGCGTGTCGAGGACGCGTTTCTCATCAAGAACAACGAGCTGCAGTATTATGCCCCAGATGATGTCTATGTCGCAAATTCAATTCTGACCCTGCGAAGCCAGGAGCGTCTATACCAGGGCCATCCATACACATCCGGTCTCGTCGAAAGCATCGACCGGTTTGCCACCGCCTACGGCCGCATCGAAGTGTGCGCCAAGCTGCCGTCGGGCCAGGGAATCTGGCCTGCGCATTGGATGCTTCCGACATCGGGTGCCTGGCCCCCGGAAATCGACATCATGGAGTTGTTGGGCCATGAGCCTTTCCGCGTTTACATGACGCATCACTGGGGTACGTGGCCCAACGTCGCGAGTCACGGAGACGATTACTTTGGGCCCGACTTCTCACAAGGCTTTCACCGATTCGCGGTCGAGTGGATGCCCGGCCGGATCGACTGGTTCGTCGATGATGAGCTCTGTTTCACGAGCACGGTAATGGTGCCAAACGAGCCGTTCTACATCATCCTGAACACTGCCGTCGGCGGTAACTGGCCTGGTAATCCGGACGAGACTACGGTATTCCCGCAGTACCACGAGATTGATTACGTTCGCGTCTACGCCCCGAGCGATCCGGGCGATCCGCTTGCTGAGATTATCGACTCCTCGCAGACGGCTGCGTCGGCGGACGGTGTTCTTGCAGTCGGGGAATACGCCGGCTCGGCCTCGGGAATCAACGCCGGCTTCGGCGACCTGATCGGAGATGACTCTGTGCTGTACTGGTCGGCAACGGGAAACGACCAGCTCAATCTCGCGTTGATGAGTGCAACAGAATGGCCGGAGTCGTCGCCTGACGGGGTAGTGATCTACATCGATTCTGCACCCGGGGGCTTCGCCTCAACTGTCGGTTTGACAGATGTGGCTGATGCGAGTCGTCGGCTCGCGTCGGGTGTCGGGAGTTCCGGGCAATCAGCCGATCTTTTCTTCGCGCCGGGTTTTCGCGCGGATTATGCGATCTGCCTTCAGGAAGAATTTGTTTCGGTTTACAGGTTGGAAGCACCAACGCTCGCCCTCCTCAATGGAGCGATGCTCGGGGCCGAAACCGATTTGTACGGCGGACAGCACGTCGTCTATCGGATCGATGACGGAACCCAAGGCCGGCGCTTGCGGGAAATCGAGATCCGTTTGCCGGAGCTTGGCGTGCCCACCGGCGAATCGACGCTTTTTGTCGCAACGCTGCTGAAGGGGGACTTCGCCTATCGTTCGAATGAGTTCATAGCCGTCGCAACTGGGAATCCATGGGACGGTACCAACATCGGAAACGGCGACGCGGTGCTCAAGCTGGGTGACTTTGTGCGATTCAGCGCATCAGCTTGCTTGCAGGATTCCGACTGCCATGATGGCGATCCGTGCACGATGGACCGCTGCGACCTGTCGGTATGTCACTACACCGCCGCCCGATACGGGGACGTTGACGGCAACGACATCCTCAATCTCTTCGATATATTCTGTGTCCTTGATGGCATGGGCGGCGATTTCAGCCGATGCGACTTCATTAGCGACGATGTCGAGCCGTGCGAAGGAAACGGCGTGCTCAACCTGTTCGACGTGCTCGCGGTGCTGGGCGCGATTACTGGAGTAGACCCGTGCTGCGAGTAAACGTCGAGCGGCAGCAGTTGAGCGTGAGACAACCCCCAGGTATGGTCGCCGTGTTGTTCCGATGGGGAGGACGGTCGACCGCTCCACAACCAGCGCTTTCGTTGACAGCCAAGTGAATTGATGTTACTCGAACGCCTGCAGGCTTGCTTGTAAACGTTCTGAAGGGACTTGGAGTTCATGTTGACCGGTTTGCCGCGGCTGTCTGAACGGGGGCGGGCTGTCTCCGGAGAGGTTGACTACCGACTCGATGACGATGGCTCTTATGTCATCACCGGTTACGATCGCGCACCCACCTTCTTCAGCTTCTTGCCCGGCTTGGGTGGCGCGCGCGGCGTCCCCGTCTGGTGCATGTACCTCAACCGCGCTCAAGCCGTCGTTTCATTCGGCGTCGCCGATAAGGACCACGCCATTGCCGAGTACCTTCCTGCCACCGCAGCCTCGCAGCTGGTCGGCATCCGGGGGTTTCGTACGTTCTGCAAGGTAGACAATCGGTATTACGAACCGTTTGGATCTATCCATCTCGAGCATGTGCCGGAAAGTGAAAGGACGTTGCGCATTCACGCAGACGGCCTCATTCTCACCGACTTCGTTCCCGCCCTCGGGCTCGAGTTCAGCGTGGAGTATTTTTCACCCGTGGATCGCCCTGTCGGCAGCCTGATTCGGAATCTCAAGGTGATCAATCACTCGAGTCATCCGCATCAGATTACGTTGTTGGACGGACTCCCGCTCTTGCTCCCAGCCGGGCTGAACGACCACGGTGCCAAAATGTTGCGTCGCATCAGTGAAGCATACGCTCACGTACGGCTTGTGTCCGGCGCGGTGCCGTTCTTCGCCACAAAGGTTGCCGCGCACGATGAAGCCGAGGTGAAACGTATCCATCACGGCAATTTCTACGCCGCGTGGCGCCTGGACGATGATGTTCCGTTGCCCGTGGAACCGATCATCGATCCCGATTTGGTCTTTGGTTCAGGCAACGATCATATCGTGCCCAGGCGTTTCCTGGATTCAGGAACGCTGGACACGCGTCAACAGGTTTGGGAAAACCGTTTGCCTTGCGCATTGGTGCCTCTGGACGTCATGTTGCACGCGCAAGATTCCGTGAACCTGGTTGCGGTGACGGGATTCGCGCCCAGCGATCGCATGCTGACCCAGTTTCTCGGCGGGTTCCAGAAGGCCGCTGATTTCGTCGCTGCTCGGGCGGCAAGTCGGCAGCTCATTGAGAGCATTACGGCCCCGGCGTTCACGTTGTCGAGCGAACCTGCGCTTGACGCATACGCCAGGCAGAACTACCTTGACAATGTTCTTCGCGGAGGCATTCCGCGGTTGACGCCGTCGTCCAAGGGCCCCAAACCGCATTATCTTTTTGCCCGAAGGCACGGTGATCTCGAGCGCGATTACAACCATTTTGAACTGCCGGCGACGCCGCTATCGAGCGGGCCGGGCAATTTTCGTGACATCTGCCAGAATCGCAGGTCTGACATCTGGTTTTACCCGGAGGTGTCGGATCTCGAGATCCGGATGTTCGCCGAACTGCTGCGTCCGGACGGTTATAATCCGCTTGCCGTGGTGGGCTACCGCTGGGTGCTGCGGCAGGAGTTGGACGTGACGGCCTTGTGCCCGATCCTAGAAGATGGTGTGGCCGACGACTTGACCCGACTATTGCGCAGCGGATTCCGTCCGGGTGAACTGCTCCACTGGCTCGCCGCAAACGACGTTCGGTTGCAGGACCCTATCGAGTTCGCTGACCATGTCTTGCGGCATTGCGATGCCGAATTGGTCGCAGACGGACACGACGGCGGATACTGGATTGATCATTGGACTTATATAACGGATCTCTTGGAAGCCTTCGCTGCGCTCTTTCCGGATCGAATCGTCAACGTTCTCGCCGGGGCCGGTGACGTAGGCTGGTTCGACGACGGCGCCTACGTACTCCCGCGAAAACGCAAGTACGTCGTGCGCTCTTCCGGCCTGATGCAGCTCAATACCGTCGATAACGTGCCGCCAAACGGCCCTCTCCCTCGTGTTTCGCTTTTCGCGAAACTCTGTGCCCTCATCGCGGTCAAATCCGTGTCCTTCGATTACGATTGCAAGGGCATTGAAATGGAGGCCGGCAGGCCCGGTTGGAATGACGCCTTGAACGGACTGCCCGGGCGGTTCGGCTCGTCGACGTGTGAGGCCGCGGAACTTGCGCGCCTGGCGGCGTTCTTGGAGGCCCAAGTGCCTGACGGTACAGCGGTGGAGTTACCCGAACCGGTTGCGGCGTTCGTGGAGCAGGTTGTTGGCGATCTCGCGGCGCAGGACTACAACTGGGAACGCGCGGCGACGTTGCGGGAGGAATATCGGGCGGCCCTGAGGCAATGCGATCGCCCTGACAAGCGGGAGGTATCCGGCAGCACGATCTCGGCGTTGCTTACCCTGTCGGGCAGGCGGGCCCGAGCCGCAATCGACAAAGCGTTTGCCCCGCACATGGGTTTGTACCATACGTACTACATAGGCACACCCACCCCGCAACAGGCCGAAGGGGCGACATCGAGTACCGGATCGTGTTCATTCTCAGTCGTGGATGAATTCGAACTTTCGCCGTTGCCCCTGTTTCTCGAAGGTCAGGTTCATGCGCTCCGTCTGGTTGACAACGTCGAGCACGCCCGCGAAATCCACCACGCGGTGCAGAAGAGCCCGCTGATTGACGCAGAACTCAAGATGTACAAGTTGAATGAGTGTCTCGACGCCTGTGGTCCGGAGATCGGGCGAGCGCACACTTTTACGCGGGGCTGGCTCGAAAACGAATCCGTCTGGCTTCACATGTCATACAAGTACATCCTGGAGCTCCTCAAGACGGGTCTATATGAAGAGTTTTTTCATGACGCGGCGACGATGTTGGTTCCGTTTATGGATCCGCACGTGTACGGGCGGAGCATCCTGGAGAACAGCTCGTTCCTCGGATCCACGGTCAACCCCGACAAGAGCACGCACGGTCGCGGTTTTGTGGGACGCTTGACGGGATCGACGGCCGAGTTTATTCACATGTGGCTCTTGATGACACTCGGACCTCACCCGTTTGCCTGCGATGATGGCGTCCTCGCCTTTCGGCTGCGTCCGATCCTGCCGGGGGCGTGGTTCACCAGGCAGGAGTGCGATATCTCGTGGAACAACAGGCCTGAACGCATCCCGGAGAACGCATTCGCCTGCGCCCTGCTCGGCTCGATGCTGCTTGTCTATCATAATGGTCAACGGCGCGACACGTTTGGCCCTGGTGGTGTTTCCCCGAGCCGCTATATTCTGGATGGATCGAGTCCGATCTGCGCGGCAGACATCAACGGCAGTGTGGCGGAGAAGATTCGGAGCCGTGCGATCCATCGTATAGACGTCTGGCTTTCCTGAACGTGCGGGCACCACAAAGTTGAGCAGATGGCGTGAGTAAGGGACACAGACGCTTTCCGAAGGGCTTTGTATGGGGAGCGGCAGCATCCTCCTATCAGATCGAAGGAGCCGTCGAAGAGGACGGTAAGGGCCCTTCGATCTGGGATGTATTCTGCAAGAGACGAGGCGCCATCTTCGGCGGGCAGACCGGTGATGCGGCTTGCGACCATTATCACAGGTACCGCGAGGACGTGGCCCTGATGGGGGACCTCGGGCTGAAGGCGTACCGCTTTTCCGTCTCCTGGCCACGCGTACTCCCGCGAGGCATCGGCGAGCACAACGGTCCCGGCCTTGATTTCTATGATCGCCTGGTCGACGAGCTGTTAAGGGTCGGCGTGACTCCCTACCTGACGTTGTTTCATTGGGACTACCCTCTTGCTCTTTACGAACGCGGCGGCTGGCTCGCGCGCGACAGTGCCGAGTGGTTCCGCGATTACGCGGCGCTTCTCGCAAAGCGACTCGGTGACCGTGTGGCCAATTGGATTACGATTAACGAGCCACAGGTCATCGCGCAGAATGCCCATAGGGACGGCGTTCACGCTCCCGGAGATCGCTTGTCGTTGAAGGAGGCTCTTTGGGTCGGGCACAACCTCCTTCGTGCGCACGGCGCAGCCGTCCAAGCCATCCGCACACATGCTCGAAAAGGCTGTCAGGTCGGATATGCGCCCGTTGGTTGCGTCTGCATGCCGGCGACCGATTCCGACAAGGACGTTGAAGCGGCGCGGCGCCACATGTTTGCCGTACGAGGTGACAGCCTTTTCAATAACTCATGGTGGATCGACCCGCTGCTGAAGCGCGGCTATCCGCAAGACGGACTGGCTCTCTTCGGATCCTCGGTACCGGAAATACATGCGGGCGACCTGGAAACCATGGGCCAGCGACTGGATTTTCTTGGCCTGAACATCTACTTCGGTCATTACGTCTCCGCGCAGCCGCCATCCACGCCCCCGCAGCCGGATCGAGACCCGGGAGCGCCTCTGACCTCGATGGGCACTCCGGTTACCCCCGAGGCGCTTTACTGGGGTCCGAAGTTCTTCGCCGAGCAGTACGGTGTTCCCGTCGTCATTACGGAAAACGGCATGTCATGCCGCGAGTGGGTGGCGATGGACGGAATGGTTCATGATCCGTATCGGATCGACTTCGTGCGTCGGCACCTTCAGCACCTCCGAAGAGCGATCGACGACGGAGCAGATGTCAGAGGATACTTTCATTGGTCGTTGCTCGACAACTTCGAGTGGGCGGAGGGCTATAAAGAGCGGTTCGGACTTGTCTTCGTGGACTACGCAACACAACGGCGGATTCCAAAGGATTCCGCGCGTTGGTACCGGCGGGTGATCGACTCGAGCGGTGAGGCCATCGATGAGGGGGGTTACTGAATCACGGCCGGACTTCTCGTAGGCCGCAGCATATTGGGAAACGCAACCCGGCTCGATACGGCCCAAGGCCGTCCTTGCTATGAAGGATTGCGTGCGACCAACGCGTCTGTTTGGAGCACCCCCGATGAGATATGTTCAGCTAGGCCGAAGCGGCTTGCGTGTAAGCAAGCTCTGCCTGGGAACAATGAATTTCGGGCCGGTGACGCCGGAGCATGAGAGCCATGCCATTATGGATCAGGCTCTTGAACTCGGAATCAACTTCTTCGACACTGCCAACGTGTACGGGTGGAAGAAGGGGCAAGGGTGGACGGAGGAGATTATTGGGCGCTGGCTTGCGAAAAACGGCCGGCGGCGCGCGTCCATTGTCCTGGCAACCAAGGTATTCGGGGAGATGGGCGATGGCCCGAACGATCGCGGGCTGTCGGCGTACCACATCCGTAAAGCGTGCGATGAAAGCCTGAGGCGCTTGCGGGTGGACCACATCGACCTGTACCAGATGCACCACGTGGATCGGGCGACACCCTTCGAAGAAACCTGGCAGGCGATGGAGCAGCTCCTGCGCGAGGGCAAGATCTCGTACGTGGGAAGTAGCAACTTTCCCGCCTGGTGCATAGCAAAAGCACAGACCGTCGCATCACTGCGGGGCGGATTCGGTCTTCTCTCCGAACAGTGCATTTACAGCTTGGCGGACCGCACACCCGAATTGGAAGTCATCCCCGCAGTTCAGCACTTCGGTATCGGCCTCATTCCATGGAGTCCGCTGGGCGGTGGAATGTTGGCGGGAATCCGGGAGCAGACCGCCGGGGGGCGACGCGCAGGAGAATGGGCCAAGGCCAAACTCGAGAAGCATCGCGATGCCGTCGGAAGGTATGAGGATTTCTGCAAAGGCATCAAGGCGAATCCAGCGGAGATCGCACTTGCCTGGGTGCTTGCGAACCCGGCCGTTACCGCACCGATCGTTGGGCCCAGATCAGGGAAGCAATTGACTGATGCGGTGCGGACTCTGGATATGGAACTGGACGACGACGTCATGACAACACTGGATGCGATCTGGCCGGGCCCCGGCGGCCAGGCGCCCGAAGCATACTCCTGGTGACCGCTGACGTGTTGGATCGTATCGAATCCTTTTGAGGCTAGGTTGTGATGAAGCTCGCCGTCACCGCTGTTCCAGGGAAGTCATCGATGGTGCAGGCGATCGTGTTCGCTGCGACTGTTCTCGGTGGCGTGGCTGTAGCCGTTTCGCAGGAGCGGGTTGCCGTGCGCGAGGGGAACGATGAGGCAGCGCGAGAATCGCCATTTACTGTGCGCCCCTTTTTGGCGGAGCCGCAATCGTCGTGGATTGGCAACGGCATCGCATACAGCCCCTATCGAGACGGGCAATCGCCACGCGGCGCCATGCCCACGAGGGACCAACTGCGTGAGGACTTATCGCTGTTGCGCACCAAATGGAGACTGTTACGGCTCTACGGTTCGCGAAGGGGGCCGGCACGGGCGGTGCTGGAAATCATCCGCAAGGAAGATCTAGGGCTGCAAGTCGTCTTGGGATCGTGGATCGAGCCGGAGGCACGTGTGGCCGAGGACGATACTCAACTCGATGCGCTCCCTGACGGCGTGATGCTGAACAAGGAAGAGGTTGCTGAGACCATCAAGCTGGCCAACGAGTTTCCTGACATCGTGGTTGGTGCAATTGTCGGATCCGAGACGCAAGTGGACTGGTCGTCCCACAAAGTGCAGAGGGACGTCTTGATCAAGCACATCCGAGAAGTGAGGGCTGCCACCAGAACGCCCGTTGCAACGGCTGATGATTTCAGCTACTGGCTGCGGCCGGAGAGCAGAATGTTGGTTCGCGAAATCGACTTCGTCGTCGTCCACATCCACCCGATGTGGAATAAACAGCTTCTCACGGATGCCTTGGCCTTCACGCAAGCGAGATTCGCCGCTGTCCGGGTCATGCATCCGAATCGTGAAACCGTGCTCGGTGAAACAGGCTGGGCCACTGAAAAGAGCAGCCATGGCGAACAGGGAGAACTGCTGCTCGGCGCAGCCGGCGAGGACCAACAGAAAGCGTACTTCGACCGGTTCACCGACTGGGTCATGAAACAACGGATCACGAGCTTCTACTTTGAAGCCTTCGACGAGAACTGGAAGGGCGGCAACGATCCAGACGACGTCGAGAAGCACTGGGGGCTTTTCCGGGCCGACCGGACACCCAAGAGAGCGGTTCGTGACTATGTCTTCGGCGGCCGCTAATCGGCAGTTGGCAACACCAGGAGGTTCAAGATGGATCAGCAAGCCTTTCTCAGAGAACAGTTTGTGTCCCTGCGTCACGAGATCGAGGGTCAGCAGAGAAGGCTCTTCTGGACGGTTCTGATCGGCCTCATCGGCATGCCGACTCTGGCCTATGTGACCTGGGACGCGACCACTCTTGTGTGGATGATCCTGCCTTTCTTGGTTCTGGTGTTCATCGTTCTGTTCCTGGCGCAGCAGAACTACATGATGCGGGCCGGTCGATACATCCGGGAGCGGATCGAGGTGCAGGTCCCGGGAACCGTTGGATGGGAGTCGTGGCTCGAGTCGCGCCCGGAGCTGCGCGTGATGGACCGGCATTTCTCGGCCTGCTTTCTCATCATCTTCTTCGGCTACTACTTTCTCCAAGTGGCGATGGCGACGCACCGACTTTGGATCGAGGCTGTCGGTGACCCCTCGGGGCTCTACTGGTACTGGTTCTACAGTGTTCTGATTGCCTACGTGATTGCTACAATCTGGGTTCTCACGACGCTGGCTCACCATTGGAAATCCTCAGTAAGCACCAGCTCAACTCAGGCCGACGGGGAGACGCGTTGAAGAGAATGCGGGAGATCTGCCGCGTATCCAAGGCACCGGCCACACGCCCCCCGTGCATGATCGCCACGCGCCCGCCCCGCTTGCCTGACACGTTTGAGCGCGCTCCATCCGTCGTCCCACTGGGTCAGGAGGCCCGTTGAGCGTGCTAAACCCGGGCCGACCCAACGCGTGGCAGACCAAGCCTTCATGAACATAACCGTACGCCCCCCAACCGCCCAGGAAGATCGAATTCCATTGCGGCAGAAGTCCGCGTACGCCGTCGGCATGCTTGTCAACAACCTTCAGGCTGCCGCTCTGCCGGCCATGGTCGTTATCCTCAACCTCGGCCTCCGCGTCGATCCCTTACTGGTCGGTCTTATTGTGGCCATACCGCGCATCTTCGATGCGGTCTCCGACCCGGTAGTTGGGTACATTTCCGACAACACCAGAACGCGCTGGGGGCGACGAAGGCCATACATGTTCGCGGGAGCAATTCTCTCGGGCCTGATTTTCGCCTCCATGTGGCAAGTGCACGAGGGGCGCACGGAAAGCTTCTATTTCTGGGTATTCCTGGTCGCGTCCGTATTCTACTTTTTTGCATACACGCTCTACGCGACCCCCTTCGTCGCGTTCGGCTATGAAATGACTGCGGACTATCATGAGCGAACGCGTCTGCACACATTCGCCAATACGGTTGGTCAGCTCGTATGGCTGGGTGTCGGCTGGTTTTATGCGCTCATGGCGAACGAGACCCTGTTCGATGACAAGGTACACGGCGCACGCGTGCTGGCCATCGGTGTTGGTGCGTTCATTGTCGGCCTTGGCATCGTTCCTGCTGTATTCTGTAGAGAAACACATGTTTCCTTGCCCCCTACAGCCAGGCCCGCGAGACTCTCGGCGAAGATGCGGGAGTTTTTGGGCGGTCTCGGTACCACCCTTAAATGTATGCCTTTTGTCAAGATCTGCGCGTCCACGTTCTTGGTCTTTAACGGCTACCAGTTGGGCATGTCGTTTTCGATATACGTGATGATCTACTTCTTGTTCGCCGGTGATGACTATCAGGCCGGCAGGCTTCTTGGCTGGTTCGGCACGGTAACCGCAGCATCGACATTGCTCGTCATCCCGATAACCGGTTTCGTTGCGACCAGGATCGGGAAACGCCGGACTTTTTTCTTGACCATCTCGCTATCGCTCGTCGGATACGTCGCGAAGTGGATAGGATACAACCCTCAGCATCCGTATTGGCTCCTGGCCGCTGCGCCATTGGTGGCGTTCGGAGTAGGATCGTTATTTACGCTGATGGGTTCGATGATTGCGGACGTCTGTGATTATGACGAGCTTGCTACCGGGAAGCGGCGAGAGGGTGTTTTTGGTGCGATTTACTGGTGGATGGTCAAAATCGGCATGGCTTTGGCTGGGCTCCTGACCGGCATTATGCTGAACGTCTCGGGCTTCGACGTGGCGCTCAAGGAGTCGCAGGCGGGTACGACCTTGTTCCTCTTGAGGGTGTTTGATGTTGGCGTTCCGCTGGTAACGTCAACGCTGGCTATCCTCATCATGATGACCTACACGATCACGGAGGAAAAGGCGTACGCGATGCGGGACGACCTGGAACGCCGTCGCGGCAAGGCCGGTCCGGCGGAAGCGCCGGCGTAAAGCGAAGGGGAAACGAGGACGGGGTGGTCAGACAACGACGAAGAGGTGTGGTACCGTTAACACAGCACCGACACGAAGACGTAAGCGCCCACCAGAGCCATGGGCCGGTCGCGCGCCGAGACGCGCCGGCGGGTCGTGTCCTTCCGGTAAGCGTGCATGAAGTGGTTTGAGCGGGCCGGTATTGTCAG